>BNWW01000039.1 GCA_025999115.1 Bacteroidia bacterium
GGTTTTAGCACCAAAAAACGAATGTTTTAACATATACACCAGCCCACAGAACGTATAATGCATATTTAACTTGGATATTTTTGATCTTTTAACACTTCGATAAAGGGGAGGCTGCAATGTGGGTTAAAGCGCCTGTGGCTAACGATGGATTGGGATTGAATGAGCAGCAAATCGGATTGTATTACGGAACATTCGGCGTTTTGGCTTTTATCTTGGGGTCGTTGCTTTCGGGTTATTACGTTTCCCGCCGGGGATTGAAAAATTCCCTGTTTTCCCTTTGTTGCGCGTTTAATATTCCTTTTGTCGTTTATTTGTTGCTGGCTGTTTTTCAACCTTCCAGCGGTTGGCTGATAGCGGGAGGCATTGTATTTGAATATTTTGGTTACGGCTTCGGTTACGTTGGCCTGACATTGTTTATGATGCAGCAAATTGCGCAAGGCAAGTATCCGATGGCGCATTACGCTTTTGCTACCGGAATCATGAATTTTGGCGTGATGTTGCCGGGTATGGTAAGCGGATTGGTTAGTGACCGGCTTGGATATAAACACTTTTTTATTTTTGTGATGATTGCAACAATTCCCTCGTTTATAATTACTTATCTGGTGCCGTTTGTGCATCCGGATGAAAAAAGAAAATAACTTAATAAATCATGGAACAAAATTTTTTTATGCCTTGGGAAGAACGTCCCAAAGGTTCCAAAGAAGTTCTTTGGCGGTATTCCAATAATCCGATTATTTCGAGGAATTTATTGCCGGCGTCGAATAGTATTTTTAACAGTGCGGTAGTCCGTTTCAAGGGAGCATACGCCGGTGTTTTCCGTTGCGACGACACCAATCGCCGGATGTGCCTGCACGCCGGTTTCAGTGCCAATTTGTCTTATTGAGCCGTCCGAGTGACAACGGCCATACGCCTTTCGGGGATATTTTTTACAGCGAATCGCCCGATATGCAATTCCTGCGACCCCGAAAAAGCGATTACCATCCGTATCTGGCAATTTGATGTATGGGGTTTCAGCATTCTGATGCCTCCGATTGTAGGTGGAGTTTCGGCAAGCAAATCGCTGATACAACCCAATGAAGAAGTAACATTTACAGCGACTGCATCGGGAAATCCTACCGGCTATGAATGGACGGTCGAAGGCGGAACACTGGTTTCTGAAACCGGCAACCAGGCAGTTTATACATTCGCTAATACAGGTTTCTATAACGTAACGCTTAAAGCAACGAACATACACGGAACTTCTGACCCGAGAACATTTAAGAAAGTAGTAGAAGTTTCTAAAGCGGTAGTGAAAGGCAGGTATCCTTTGGCAATGACAGGCTTCAACGCCGATTTGATTGCCGAAAGAAGGATTGAAAGCCGGAGAGGGTGCATTTCAAATTGTCGCATTATATACTTATCACTACCGTCCTTGCGAACTGCGAGGAACGAAGTAGGAAGCAATCCGGTATTTATTAATGATTATCGGACATTTCACCTTTTGGCTGAAAGCCAAAATTTTCATAACCGCAGGTCGTGACCTGCGGAAAAAAGAACGTACTGTACCCCTTGCCTGAAATTCAAGACATTAATTCGCGAGAAATCCTGCCTTACAGGCAGAACAAGTAGTATAGTGGCCGTTACCGCAAGTCGCGCTTCGCTTGACTTACGGTTATGAAAATCCCGCCCTTTCGGGCGACAGGCAAAATATCTGATAATCATAATTTATTCTTTCCGGATTGCTTCGGGCTTACGCCCTCGCAAGGACGATATGCGACAATTTGAAATGCACCCCTTTACTGGGTTCATATAAAATTATTATTTTTGTCAATTCATTTTTTAATTGTTGAAAAACATGCATAGAATATTCTTCTGTTTCGTTTTTTTCCACTTCTGGTATTCGGAAGTAATCCCGTCGACCATGTCAATATCCTGATGGGAACGCAGTCAAAATACTCTTTATCCAATGGGAATACTTATCCGGCCATCGCCTTGCCCTGGGGAATGAACTTCTGGATGCCCCAAACCGGAAAAATGGGTGACGGATGGGCATATACCTACGATGCCGACAAGATACGCGGATTCAAGCAAACCCATCAACCCAGTCCATGGATAAACGATTACGGACAGTTTTCCCTGATGCCCCTTACCGGAAAATGGGTTTTCGACGAAGAACAAAGAGCCGGCTGGTTTTCGCATAAAACGGAAATCGCCAAACCGTATTATTACAGCGTTTATTTGGCCGGTTGGGATGTAACGGCCGAAATTACGCCCACCGAGCGAGCGGCGATGTTCCGGTTTGTCTTTCCCGAAAACAGTCAATCGTCGGTCGTGATCGATGCTTTCGATCAAGGCTCCTCTATCCGGATTCTGCCGGAACAAAATAGGATTACCGGATATACCACCAAAAATTCGGGAGGTGTTCCGTCTAATTTCAAAAACTATTTTGTGCTGGTATTCGACAAGCCTTTCGATGAATGGGCGATTGTCGAAAATGGAGAAATTAAAAAAGGAGCCAACAATATTATCTGCGATCATGCAGGCGCCATCGTGAGTTTCAAAACCCGGAAAGGCGAAAAAGTACACGTCCGCACCGCATCTTCCTTCATCAGCTTGCAGCAGGCGGAACTCAATTTAAAAGAGTTAAACGGAGATTTTGAAACCCTTCGTTCCGCCGGCGAAAACATTTGGAACGACCTCTTGGGACGGGTACAAATCGAAGACGATAATCTCGATAATATCCGCACCTTTTATTCCACACTTTACCGTTCGGTACTCTTTCCCCGCAAGTTTTACGAAATAGATGCAGAAGGCAATATCATCCATTACAGCCCCTATAGCGGACAAATCCTCTCCGGCCGGCTCTTTACCGATACAGGCTTTTGGGATACATTCCGTAGCCTCTTTCCCTTGTTGAACCTGCTTTATCCTTCCATGAACGAACAGATGCAGGAAGGCTTGGTCAATGCTTACCGCGAAAGCGGCTTTCTTCCCGAATGGGCAAGTCCCGGACATCGCGATTGCATGGTAGGCAACAATTCGGTTTCCATTGTGGCCGACGCTTACCTCAAAGGATTGCGGGGCTACGATATTCATACTCTCTATGAAGCTGCACTAAACGGAACCGAGCGAGTGCATCCCCAAATCTGTTCAACCGGACGCTTGGGACATGAATATTACAATACACTCGGCTATATTCCCTACAATGTCGGAATCAACGAGAGCGCTGCCCGTACCTTGGAATATGCTTACGACGACTGGACGATTTACCGTCTGGCAAAAACCCTCAATCGTCCGCAGGAAGAAATCGCCCGCTTCGCCCGCCGGGCAATGCAAAAAACAAACCCTATATCCAATCCTTGGAATTAAACGAAAAAATCTATACTAAAAACTATTTTACTCACAATGACTTACTGAAAGGCGTTAATCTGAATTTTACGATGTCGGCTCAACCTAACCGGCAGCGAGGCATCAAGGACGACGATGCACCTTACTCTTTCTCCAAAGAACAGCAGGAAACACCTGATTTGATGCAGTATGTCGATCAGTACAACGGATTAGCTTATTTCGATACGGCCAACGGCGAACCGGTTTATGTGAAAGTAGCCCTCTCTCCGGTCAGCATTGAAAATGCAAAAAGAAACATGCAAGCCGAATTACCCGGTTGGGATTTTGAGCAAGCAGCTACTGGTGCAGGTGAAACATGGAATCGAGAATTGAATAAAATACAAATCCAAACGGCCGATGCTTCTGTAAAAAAAGTCTTTTATACGGCAATGTATCATACCATGGTAGCGCCTTCCGTGTTCTGCGATGTCAATAGGGACTATCGCGGCGCCGATGGCAAAATACATACCGGCGCTTCTTTCGTGAATCATACCACTTTTTCCCTTTGGGATACTTACCGGGCTGCTCAACCTTTGATGACGATTATTTATCCGGAAAAAATAAATGATATAATCAACACCATGCTTCACATTTACAAGGAGCAGGGAAAATTACCCGTTTGGCATCTGATGGGTTGCGAAACGGATTGCATGGTGGGCAATCCGGCAGTTTCCATTGTAGCGGACGCTTGCTTGAAAGATTTTGACGGCTTCGATAAAAATTTGGCTTACGAAGCCATGAAAGCCTCTTCAATGCTCGACGAACGCGGATTGAAATATCTGAAGGAATACGGCTACATTCCATACGATAAGGAAGAAGAAGGATTATCGAAGGCGATGGAATATGCCATTGCCGATTGGAGCTTGGCACAAGTGGCCAAAGCAATGAACAAAACGGACGATTACAACTATTTTTCCAAACGCAGCCAATCCTATAAATACTACTTCGATAAAACAACCGGATTTATGCGCGGGCTTTCGTCCGGTGGAAAATTCCGCACGCCTTTCAATCCCTTTGAATCGGTACATCGCGACAACGACTATGTGGAAGGAAATGCTTGGCAATATACATGGCTCGTTCCCCGCGATAAATATTATATTGATTATAAGGATATTGTGAAAGGTGGAACCCTGGAGATAATCATGGGAGGAAAATAGTCTGTGTTTTATTCAATTTTTTCGTATTCGGGAATCTCCTTTAAAAAGGTATAGGTGTTGTCGCTGATTTTACAACAAAAATGTTGTAATCCGTTGCTGACAATCAAATAGTTGACGTTCAAGCACATATTGTAACGAAGTATCTGGTCGAAAACCGTTTGCGTAATCGTTACCGACGGCGCCTTGTATTCGATAATCATACGCGGACGAAGTTGCGAATCGTACAAAACGGTGTCGCAACGGCGGTTCATATTGCCCAAAACGATACAGACTTCATTGGCCAACAAACCTTCGGGATAATTTTTTTGTTCGATTAAATAATGAATAAAATGTTGACGCACCCATTCTTCGGGCGTGAGGCGGACATATTGCCGGCGCAAACGGTCGAAAACAAACTTTTTTGTTTCCTGTGTGCGAATAGAGAGTTGCACAGGCGGAAGATTTAGTGCGAGCATTTTCTTTGTATCGTATTTTTATGTACTTTTGCAAAATTCCGTCGCAAAAATACGGAAAATAAGGATAAAATCCGATGAAAGAATTAAGTTTTGAAGAAATAAAAGGCAATATCCGGCTGAAAAAATTTATGCCGGTGTATCTTTTTCAGGGCGATGAAAGCTATTACATCGACCAATTGACTGATTTATTGCTCGAATCGGTGGTCGATGAATCGGAACGCGATTTCAATCAAACCGTCGTTTATGGCTTGGAAACCGATGTTGCCACCGTTATTAATGCCTGTCGCCGCTATCCGATGATGGCCGGACGCCAATTGGTGGTTGTGAAAGAAGCTCAAAACTTGAAAAATATCGACGATTTGGCGCAATACGTCAAAAATCCGCTGACTTCTACCGTGCTGGTTATCAATCATAAATACGGAAAATTAGACGGACGGAAAAAATTGACCGGCGAAATCGCCAAAGCCGGCATCGTTTTCGAATCGAAAAAAATGTACGATAACCAAGTTCCCGGATTTATTGTTAATTACCTGAAAGAAAGGCAAATCGGTATCGAAACGCAAACTGCGCAAATTCTGACCGATTATCTGGGCAATGATTTAAGCAAAATTACCAACGAATTAGACAAGTTAGCCATTGCATTACCTGCTGAAAATAAGCGGATTACGCCCGAATTAATCGAAAAAAACATCGGTATCAGCAAAGATTTCAACAATTTTGAATTGCAACGCGCCATCGCACTCGGCGACGTCCTGAAAGCCAACCGGATCGCGCAATATTTTGAACAAAATCCGAAAAATAATCCCTATATCCTCACACTGAACGTTTTATTCTCGTTTTTCTCCAACCTGATGATTTGTCATTTTGAGAAAAATAAATCGAAAGAGAATTTTATGCCGATTCTGGGCATTCGTAGTGCGTGGGATCCGCGTTTGAACGATTATATGGAAGCCCTTCGCCGCTACAATGCTTTCAAAACCATGGACAACATTGCTTTGATTCGCGAATATGACGCCAAGGGTAAAGGATTTGAAAATCCGGCCACTCCGGCGGGAAAATTATTGATTGAATTGATTTATAAATTGATGCACTAATGAAAAAATTACAAATTACAAATTACGAATTACGGGGAAAGCATTTCATGCTTTTCTGTTTTTTAGTCTTACAGCCTTTAAGTCTTTTAACAGCTAACGCCCAACCTTTTAGAACCAGATCCTTTACCGACAGAATAAAAACCCTGCAAGTACACAAAGCTGGTGAGTGGAATGTTTCGCCGATTATCAAATTAAACCAAGATAACGAACAAATCGAAATCAATTTCGACCTCATGGGCGCCGCCCCCGAATATTACACTTACAAAATCATCCATTGCAACGCCGATTGGCAATCTTCGCAACTCATCGAATCGGAATTTATGGATGGTCTGCAAAATCTGCCTTTGGAAGATTACGCTCATTCGTTCAATACAAAAATGGAATATGTGAATTATAAGTTGTTGATTCCCAACGATAATATTCAATTGAAAGTATCGGGAAACTATGTTGTCCAAATTTTTACGGAGGACGAACAATTGATTTTGAACGCTTGTTTTTCGGCGCTCGAACCGCAAAGTTCCATCGCGATGCAAGTTTCGCCGATTACCGACAAAGGCTCAAACCACAAATTCCAATCGGTGCGCTTGGAAGTGGCTTACGGTATCGAAATCAAATCGCCTTTCAACGAATTGAAAGTGTATGTACAACAAAATAATCGTTGGGACAATGCTGCACAAGCAATCCAACCGCTGACTCTCCAAAACCGGACTGCAATTTATGACCACAATCCCGCGCTGATTTTTGATGCGGGCAATGAATACCGCCGTTTTGAGATGACGACCACTTATTATGCAGGCATGAACATCGCCTCGGTGGAATATTACGAACCCTATTACCACTCGATTTTGTTTCCCGACCGCATCCGAAGCGACCGCGCCTATTTTTTCTACGAAGATTTGAACGGCCGTTTTTATGTTCGTAACAACGATGCCTCCGATTCGGATCTGGAAGCCGATTATCAAGTGGTGCTTTTTTATGTTCCTTGCGATAAACCCTTGACGGACAAGTTGTATCTTTTGAGTGATGCGTTTAACAACAGTTTTGATTTCCGTTCCGAAATGGAATACAACGTCAAAGACAAAGGTTACACGAAAGCGGTTTTGCTGAAAGAGGGTTATTATAACTATCTGTTTGTGAGCCGGAAAAATGCTTCTTCTCCTGCTTCGACCGAAGCCATCGAAGGCGATTATTATCAAACGGAAAATGAATATCGCGCCTTTGTTTATGCCCGTCCCGTGGGTGTGCGTTACGACCGGTTGATTGGTGTTCAAACCGTGCAATACAAATAAAATCAAGTGATTATGATGTTGTTTTATGCTCCCGGTGTGTTGTTGGATGGTTTTTTGCCGGAATCCGAATCGCAACATTGTATCCGCGTTTTACGAAAACAAACCGGCGATACGATTGATATTACCAACGGCAAGGGCTGTTTCTATAAAGCCCAAATCACGGAAGCGCATCCGAAACATTGTGGTGTAGCGATTTTGGAAACCATTCCTTGGCAACCTTATTGGAACAATCGAATTGAAATCGCAATTGCGCCAACCAAAAACATTGATCGCACCGAATGGTTTGTCGAAAAAGCCACTGAAACCGGCATCAATAAAATTACCTTTTTAAAAACCCGTTTTTCGGAACGAAAAGATCTGAAAACCGATCGCATCCGGAAGATTTTGATTTCGGCGATGAAACAATCCGAAAAAGCCGTTTTGCCCGAATTGCAGGAAATAACCGATTATAAAACATTTATTAATCAACCGTTTAACGGACAAAAAGCGATAGCGCATTGTTACGCAGGGGAAAAACCGTTATTTGCCCATTGGTATCGTCCGAACGAGAATATCTTGGTTTTAATTGGTCCGGAGGGCGATTTTAGCGAAGAAGAAGTAACATTGGCTATTCAAAACGGTTTTCAATCCATCTCTTTGGGTGAAAGCCGGTTGCGCACGGAAACGGCGGCTTTGACGGTTTGTTGTGGGGTGCAAGTGTTAAATCAATCATAAATACACGCAGCCATTCCGAACAGTCGTTTATATCCATTTTTATTTCGGTATTTGTCGCAGCAAATATTTTTTGTAATGGATTGGATTTCCGATAAACGAATCAGTTGTTTGGCCGCTTATGTCCTAATAAAAAAACTGCCGGAAAAATTAATTCCCGACAGTTGTTATTATGTTATAATGTAAAATTTAGAAATTTACACCGATACCGATTGATAAACCAAATTTAGAACGACCACCGTCATTCAAATTTTTAGTGAAATAAACAGCTGGTTCAAAAAATACATTATCGGTAATGTAATAATCGTATCCCACTTCAATGTTCAAAAGATTAATTAAGTCCTGATCTGTGTTTTTTTGACCTTGATATGTTAATCCAGCATACAGAGCATCCCATACATAGTATCTTGCTCCAATACCGAAGCCAAAACCGGTAGAAGCATCCGAACTGTAATCTCCTACGGAATACTTGGATGATGTTATACCTAACATTGCCTCTACAGCCAATTTGTCAATCACAAAATATGAACCGGCTACCGACAGATCAACGTTGATGGCGGAATAATCGTTGTCCCCTACTATGTAGCCAAAATTAAAATTAGTTAGCTTACCTGACAATGTTTTGTCGCCTGCTTTAAACTGTGCATTTGCGGTTGCAAAACCGGCGATGGCAATTACCATCATTAAGAAAATCTTTTTCATTTAAAAAAATTAAATTGTGAATAAATAATATAAATAAAAAACCTTTCGGTCTTAATTTTGAATAAAAATAACGAAATAAGTTAATAAATCAAATTATGTCCCGTCATTTCCACCGGCTGCTGCAATCCCAAAATCTGTAAAATACTGGGTGCTACATCAGCTAATTTTCCGTCTTCCGTTTTTGCGCCGGCGTTTTCCGAAACATATATAAACGGTACCGGATTCAGGGAATGGGCCGTATTGGGCGAATTGTCATTGTTCAAAGCGTAATCGGCATTGCCGTGGTCGGCGATAATAATCGCTTCGTAACCGTTGGCTTTTGCCGCTTCGATGGTATCTTTCAAACAAGCGTCCACGGCGACGACTGCTTTTTCGATGGCTGGATATATGCCGGTATGTCCTACCATATCCCCGTTTGCATAATTAACAACGATAAAGTCAAATTGTTTAGATTCGATGGCATTTACTAACTTATCTTTCACTTCGTAAGCCGACATTTCGGGTTGCAAATCGTAGGTGGCTACTTTGGGCGACGGTACTAAAATACGTTCTTCTCCATCGTAAGGGGCTTCGCGGCCGCCGTTGAAAAAGAAAGTTACGTGTGCGTATTTTTCCGTTTCGGCGATATGTAATTGTTTCAGTTTCAAGGAAGAAATATATTCTCCCAAGGTATTTTCCACGTTTTCCTTATCAAAAATTACGTGTACGTTTTTATATGTCGGGTCGTAAGGCGTCATCGTGAAATATTGCAAGTTGGGGATGGTGTGCATTCCTTGTTCGGGCATATCTTGTTGCGAAAGTACGACGGTCAACTCTTTGGCGCGGTCGTTGCGATAGTTGAAGAAAATAACCACATCGCCTTCTTCAATCACGGCGATGGGTTTACCGTTTTCTACATGAACAATCGGTTTGATAAATTCATCGGTAATGCCCTCTGCATAAGAATGTTCAACGGCTTCTACCGGATTTTCGGCAGGCGCGCCGATACCGTTAACCAATAAATCGTATGCTTCTTTTACCCGTTCCCAACGTTTATCCCGATCCATCGCGTAATAACGGCCGACAATCGAAGCGATTTTTCCGGTTGTTTTTTGCAGATGTTCTTCGAGTTCGCGGATAAAACCGGCGCCGCTTTTGGGATCGGTATCGCGGCCGTCCATAAAACAATGTACAAACGTATTTTCTACGCCGTATATCTTGCTGATTTCCGTGAGTTTAAATAAATGTTCAAGCGAACTGTGAACGCCGCCGTTGGAAACCAAACCCATCAAATGGATTTTTTTCTTGTGTTCGCGGGCATACGAATAGGCTTTCCGAATGGCCGGATTTTTCAAAATGGAATTGTCGCGAGCGGCAATATTGATTTTTACCAAATCCTGATAAACGATTCGTCCGGCGCCGATATTCAAGTGTCCTACTTCGGAATTGCCCATTTGGCCGTCGGGTAAACCCACGTTTTCGCCCGATGCCTGCAATTGCGAATACGGATATGTTTTCAGAAGATAATCCCAGTAAGGAGTTGAGGTAGAGTAAATTACATCTCTTCTGGTGTGGTCGCCAAAACCCCATCCGTCCAAAATGACCAGCAAAGCTTTTTTAGTTGCCATATATTTTATTTTTTTTTATGTCGATTCTTAAAAACGGCGCAAAGGTAATGAAAAGTTCTATTGTTGTGCGCTAAAAATTGTTAATCGTTCATCCAATAAGTCATATTGATGATTTTTGATAAACGAAGTACAAACTCGAATGCCTTCCTGACGGCTTCCGGTGGTGGATAATGAAATAGCTGAAATGCCGAACGGAAACAATTTGGCTACCAATTCGCCGCCCGTCAATCCGGGATATTGGACTGTAAAATAGAAACCGTCGGCTAATTCTTCGCCCAAATCGTTGTCGTAAACCAATTCAAAACCGTGTTTTAAAAAGATGGATTTCAAGCATTGAGCGCGTTTACCATATTCTTTTATTTCTTCCAAAAAAGGAAATTGTCCGTCGGAAGCGGCTTTGAACATCGCCGCCAAAGCGTATTGCGCTGTGTGCGAAGTTCCCGAAGAAAGGGCGTATAAAATCCGGTGAATGAATACCGAACCAAAAGCGCCGCCGCCATAACGCTTTGTAAGTCCTTCGTATTCGCGATGATACAATTTATTAGAAATCGCCGCCACCCCAATGCGCTGACCAGCGTAACTGAAAATTTTGGAAGCCGAAATCAATGCAATATAATTATCAGTATATCGACCTACGCTGGCTTGGAACGGCGCTTGGAACGGCGTTCCCAAGTCTTTACGAAAATCCATTGCAAAATAAGCCAAATCTTCCAAAACGATGGTGTCGTATTGAGTAGCCAATTCGCCGATAATTTGTAATTCCTTGTCCTGCAAGCAAAACCACGCCGGATTGTTGGGATTGGAATAAATCAGGCAAGCAATATTGCCTTTTTTTAGATAGGATTCCAGTTGGTCGTGTAATTTTTCGCCGCGACATTCATATACATCAAACGATTCGTATTTGTAACCTAAAACGACGGCTTGTTGCTTTTGCACCGGAAATCCCGGATCGATAAACAGAATCGTATCCTTATTCGCATCACATTGGCAAGCCGTTAAAAAAGAAGCGAATGTGCCTTGCATCGAACCAACCACCGGCACGCAACCTTCGGGCGCCACATCCAAATCAATAAACGCTTTAATAAAGCGCGAAGCTTCATTTTTCAAAGCCGATAGTCCGTCGATGGTGGGATAGATGGCCGCTTTACCGTTTTTTAAAGCCTGAATCTCGGCTTGTACACCGATTTCGGCCGGCGGCAAACCCGGAACGCCCATTTCCATGTGGATAAATTCCACGCCGGACTGTTGTTCGATACGATGGGAAATGGCTACGATTTCGCGAATGGTAGCTTTTCCTAAATTGTTGATATGCAATTGTTTGATTGCATCTTGGATGATTTGATCCGAAACAGGAATTTGCATTTAATATTGGTATCCTTTTTGTTTATCAATCGCTTCTCCCAAGCGGATCAGCCAGTTTTTTTTGCGTTGCGAGCGACTGTCGTCCGTCAAAAAATCAATGTCGTGCAGATTGTTTCCGCCCGATTTGATGATTTTGTAGACAATACCCCAATCGAGCAACCCGCCGATGTTGCGGTCGTCGATGTAAATATCGGCGCCGAGTTTGCGGCTGTCGCCTTCTTTGAACTCTTCTTCGGGATAGTTTTTGTTATAAGCGTAAAACTTTAAGCCGTTACTTTCGCAATAATCAATGGCTTCCTGTAATAATTTGCCTTCGCGCATGGTCCACATGAGTAATTTGTGGTGTTCTTCGCGTTGTAGTTTTTTCAGCACTTCCAAAGCAAACGGGATCGGTTTGCCGATTTTAGGATAGGCGTGTTCTACAATGGTTCCGTCGAAATCTACCGCTATTGTCATACTTTTTTATTTAGTATATGAGTTACAAAACTTTAAATTGCAAAGATAGTAATAATTATTTATCAATCAACGCCGTTGTGTTTATTAAAATAAAACAACTTACAATACGGCGGCAAGTTTTCGTTGTGAAATGCCACGATACTCAATTTCCTCTTTGAGTATTTCTCCCGGATGTGTAGGATGATACGGTTCGAGGTTGTTTGCAATCATTTTTGGGTCAACTCCCGGAATGGTAATCATAACTTTCTATTAATAATGGTTTGACAATTATTTTTATTAACCGTCCGAGAAAAGTTTTACCCTACCCTACAACGCTAAATTAATGTTTGGCTTGCAGGACAAATGAGAAAATACAAATTTAGAGGTATAATTGGAATCATAAAATTTTTAGAAGCGATAAGATTAAATATTTCGTAACTTTGCATCCGGTTTATCGGAACGCACAAAAAATACGATACAATAGATTGTTCAATTAATATACAATAACAATGACATTAATTAAAGATGAAAATCAAATTCGCCGCAAACACATTCAAAATTTATTGCGGCAATCCGATGCAAATGCTTGTTTGATAACATCTTCCGTTAATATTTATTATCTAACGGGACAAATTTTCGACGGTTATTTGTATTTACCACAGGAAGGTGAAGCGCTTTATTTTGTCCGCAAACCGGGCGCTTTTACCGCCGAAAATCAAATTTTGATTCGGAAACCGGAAGATATTCCTGCACGCTTACATGAACGTTCTTTTCCGCTTCCGAAAATATTGGGCTTGGAAGCCGGTCAATTGACTTACAATGAATACATACGTTTGCATACTGTTTTCCAACCGGAAAAAACAATCAATGCCACCGGTTTATTGCGTCAAGCGCGAATGTTAAAAACGCCGTGGGAAATTGAACAATTCCGATGGTCGGCGCAGAAACATAAACAGGCTTATAGCGCCATTCCGTCGGTTTTTCAGTCCGGAATGACCGATTTGGAATTTCAATACGAAATCGAACGCTTGATGCGCCAAAACGGCTCCATCGGTATTTTCCGCACCTTCGGCAGCAATATGGATATTTTTATGGGAAGCGTGCTGACCGGCGAAAATGCTGAAAACGCCTCTCCCTGCGATTTTGCTTTGGGCGGTGGAGGCGCTCATCCGAGTTTGCCGATCGGCGCCAACGGAACGCCTATTCGCGACGGACAATCCGTTATGGTAGATATGGCCGGCAATTTTACCGCCTACATGACCGATATGACTCGCGTTTTTGCTTGCGGAAATTTGCCCGAAGAGGCGATTCGCGCCCACCAAACTTCCATCGAAATGCACGAATGGTTTCGAAATAATGTCAAAGCCGGATTTGCCTGCTCGGAAATTTATCGCCAATCCATCCGAATGGCCGAAGCCACCGGATTTTCCGGTAACTTCATGGGAATCAAACAACAAGCCAAATTTGTAGGACACGGCGTAGGCATCGAAATCAACGAATTGCCCGTCCTGACCGAACGCTCCAAAGAAACCTTGCAAGCCGGCATGGTTTTCGCCTACGAACCCAAATTTGTTCTCCCGAAAGTCGGCGCCCTCGGTATCGAAAACACCTATCTGGTTACAAACGAAGGCCTTGAAAATCTAACCGATTTCCCCGAAAATATCATCCCCCTTTAATTCTAAATTCAAATGTCATACCTCTCCCTCTCTCAACTAAACACCTTGGTTTCAAACGAAATCAAAACCCGTTTCGCCGAACCGCAATGGGTAATGGCCGAAACCAGCGATGTGCGCTACAACAAAAACGGTCATTGTTATTTGGAATTGATTGAAAAACGCACCGGCGATCAAGCGATTGTCGCCAAAGCCCGGGCTTACATTTGGAGCCAGACTTTCCAACTGTTGAAAGCGTATTTTGAAAATGAAACCGGACAGAATTTTGTATCGGGATTGAAAGTACTGGTTCTAGCGACGGTTGAATTTCATCCGGTATATGGTTTCGGACTGAATATTACCGGCATCGACCCAACTTATACGTTGGGCGATATGCAGCAGCAACGGCAGCAAATACTCGCTCAATTGGAAAAAGACGGCGTGTTGCAATTGAACAAAGAATTGGAAATGCCGCTTTTGCCGCAACGCATAGCCGTAATTACTTCGCCTACAGCCGCCGGTTACGACGATTTTTTGAATCATTTGCAAAATAATTCCGCCGGATTTATCTTTTATCCGCATCTGTTTCCGGCAACGATGCAGGGCGAGCAGACCGAAAAATCCGTTATTGTCGCCTTGAACAAAATTGCTGAAAATCTTGATGATTTCGATGTAGTGGTCATTATCCGGGGTGGGGGAGCGACTTCCGATTTGGCGTCGTTCGATACGTATCCCTTGGCGGCCAATGTGGCGCAATTTCCCTTGCCTGTGATTACTGGCATCGGTCACGAACGCGATGATACGGTGTTGGATTTTGTAGCGCATTACCGTGCGAAAACGCCGACTGCGGCCGCCGATTATTTGGTTTCGTGTTTGGATGAATTGCAAAACGATTTATATCTCTGCCAAACGGCGATCCTCTCCGAAACCGACCGTTTGTTGCAATCGGCGAAGGAAAAAGTACAATCCATCGCCCGCTTTTTGCCGCTTGTTTTCAGTAATCGTCTCGAAAAAGAACAATTAAATTTGCATTTATTGCAAAGTAATTTGATTCATTCCGTCCGGCAACGTTTGGAAAAATCGGAAGCGCAATTGAATGAGAAAGAGGCGTTTATACGGATGTCATCGCCTGAATACGTTCTTTCCAAAGGTTATTCCATTACGCGGAAAAACGGAAAAACGGTAAAAACGGCGCAATCGCTTCAAGAAGGTGATTTGATTGAAACGGTGTTTTATGAGGGAGTGGTTACGAGCAAAGTGGTGTGATAATCCCCCGATGTCCGTAGCCTGCTGAAAAACAAACGCATGCGTTCGGTCGACCGCAACGGTCCCGCAATAATATTCAAAAACTTGGAAAAAATCAAAAAAATTCGATTTCTCCCAAGTTTTAAAGTAATTAAATAAGGATAAACTTATCCCTTATAAGCATCGTTATGCACAGTCGTTACCGCCCGCCCACTCGGATCATTCAAATTCTTAAAAGCCGCATCCCACTCCAAAGCCACCGGCGTACTGCACGCTACCGACGGAACCGACGGAACCGTTTTCGCCGCCGCATCCGACGGGAATAATTCTTCAAATATCGTGCGGTAATGATATTCTTCCTTCGTCATCGGCGGATTAATTGGAAAACGTTCGGCCGCTTCGGCAAATTGTTCGTCCGATACTTGTGAAGCGGCAATTCCACGCAAGGTGTCAATCCAATTGTAGCCCACTCCGTCGGAAAATTGTTCTTTCTGCCGCCATGCCACGCTTTCGGGCAAAAACGATTCGAATGCTTTGCGCAAAATCCATTTTTCCATACGGCCTTTCAAACCGCTGAGTTTGTCTTCGGGATTCAAACGCATCGCTACGTCCATAAATTCTTTGTCCAAGAACGGAACGCGACCTTCCACGCCCCAAGCCGCCAGCGATTTATTTGCGCGTAAGCAGTCGTATAAATGCAATTTATCTAATTTTCGAACGGTTTCTTCGTGCAAAGCCTTGGCATTCGGCGCTTTGTGGAAATACAAGTATCCGCCGAAAATTTCATCGGCTCCTTCGCCCGAAAGCACCATTTTGATACCCATCGAACGAATGACTCGCGCCAATAAATACATCGGAGTGGAAGCTCGAATCGTCGTAACATCATACGTTTCAATATGATAGATGACGTCGCGAATGGCGTCTAATCCTTCCTGAATGGTAAAATGGACTTCGTGATGAACGGTTCCGATGTGTTCGGCCACTTTTTGAGCGGCGGCCAAATCGGGCGAACCTTCCAAGCCCACGGCGAACGAGTGTAAACGCGGCCACCAAGCTTTTTCTTGTCCGTCGCCTTCGATGCGTTTCGATGCGTATTTTTTGGCAACGGCCGATACGATCGACGAATCCAAACCGCCCGACAACAGTACGCCGTAAGGCACATCGGTCATCAATTGGCGTTTCACAGCGGCTTCCAACGCATCGCGCAATTGGTCGATGACTTCGGGATGCTGGTCGGCGCCCGGATTGTTTTTTACGTTTTCGTAATCCATCCAATCGCGTGTGTACCAACGAACTAACTCTGCTTCATGATTGTTTTCTTTCGACGAAACCAAATAATGTCCCGGAGGGAAATTTTCGATCCGGTCGCAATAACCTTCCAACGCCTTCAATTCGGAAGCCACGTAAAAACGATTCTCTTTATCGTAGCCCATATATAAAGGAATAATGCCGATATGGTCGCGCGCAATCAAGTACAAATCTTTTTCGGTATCGTAGAGTGCAAAAGCGAAAATCCCGTTTAAATCTTCGAGGAAATTCATGCCTTTTTCTTCGTACAACGAAAGGATGACTTCGCAATCGGATTTGGTTTTAAATTCGTAACCGGATTGTCGTTCGCGGATTTCGTGGTGATTGTAAATTTCGCCGTTCACAGCTAAAACCACTTTTCCATTGGGGGAATAGAGTGGTTGTCGTCCCGATTGCGGATCGACAATCGCCAAGCGTTCATGTGCCAAAATGGTTGTATTTCCACAATAAATACCCGACCAATCCGGTCCGCGGTGGCGGATTTTTTTCGACATGGTCAATGCTTGCGGCCGCAATTTGTCCGCATTATTTTTGAAATCAAATATACCTACTATACCACACATATTATTCTAAAAATTACAAATTGGACGGCAAAATTACAATTTTTTTTTTAGATAGCGAAACAAATGATAAAAACAATGGTTAAAATAACAAAATAAAAATCTACTTAATCTGCATGATTTTAGATGAAAAGTATTAATTTTGCAAACTCAAATTGGCAAATACGCAATTAACTTATTGAAATATGAATTATATTGAAACAGAAATAAAAGGTCTGTGGATTCTCGAACCGCAAGTTTTTGGCGATTCCCGCGGCTATTTTATGGAAAGTTACAAAAAATCCGATTTTGAAGCGCAGGTCGGAAAAGTGAATTTTGTTCAGGATAACGAATCGCAATCGTCGTTCGGTGTGCTGAGAGGTTTGCACATTCAAAAAGGAGATACATCGCAAGCAAAATTGGTGCGAGTTACCACCGGTTGTGTGATCGACATCGCATTGGATTTGCGAAAAGATTCTCCCACTTTCGGACAATATAAAATGGTGGAATTGTCGAACGAAAACAAACGGCAATTTTTTATCCCGCGCGGTTTTGCTCACGGTTTTATTGTGATGAGCGATGTGGCTGTTTTTAATTACAAAGTGGACGCTCCTTATTCGCCGGCTACCGAAATTACAATCGATTGCATGGATAAAGACTTGAATATCCAATGGCCGCTACCTGCCGAACAATTGATTTTGTCGGAAAAAGATAAAAAAGGTCATCCGTTTAAAGAAATAAAAAGTTTATTATGAAAGGAATTATTTTAGCCGGAGGAAGCGCGACTCGTCTTTTTCCACTCTCCAAATCGATATCCAAACAAATCATGCCGGTATATGATAAACCTATGATTTACTATCCCTTATCTACTTTGATGTTGGCCGGAATTCGCGAAGTGTTGATTATTTCCACGCCGCGCGATTTGCCGATGTTTCAACAGTTATTGGGAACCGGCGAAGATTTGGGCATGAAATTTGAATACATCATTCAGGAAGTTCCGAACGGTTTGGCGCAAGCTTTTGTTTTGGGCGCCGGTTTTATCGGAAACGATTCGGCCTGTTTGATTTTGGGTGATAATATTTTTTACGGACAAAGTTTTTCCAAGATGTTGCAAGAAGCGCAATCGCATCCCGAAGGCGCTTGTGTATTCGGTTATTACGTGAAAGATCCCCGGGCTTACGGTGTGGTGGAGTTTGACGAAAAAGGAAAAGTGTTGTCGATCGAAGAAAAACCCGAAAATCCGAAATCGAATTATGCTGTTCCGGGATTGTATTTCTATGATAATTCGGTAGTTGCGCGGGCAAAAGTCTTAAAACCTTCCGCACGGGGCGAATACGAAATTACCGATTTGAATCGCACTTATTTGGATGAAGGCAAATTGAATGTAACGCTTTTCGGTCGTGGTTTTGCGTGGTTGGATACCGGCAATTGCGACAGTCTGCTCGAAGCCTCCAATTTTGTGGAAACCATCCAAAAACGGCAAGGTTTTTATGTTTCCTGTATCGAAGAAATCGCTTGGCGCAAAGGCTGGATCGATGATGCGCAATTGTTGAAATTGGGTACGGCTTTGGACAAAACGGAATACGGCCGTTATTTGAAAAGTCTATTAAATCATTGAATTTAAATGTTTGATTTTCATACCGATACGGATCGTTATTTTCAAATGCAATACCAAAATTGCAAGGATTATGTGATTCCGTTTATTGAAAATCATTTTCCTTTAAAACCAAAAATTCGGGTTTTGGAAATCGGATGCGGCGAAGCAGGCGTTTTGAAGGCTTTTTTGGAACGCGATTGTGAATGTGTAGGGGTGGAAATTTGCATCCAAAAATTAGAAAAAGCACACGAACGTTTATCCGCTTATCTCGAACAAGGCGTTTTAAATTTGATAGCAAAAGATATTTATGCCATTCAATCGGCTGAAGAATTAGGCGGGGCTTTTGATTTGATTATCATGAAAGATGTCATAGAGCATATTCCCAATCAATCCGGATTATTGGCTGCGATCCGGAAATTGCTTCGTCCGCAAGGCTGTATTTTCGTAGGTTTTCCGCCTTGGCAAATGCCGTTCGGCGGTCATCAACAGGTAGCGCAAAGCCGGTTTTTATCGCGTTTTCCGTATATCCATTTGTTGCCTATGTGCTTGTATAATAAAGTAATGCGAAACGAATCGAGCGAATTTATCGACATCAAGCGAACCGGAATTTCCATTGAACGATTCGAACGTATCACAAAAGAAAATCAATATGCGATTGCAGGAAAACAACATTTCCTCATTAATCCGATTTACGAATATAAATTTAATTTAAAAGCGAAAAAACAGGGAAAAATCATTCGTTCCATTCCCTATTTGCGGAATTTTTTGACGACCACTGTTTTTTATCTTATTAAAAATCAATAAAATATGAATACTTATCTTGTAACCGGTGGTGCGGGATTTATTGGCGCCAATTTTGTAAAATATCTGTTGAAAAAACACAGCGACATCCAAATCATTGTTTTGGACGATTTGACTTACGCCGGAAATTTAGGCACGATCAAAGACGATTTGAACGATTCGCGTTTGACGTTTGTAAAAGGCGATATCAAAGACAGAAAGGTTGTAACCGGTATTTTCGAACAATATCCGGTTAATTTGGTCGTCAATTTTGCCGCTGAAAGTCATGTAGATCGCAGCATCGAAAACCCGCAAGTGTTTTTGGAAACCAATATTCTGGGAACGCAAAATCTCTTGGATGTTGCCAAAAAATATTGGACAACCGGAAAGGATGTAAATGGTTATCCGACTTATAAAGAAGGAGTTAAATATCTGCAAGTTTCAACCGACGAAGTCTATGGCAGTCTGGGTGAAACCGGTTATTTTACCGAAACCACGCCTTTGGATCCGCGCAGTCCGTACAGCGCTTCCAAAACCGGCGCCGATTTGATTGTGAAAGCTTACGGTGAAACCTTCAAAATGCCCATCAATATTACCCGCTGTTCCAACAATTACGGCCCATATCATTTCCCCGAAAAATTGATTCCCTTGATTATCAAGAATATATTGGAAGGAAAACAATTGCCCGTTTATGGCGACGGCAGTAATATCCGGGATTGGCTGTATGTAGAAGACCATTGCAAAGCGATTGATACCGTGGTTTTGAATGGTCGGGTAGGGGAAGTTTACAATGTAGGCGGCCACAACGAAAAGAAAAATATCGAAATTGTAAAACTCACTATATCAACCATTAAGCGTTTGATAGAAGAAAATCCGGCTTATCAATCCGTGTTGAAAACGTCGCTCGACAATATCAACGAAAATTTGATTACTTACGTTACCGACCGTTTGGGACACGACCAACGCTATGCCATTGATCCTGAAAAGATTACAACGGAATTAGGATGGTATCCCGAAACCAAATTTGAAGTGGGAATCGTGAAAACCATTCGTTGGTATCTCGAAAATCAAGCCTGGGTGGAAGAAGTAACTTCGGGCGATTATCAAAAATATTATGAACAAATGTACGGAAATAGATAGTTATGAATTATGAGTTATGAGTTGGGTGTGATGCAGGATAAGATAAAGTTTGGAGTAGTTGGGTGTGGGCATATTGGGAAGCGCCACATTGAAATGATTCAGCGCAATCCCGAAGCTGAATTAATGGCGGTTTGCGATATTCTTCCGACAGCCATTCCCTCTTCTGTCGCCGCTTTGCCGTCTTTCAATTCTTTGGATTCTTTAATTTCCTCAAAAATTGCTTTCGATGTCCTCAACATCTGCACACCCAACGGTTTGCACGCTCCTATGGCCATTCGCGGCTTGGAAACCGGCCATTCTGTTGTCATTGAAAAACCGATGGCGCTGAATACAAAAGATGCCCAAGCCATTTTGGATACCGCCGAAAAATACGACAAAAAAGTCTTTTGCGTCATGCAAAACCGCTATTCCCCACCCAGTGTCTGGATAAAAGATGTGATTGATAATCAATTGTTTGGGAGAATTTTCATGGTGCAAATCAATTGCTATTGGAATCGCGACGAACGTTATTACCATACCGGCGGTTGGCACGGTACGAAAGATTTGGACGGCGGCACGTTGTTTACGCAATTTTCACATTTCATCGATTTGATGTATTGGCTTTTCGGCGATATTACCAATATCAAAGCGCGATTTGCCGATTTTAATCATCAACATTTGACGGCGTTTGAAGATTCGGGCGTTGTGTCATTCGATTTCAAAAACGGCGGAATCGGCGTTTTCAATTATTCAACTTCGGTTTATGATGTGAATCTGGAAAGTTCGGTTACGATTATCGGCGAAAAAGGCTCCGTCAAAATCGGCGGACAATACATGAATGAAGTGGAATATTGCCGGATCAAAGATTACACGATGCCCCAATTGCCGCCCACCAATCCGGGAAATGATTACGGCACGTATAAAGGTTCGGCGCAAAATCATCATTATGTGATTGATAATGTGGTAAATGTGTTGAAAAACAAGGCTGGCGAAAAAATCACGACGAATGCGCAGGAAGGCTATAAGGTGGTGGATATTATCGAGCGGATATACCGGGAGAAAAATAATTTGCCGTTTTAGAAAAAAATATCTACCTTTGTCCCCACAAAATAAAAAATAACGATTTTTGATGATTTGTTCTCTTAAAAATGCAGAATATTTAATAAAATTTAACTTTCAAAATTTGGAAGTTAATGAAAATATTTTAGAGAGAGAGAGAGAGAGAGAGAGAGAGAGATGTAATTTAGTTAATATATATAAAAATTCCGATTTAAATCGGAATTTGGAAGGTTTACGAAGCCGGCGGTATCCATCGTCGGCTTCTTGTGTCATATAAAAATCCCGTACGGACTTCTGTTTAAGAAGTTCTGCGGGATTTTTTTTATGTACATGGCTTAAAAACAACAAGTCATGAAGCAAAGCATTGTCCGTTGGTATGTTGCAAAAATCAAGCCGCGGACGGAAACAAAAATCACGGAATATTTGGATAGGGTGGGGGTGAAGCATTTTTCGCCTTTGCAATCGGACGGACAAGCATTGTTGCCCGGAATTATCTTTGTCCATACAACATACGAATCAGCCCTTCAATTGCCCAAGGATAGTGGTTTGGCGATGGATTTTCTTTATGATTCTGCCACTCATCAATTGCAGTTTGTGCCTGACAAGCAGATGGCGGATTTTGTGTTTTTGCAGAATCATGCGGGGCAATTGATTATTCTTTCTGAGCCGGAGAAATTGCAGGGTGGAGAGAAGGTAAAAGTTACCGGCGGAGAATTTTTGGGGATTGAAGGCGAGATATACCGTATAAAGAGTCACAAACGGGTGATAGTTCGATTAGGTAATCTTGGCGCTGTGGCGTTGGGCAGTTACATTGCGAAAGAGAATATCCTGAAAATATGAAAATACTTGTAACAAGTACGGCCGGTTTTATTAATATTTGAGAATATTGGAAAAACGACAGGGCAAACGCATCAAATTTTAACAAATTTTAAATACTAAAAATACACAGTTGCCGTTAGTATAAGAAACGATTTATGCGAACAGCGATTAGTTATTTTACAAATTTGACAGACCCCCGGGTAGAC
>BNWW01000040.1 GCA_025999115.1 Bacteroidia bacterium
ATACGGACAGGAACCGGATCCATGGAAAGCGTGGAATATTGTTGGTTAATATTGGGAGTGGGGATATAAGAAGAATTAGTTGGATAAAGGGAGGTTACGGAATCAATATGTTCTTTAAAATTGATCCATGTACTATCCTGGTCCATGGATAGGATATAAGCGTAATCCTGTTGTTTTGCCCATTGGATACATTGGTTTAACGGATAGGCAATTCCTTTGTTCCGGTTGGTGGATTGATAAGTGATTTTATGATTGTATTCCGGCAAGGCGATAACATATTGTTCTCGTTCTTCCACCGGCGTATTTTCCCAAATAATCAAGTGATCGACCGAATCAATAAACTGTTTTATATTCAAAATAGTTTCTTCTACGTCGGGATAATAGGTAATGACAATAGCAACTATTTTATTCATGTTTTTTCTTTTTTATTAAATAGAATAATTGTTGTTTTTCTTGGCGATTCACACCGAAAGTAAACGAGAACAATACAACCGTAGCAACAGCTAATGGAACCGTTACGATAAATCGAATCAAGCCGTATTCAAACAAAGAATGGATATAAAAAACAAGAGCGCAAGATAATATTGTGATAACTAAAATGGGAAAAATATTTTTTTTCACATATTCTCTCAATGAAAAATTCATGACACTTTTTAATACAATGATTCTGCAAATATGCGCAATTATCGAAATGAAAATGGAAACGTAGAAAGCCGATTCAACGGCATATCCCAATTTGAAAGCTAAATAAGTAAGCGGTAAGCTTAAAAGGATCACGGTTTCGACAATCAGATTATATCGCTTTAAAGCCCGTGTGCCGATGGCATGAATCATGGTGGAAATGGGAGCGTTCATCGATAGAATCAAGGCGGATATTAGATTTAATTGAGTAAAAACCAACATGTGATCGCTTACCTCGTCCAACCATAAATTCAATAGATATTCAGTTTCCACCAAGAGCGGAAGGAACACAACAAATAACAGGAAATAGGAAAATTTACTGCTTAAATAAAACAGACGGAGGGTGTAGTCATCGTTTTGTTCCGCATAACTTTTAATTAAGGGTGGGCGTATCACAACAAAAAAATTGTCCGACAATAAATTCATCGCATTACTCACTTGAAAGGCGATCGCGCGAGCAGCATTTTCCAAGGGTCCGAAAAAAACATTGGTAATCAGATTATTTCCTTGGTTATAGGTCATTCCGGCTAATGCGCCAAACAAATTCCAACCGGAATAAGAGAAAATAGAACGAAATATTTTCGGATTCCAAGCTAAATTAAAATGACATTCTTTATAATTTTTCCGGCAATAGAAGATCCCGATACTTTCGATAAGCAACGTGATGGCCAACAACATGAATCCATACATAAACAGTTTATCATAAGGCATTTGGGACAGCGGTATCAACATCAGTAATTTCAGTGTCGCTCCCACCATGTTCAGAATGGCAAACAGTTTCATGTTTTCGTGAGCGATAATCATGGAGGAAAAAGGAATCGACCATACCGATATGGAAAAAGAAACAAGTGAAAATTGATAAATCCAAAAGGTAACATCCTGACGATCAGCCGGAATATTCATTTTATTATTTAAAAACCATAACCCCACCGTTTCGGCAATAATGATAATGAAGATGACCACAGTAGAGTAAATCCATAAACTGGTATTAAAAATGGTGTTTTGCTCTTCCGAATCCTGCTTTCCGATAGCGTAAGCATAAAAACGCATGGTCGCCGTCTGTAAAGACCCGGTAACAAAAGAAATAAAAGCAACCAATCCTCCGACTACATTATAAATACCATAGTCTTCTATTCCTAAAATTTTCAAAGCAAGTTTTACGGTTATGAGGGAAATAGCCGTAACTACAAACATTCTACAATACATAATAAACGTATTTTTTGCGATACGTCTATTGTTAGTAACCGATTTATTTTCTTGTATAATCATAATTCCGGCAAAAATACGCAATATTTTGATATGATAAAAGAAAATTATACTTTTGCAAGCTAATTATCGAAATGAATGGTTTATGAATGAAATGAACAAAATACGTCCGATCGCGTTTTATCTGCCTCAATTTCACCCGATTCCCGAAAACGACGAGTGGTGGAGCAAAGGATTTACCGAATGGACCAATGTGGCGAAAGCCAAGCCTTTATTCAAAGGACATCAACAACCGAATTTACCCGGAGAATTGGGTTTTTATGATTTGAGATTGAGCGAAGTGCGCGAACAACAAGCCGCCTTAGCGAAAGAATATGGTATCGAAGGCTTTATGTATTGGCATTATTGGTTTGCCGGAAAACGTCTTTTGGAACGTCCCTTCAAGGAAGTGCTGGAAAGTAAAAAACCGGATTTCCCTTTCTGTCTGGGTTGGGCGAACGAAACATGGAGCGGAGTATGGCATGGCGCGAAAGACAAAATTCTGATGGAACAAACATATCCGGGAGAGGCCGACTATGTGGCGCATTTTTATGCCGTTCTCGACGCCTTCAAAGATCCGCGTTATATCACGGTCGAAGGCAAACCCTTGTTTACCGTGTATGTACCTTTCAACCTTCCGGATGCTTCGTTCTTTATCGCTACTTGGCAGAAGTTGGCGAAACAGGAAGGCTTGAACGGAATTTATTTTGTCGGTTTTTCCGGCGATTTGGAAAAAGACTATCAAAAGTTGTTGGATATGGGTTTCGACGGCGTGCATTTCCAACGAATAAAAGAAGCGACCGAATACATTATCCGGCAACATTTTTTCCATCGATTGCAACGGAAATTATATAATATGGGGCTTTATAAACGATATACTTTCAAAGGCATTTATGATTACGAAGAATATATTCGATACCTGACCAAACCCACCGATACGATCGAAAACGCATATCCCGTAGTGGTGCCGAAGTGGGATAATTCTCCTCGATCGGGACGAAACAGTTTAATTGTAGTCAATTCCACCCCCGAACTTTTCCGAAAACATTTGAGAAATGTCTTTCAATTGTTGAAGAAAAAACGAAAAGAACAACGAATTGTCTTTATTAAATCGTGGAATGAATGGGCAGAAGGGAATTATATGGAGCCGGATAGCCGCTTCGGCCGGAAATATTTGGAAGTATTCAAAGAAGAAGTAAATCGTTTCGAAGCCGATGAATAATCCCGAAATTTCTATCGTAATCCCCGTTTATAATGCGGAAAAATATTTGCTCGAATGTTTAGAAAGCATTATCAATCAAACCATTCCGAATTGGGAAGTATTGTTGATTGATGACGGAAGTACGGATGGCAGTCCGGAAATCTGCGAAGATTATGCCCGAAAAGACGCCCGTATCCGCGTTTTCCATCAACCGAATAGCGGAGCAAGCGCTGCACGAAACAAAGGAATCGACGAAGCCCAAGGCCATTGGATCACTTTTGTGGATAGCGACGATTGGATTGCCGCCGGTTATTTGGAAAAATTGCTCAATACGCTAACCGGCCAACAAGTTGAGGCTGTATTTTGCAATTGTTTTTTGGTACAAAAAAACGAAATTACGCCGAACTATGTTTATCCGGGAAACACTTTATTGGAAGGCAGTGAGGTTTTAAGAAAATCGCTGCTCATTTTTGGAATGCGGTCGGAACTGTGGGGAAAAATGTTTAAAAGAGAGTTTTTAAATGCTCATCGTATCAACCAAAACCTCCGAATCGGCGAAGATATGCTCTACCTGTTCGAACTTTATAATCTTCATCCTCAGAAAACCGCCATTCTGAAAGAACCGTTGTACTATTACCGCCAATTGGAAACTTCCGTCATGCGCACCGGTAATTTAGTCCAAAATATTAAAGACACGTTGTTGGCGTATGAGCAATTCGTCCGCGATTATCCGGACATAAAAGAAAAATATCCGGTAGAAAATGCTACCTATATAGTTCGCTTATTGACTTTATTTACCAAACAAGACGTCATCACCCAATTCAAAGATCCGTATGCCTTGCAATTACTGAAAGATAATTTTGAAACGGCAAAAAACAATTTAAATGCCAATGAAATCCGTTTCATCCGGATGTTGTATGTTCATCCTTGGCTTGCAAAAACAGGAGTTGAAATCAATAATTTGAAATATCGTTTTAAAAAGAAATAGATGACAGAGAATTTGAAATCGCCGCTCATCTCGATTATTCTTCCGGTATATAACGGCGAAAAATATTTGCGGGAAGCCATGGATTCGATTGTGGCGCAAACGTTCCGGTTATGGGAATTAATTGTCATTAACAACGCTTCCACCGATTCCAGCCGCGAGATTGTTTTGCAGTATAACGATTCCCGGATTATTCTTTTAGATAATGAAACCAATCAAGGCTTGATTTACAGTTTGAACAAGGGACTTGCTCACTGTCGCGGAAAATACATCTCTCGCATTGATGCCGACGATATCGCTTTACCCGAAAAATTACAAACGCAATACGATTTTATGGAAACGCATCCCGAAACCGGCGTTTGCGGTTGTTCCATGGAAGCTTTCAACGATGAAAAACATTACAGCCAACGAGTGGATTTTGCCACTTTCGACCAAGCGATTCGCGCTTTCGCTTTTTTTCAGTCGCCGTTCAATCATCCGTCCATCATCTTGCGGAAATCCGTGTTGGACGAACATCAATTGAAATATCCCAGCCTCTACCGGAATGCGGAAGATTACGGTTTCTGGATCGAAATACTGAAATATACACAAGGCGCCAATATCTCGCAGGTTTTAACACGCTATCGAAAACACGAAAATAGCGAAACCGCCATCGATGATAAAAAAACGGAAGTGAAGGTAAGTATCATTGTGCAAATCCATACACGCTATTTACAGCAAAACGGCATTGACTTGACACCGGAACAAATGCTATTTTATACGCGCTTTACCGACCGGTCGATCCCTTGCCATTTAAATAGAAAAAATCAAAAGGAAATAGAAAAAGTCTTGAAGGATTTTCTCTCGCAATTAAAGCAAAAGCAAGCGGCGCTTTATCCCGGTGTTCTTCATTATTTATCCGTTAATACATTTGTTAAATTTTTCAATACCCGGAAATTTCCTCACAGTCTGTTTTTGTTGAAACTCTATGCCGGCGGCGCTTGGTATTATATCAGGCGGTTTTTACCCTCTGTTCCCTGTCAATAAGTTCAGTATCTTGGGTGTAAACCGTTGCATTAAATAATAGATAGTCATACAAATACAGACACATATAAAGGGTATGCTAAAGTACCGGATGAACAAAACGATTATATTTTCCGAATTAAATACCTTGTCAAACAATTTGATAGTCCAACGTAAAATTAATATTGCATGTATTGCATATACAAAAAAACTGGCTTTTGACAAATAGTTAGAAACTTTCAGTTGATTGCGTTCCATGAAAAAGGAAGTAATATTGACAGCTGTTATTACTCCTGATATCTCATAAAGAGGAATAAAGTATTCCCTTATCTCGCGACTGTCATAGATGGTCGATAATACCATACTGATTATCGCTAACAATCCCCAAAAATATTGTCCTTTTCGCAACGACAAAACTAAATTTTTCCCGTGAATGCTAAAATACGCCCCCAAACTGAAAAAGAAAAGAGCAAGAAGAAAAAGATATGTACTAAACCCGGGCATAACAAATCCGATTCGAGTATAATAAAATATGCCTACTAACAAGATACCATAAAGTTTTGTGTATTTTATAAAATAGTAAATGAAAGGTGTTAAAAATACCATAACTATCAACTCTTTTAAAAACCACATTGGCAAAAGATAGGGGCCATAGTTGGGTATCGGCCAACCTAACACATTTGTATTTGTGCCGGCCCATTCGCTACAATTCCAAAATATATGCCACAAACCTTTATCATACAAATCATTGAAAAAAATCAAAACATTTCCGTCTTTTTTTATTAACGTTATGGCTGCATCAATCATAATTGGAATTAAATTCCATAGAATATACGGAATAATCAAGGTAAAGAAACGGCTTTTAATTTTTTTGATATAAATACTCTTATTCCATTTGTCGATTTTGTAAAAGAATAGAAAACCTGAAAACATAAAAAAACAGGGTACGGCGATGTCTGTTGCCACATGCGACAAACAAGTTCCGATAATACTGTAAATATCCATACCTTTAAGGGATAAATAATTGACCGATTGCATATCTACAATAGGATTCATGTGAATAAAAATCACCGCTACCGCCAACGGAAATCGTAACCAATCAATAGTTTTTGACTGTATTACATTGTAATTTATGCTATCAGCGCCGGCAACCATACAAAAAGGGTATTGTTTGAAAATAAATGCAAAGATATAAAAAAATTCTTAAATCCCTAAATCTATGAGGCTTGCTTTTCACTAAAATAATACCTACTTTTGTCCGCATAAAAATAAATTCCGGTTTATGAAAGCAGTATTATTAGCGGGGGGATTCGGTACGCGCTTGAGCGAAGCGACTAATTTGATTCCCAAACCGATGGTAGAAATCGGCGGAAAACCGATTCTGTGGCATATCATGAAGATATACAGTCATTACGGTATTCAAGAATTTGTGATTTGTTGCGGCTATAAACAATATATCATCAAAGAATATTTTGCCAACTATTTTCGACATAACAGCGATATAACCGTTGATTTATTCGACAACAGTATCGAAATGCTGGACAATCATTCCGAAAATTGGAAAGTAACCATGGTGGATACGGGTTTGAATACAATGACCGGCGGACGTATCAAACGAATCCAAAAATATATCGGAAACGAACCTTTCTGCTTGACTTACGGCGACGGTATAGCCGATGTAAATATCGCCCAAACTATCGAAGATCATAAGAAATCCGGCAAATATTTGTCTATGATGGCTTACCAACCCGGCGGACGTCTGGGCGTTTTGAATATTAATGATGAAGACGGAACGGTCGAATCGTTTATCGAAAAACCAACCGAAACCGGTACATGGATTAATGCCGGCTTTTTCGTGTGCGAACCCCAAGTATTCAATTATTTGGAAGGCGATCATGAAATGTTTGAAAAAGAACCCATGCAACGGATTTTAGCCGAACAACAACTGCGCGCCTACAAACATACCGGTTTTTGGATGCCGATGGATACTTTGCGCGATAACACGGAACTCAATCAACTGTGGGCGGAAAATAAAGCGGCTTGGAAAGTTTGGTAATAGCTATATCCATTAAAAATAAACAATATGGCATTTAATAATATTTATCAAGGGAAAAAGGTGTTAATAACCGGCAATACCGGCTTCAAAGGATCTTGGTTGAGCGCTTGGCTTTTGAATATGGGTGCGGAAGTATATGGTTTTTCGATAGATATTCCCACTTCGCCTTCGATTTTCGAAGTTTTGGGATTAGAAAAAAAATTGCATCATCACTTCGGCGACATTCGCAATAAAGAAGACGTGAATGCTTACATTCAACAGATTCGGCCGGATTTTATTTTTCATTTAGCCGCTCAAGCAATTGTATCTACTTCTTATACCAGTCCGTTTGATACGATTACAACCAATGTTACCGGAACGGCTTCGGTATTGGAAGGTATCCGGAATATTTCGTGGGAATGTACTTGCGTGCTGATTACCAGCGATAAAGCCTACGACAATGTGGAATGGATTTGGGGCTATCGTGAAAAAGATGCGATGGGCGGAAAAGATGTTTATTCCGGTTCCAAAGGCGCTGCCGAATTGACGATCAAATGTTATTGGCATTCATTTATTAAAGCGATGCCGAACATTAAATTGGGGATTGCCCGTGCAGGAAATGTGGTCGGCGGCGGCGATTGGGCGAAAGATCGCATCATCGTCGATTGCGTCAAAGCATTCAGCCGGGGAGAAACGGTAGAAATTCGCAGTCCGAAAGCCACTCGCCCTTGGCAACACGTGTTGGAGCCTTTGAGCGGTTATTTAACATTAGGACAATATCTCTATGAAGGAAATGCCCAAAACGGAGAAGCCTATAATTTCGGCCCTCGTGCCGAACAAACCAAAACCGTTTTTGAATTGGCGCAGGATTTGGCCGCCCATTGGGGAATCGACAAAAATAAAGCGGTAAAATTGACCGGAAATATTCCTTTTGAAGAGGCAAATCTGTTGAAATTGAACTGTGATAAGGCCTTGGCGTATTTGCATTGGCATTCTACTTGGCAGTATGAACAATGTGTATCGATGATTGCCCAATGGTATAAAGCCTATTATCTGGAAAAGAGAACGGATTTGTATGCACTGACTACCGAACAAATTGATTCGTATGTGCAGGAAGCTGCGAAACAACAATTAACTTGGGCGAAATAAGATGGAAGGCGTCAATCTATATCCGTTGAAACGTATTCCGGTGGAAAAAGGCGATATTTTACACGCTTTGAAATCGACGGATGCCGGTTACACGGGCTTTGGAGAAGTTTATTTTTCTCAAATCGAACAAGGAGCCGTGAAAGGATGGAAACGGCACAACCGGATGACTTTGAATATCGTGGTTCCGGTGGGAGCCATTCGATTTATCGTTTACGACGACCGTCCCGGTAGTTCGACGAACGGGCAACGGGAAGAAATCATTCTCTCTCCCGATACAAATTATCAACGATTAACCGTAGCTCCCGGCTTGTGGATGGCTTTTGAAGGCATCGCCGAAGGCATTTCCATTTTGATGGATATTATTCCCGAAGCGCACGATCCGTCGGAAACAGATAAAAAAGAACTTTCGGAAATTCCTTATTTTTCCGGATTATGAAAATTTTAATTACAGGCGCCACCGGTTTTGTAGGAACCACCTTGATTCCTTATTTATCTGCAAAAGGCATGAGCGATCTTTGCTTGTTGATACGAAATCCTCAAAAAGCAGAGCAACTGTTTAAGGGATTGCCTTTGCAATTCATTCACTTGCAGGAAACGGGATGGCGGGAAAAAGTGATCGACTACAATCCGGATGTTGTATTACATTTGGCCACCTTGTTCAATACCCGGAGTGATGCGGAAAACGCAATCAAACTGATTGACAGCAATCTGACTTTCAGCACTTTATTGTTGGAAGCGATTTCACATACCCAATGCACCCATTTTATTAACATCGGCACTTTTACCGAATTTCTGTATGGCGCCGGCGAATATTTCGCCAATAATTTGTATTCGGCCACCAAAACCGCTTTGCGACCCATCATCCGATTTTATCAAACGCAATCTGCTTGGAAGTGGGTCAATGTTATTGTCTATTCGCCTTACGGACGAAAAAATCAACAGAAGAAAGTCTTGGATTTTATGGTAGATGCCATGGATTCCCCTACATCGGTCAATTTCAGCCAAGGCGAACAAATATTGGATTTCATTCACGTAGACGATATGGCCGATTTCTTTTATACCTTACTGACGAAATTGCCGGTATTTACGGAATCTTATACACAACTCCATTTAGGGACAGGCGAAGGTCATTCCATTCGAGAAATCGGAATCGTGATGGAAGAAGTATTCGGTAAAAAAATCCATGCTTGTTGGGGCGGATTGCCTTACCGGGCGAATGATCCGATGTATGCCGTGGCGCCTGTCGCTCGCACGCTTGAATTATTAGCTTGGAGAGCGAAAATAGACATTCGGCGAGGATTGGAGATTTTAAAAGAAGATTTAATTCAAAAATAAAATACAGAACCAAAAGCGGTTATTATGCCGTTGATATTAATACGGTCGAATCAAAAGTAACGATCAATTAAATATCTGTTATTTTGTATTTGTTTTTACCTATAAATACGATGACGGCGGCTTTCAAATCGGAACGGTTGCCCAACCGGTGTGAACTGAGATACTGTTTTATCTGTTCCTCGCCTTCTTTTTGCAGTTTGGCAATTTCAGCAGGCTTAGTGGCAGTTTTGCAGTATTTCAATTCCAATATCCATTCCCATTTCACTTGAGGCAGCCGGGGGTCGCGCTGCAAATAAATATCCGTTCTGCCCGGAACAGCTTCGTATTCACTCATCGGGATATAAATCTTGCTCATAAACAAATAAGCCAACAGCAGCGCCTGAATATATTTTTCATCGAAATGCTTCAAATCCTGATCTGAAAGTTTACTGAAAGCATTTTTTGAAACGTATTCGATAAACGGATAGATGCTGCCTTCCATGGCTGCCGCAACGATAGATTCGTCCAAAGGTTGCGATTGCATGGTCATTAGGGGCGAAGTTTCTTGTACCATGAGCGAAACGTAATCCCAATACATCGTTTTGACCGAGAAATTGGGAATTTCCAAGCGCAATTTGTTCAGATAAGACCCTTTGATGGTCAACAACCCCATATAGAACAACAGGGAAACAAACTGACTGTCATCACTCAGCATATCAATGGGAAATCTTTTCAAAACTTCGGAAAGGATACCGTCCTCTTTTACAATTTTAAGCAATGTTTCGCGGTTATTTTCATTTTTGAACAACCGTCGCAACCGTCCGTAGTCCATTTGCATATTCAAGTCAACGATATTTTCCGGTGGTTGTCGCCTCCTTATTATCTGTTCAAAGAAATAAAGTATCATGGCGGGATTGTAAACGCTGTGCGCTCCGTCTTTGTGAAACAGATAGCCATCGTAATAGGCTTTCATATCAATAGTGATATATTTGGCATCAACGCCTGTTTCCTGCATCAGCCACTCTACCTCTTCCTGCGTAAAACCCATCATCTCGTTGTACTTCGGCTCCAGTGTCAGAACGTCGGCAATATTGTAACCACTTGTGAGGTCGTCGAGCATCACCGGCGAGATGCCTGTGATAAACGTACGATTCACGATGGACGTTTTGGCTGCGATTTTCAATTTTTCATAGAAATCACGCACTACACCATTAGCGGCAATCATAGTTTTATAAAAATCCGTCCCTGCCATGCTGCCCATTGCGATGAGATCATTGGCAAAGTGATCGTATTCGTCAACGATGACAAATATTTTCTTTTCTGCCGAATTGATTGCTTCAAAGGCTATTTGAAGAGCGCCAATACCCTGTCGCATCTGTTTTATTTCCTGAATAAGAGTAGCACTGTCGGGAATAATCGAGCGATAAGTATTTATGAAACTACAAACCGTTAGTTCCACTCTGTCCGCAAAGGATTTTATAAACTCTTTTTCACTCGAAGTATCCAAGCCTGAAAAATCGAACAGCAACATAGCATACGAGTTATGTTCGGGCGTTGGATGCTTACCTATATACAAGTCGCCAAACAAGGTTTCAAACGCTCCTGCGGCATTGAGGTCATAATAATACCACAAGGTAGTAAAAAACAAACTCTTTCCGAATTTGCGCGGACGAATGAAAAATTGATTCTTGTTGCTTTCCTGCTCCAACAGCTCAATGTATCGTGTCTTATCCACGTAAGCATAGTTTTCAAGAATTATACTTCTGAAATCCGAATTGCCGTAAGGCAGCCGTTTGTATTTCTTTGCTTCCATCTTTTTTGAAATTAAAATACAAAGATAAACAAATTAGTTGACAATATCGGTGAGCACGGAATCCATATGCAGCAAAGGGATGTATTTATCCATAATCCGGTCTTCGTGATGCGACATAAACTCCGGATCGAAAACCGGTATTTCCTCCTCCTGAATATTTAACATGGCATGATACCGGCCAATCTTTTGGATATGCTCCTCGTATGATTTGGTGTAATAATGATTGATTCGGATTTTTTCAATACTGATGTCGGATAAATTTTGAACAACACCTTCCCTGACTGCGATTCCTTTTTCGTTTCTTGCCGGAATAGCAAACAAGTAAATCGCATTGTGGATGTGGTACCGGATAACAAAACGAGGATTCACAATGGATTTAATGTGCGGATTGATCCCGTCGTGCTTTGTATAATTTTCAATCACCAATCCACCCGGCTTAACTCGGTGTCCATTATAGCCATACATGACCCAATTAATCGCCAAAGCATTTATTTTCTTTCCCAAATCCTTTTCTATATCCGCGATGGTGTTGAGAATATTGCCGGTTTGAACCGGTATAATAAATTCATCCACATCAACTACGGCAATCCATTTGGTTTTATTACGATATCTTCGGACTGCTTCATCCACTATTTTTGCTTGGACGGGGCGTTTTAAAATTCCGGGATAAAAAATATAATCCACTTCCCCCGAATCGATATAGGGTTGTAAAACTTCTTTGGTGTGGTCGTTACTTTCGTTATCGTAAATAATGAATTTTTCCACACCGGTCAACTTGTTGTATTCAATCCATTCTTTCAGATTATCCGCTTCATTTTTTACTTTGGTGATAATAATCAATTGATGCTCAAAAGCGTCCCGGTTATGTAATAAATAATTGATACTTGCCTCTATATGTTGAGGTAAAAATCGAATAATAAATTTTATTTGCCAAAATAGATTCCAAAGAATCTGTTTTATATTTGCAGGAATACCCCGGTGATAAAATTCATGAATAGTCATATTGTATTCAATTTTTGATATTTAAAATGCTTTTTAATTTGGGAACATATTTGTCCATGATGTGTTCTTCCTGATGCGACATATAATCCGGATCGAAAACCGGCTTTAAATTATAGATTGCATTTTTTCTAATCCAATCTTCAAACGATTTGGTATAGTAATGATTGATTCGTATTTTTTCGCAACCGGTATCCGAGGGCGTTCGAACCGCGCCTTCCCAAATAGCCGTTCCTTTCTCGTTCCGCGCCGGTATTCCGAACAAAAACAAGGCATTATGAATGTCGTAATAAACTACCATACGGGGATTGACGATGGATTTTACGTGCGGGTTAATTCCGTCATGTTTGATATAATGTTCAATCACTAATCCGTCTGGTTTGTTGTAAATCCCCGAATGACCATACTGTACCCAATGGATGGCTAAACCCGGAATGGTTTTTCCCAAATCTTTTTCTATTTCATCGATCACTTCCAAAATGGTATCTTGTGAACAAGGCACAATAAATTCGTCCACATCAATAAAAGCGATCCATTCGGCTTTATTTCTATATTTTTTGATCGCATCGTTGTAAGCCGCCGGCTGTATTTTCTTGTAATCTCCCGGCCAATAGGAATAGACCACCTCTCCCGATTCGATATAAGGTTGCAGCACTTCTTTTATATTATCCGTACTTTCATGGTCGTAAACGATAAATTTTTCAATTCCGATTAATTTATGATATTCAATCCATTCTTGAATGTAAGAAGCTTCATTTCCAAGGACAACCGCTGCTATCAGTTTGTTTTCAAATTGATCTTTGTTGTGCAAAGTATAATTAATCCATACTTTCAAGTGGGAAGGTAAATATTGAAATATGATTTTTACCTGCCGGTTCCAACTCCAGAGTTTATTTTTTAGTTTAGCGGGTATTACTTTCCGGTAAATTTCATGAATGTTCATATAATAATATTGTTTTTAATGTATTGTACTTTGTGCATTCCGGCATTAGCGGCAAATTGCATATCGCTATCGCTATCGCCAATCATCACGGATTTTGTAAAATCAATATCTGGAAAATCCTGCCGGGCTTGCAAGGCCATTCCGATATTGGGTTTTCGGTTCGGATCGGAATCCGTTACCGCCGGGCAATAATAAATCTTATCGATTCGTCCTCCTGCGGCTACGATTTGTTGAAGCATTTTATGATGGATGTGTTCCAAATCATCGACTGTCATCACGCCTTTCCCAATTCCCCGTTGGTTTGTAACAATAAAAATGTATTTGAATTGTTTGTTCCACCGGGTTAAAGCCTCCAATATACCGGGTAAAAATTCAAACTCTTCCCAACACTTCACGTAGTCATTCGGACGAAGACGATTGATGATTCCGTCCCGATCCAAAAATAACGTTTCGTAATCGCTTAAATCAATATCCGATAAAGTCAGCATGGGAATAACTGTTTAAAATGATCGTTGGCTTTTGCATAATCTTCGGGAATACCGATGTCGATGAAGTAGCTATCCTCCACAAAACCGTACAAATTTCTTTTTTTTACGAAAGCTTGCAATACTTCGGTTTCAAAAGAAAATTTTTCCGGTAAATGATTCAAGGAACATAAAGACGTATTTATCAGATATACACCGCCATTGATTAATCCGGACGGACGGAATTGTTTTTCGTTGAACGATTGGATAATCCCCGTTTCATCCACAGATACCGTTCCATACCGGTCGAAATTTTGCATCGGTTTCAAAGCGAGGCTGATAGCTGCCGGATGCGAGCTGTGAAATTGATAAAATTCACGGATATTGACATTAAAAAACGTATCGCCGTTCAATATCAGAACATCGTTGCTTTTTGTTTGCTGTAATGCCAAACGAATGCCGCCTCCGGTACCCAGAGGGGTATCCTCGATCGCAAAATCAAATGCAAAAGGAAAATTTCCGGCAGACTTATCGATCCAGTCCATCACGGTTTCTTTCAAATATCCAATGGAAAGCGCCACATGGTCTATTTCTTTATATTGGGATAAACAGGTCAATAAAAAATGCAAAAACGGTTTACCACAGACCGGAGCCATACATTTAGGCACCTCGCTGATCACCGGGCGCAGTCTGGTTCCTAATCCTCCGGCTAAAATAATTGCATCCATTTTTATTTTCTATTGGGATTTAAGTGTCCGAATAAATTTTCTTCTACCAGACAACAAATGATATGTCCTATCAAGATGTGTGATTCTTGGATACGAGGCGTTTCGTCGGACGGTACCTGGATGCAAATATCGCATAGATTGCTCATTTTACTTTCTTTTTTGCCGGTCAAACCGACGGAAAAGATACCTTTTTCTTTACAGGCAATTAAGGCTTGAATAATATTTTCGGAATTTCCGGAAGTGGAAATACCGATAAACACATCGCCTGTTATTCCTTGCGCTTGTACCTGACGGGCAAATAACCGATCGTATCCATAGTCATTTCCGATAGCGGTAAGGATAGACGTATCCGTAGTTAAAGCAATGGATGCTATTCCCGGACGGTCGAAATAAAATTTACTGACAAATTCGCCGGCAATATGTTGAGCATCAGCGGCGCTTCCGCCATTTCCGGCAATCAACGTTTTATTTCCTTTTTGATAAGCTTCCGTGATTTTTACGACTGCTTCTTCAATTTGAAGAACCGGCTGTTGATCAGCCAGCAATCGTTGTTTCACTTCAATCGATTGTTCTATTTGTTGAATGATAGATCCTTTCATACGCAGCTGAATTATTTATTGTATATTTTCCATCCGTGAGTTCCGCCTTCGCTAAACTGAAATCCGATCACTTTACCGTCTAATTGGTTCAAAGCATGGATGAGCGGTAATTTTCGAGCCGGATCTACTACAAAGATAATAAATCCGCCGCCGCCCGCTCCACTGACCTTTCCGGCGATAGCTCCGTTGCAGGAAGCTATATCAAAAGCTTGTTGAATCATCGGATTGGAAATGGCCGTCGCCATTTTTTTCTTGTCTTCCCAACCGGTTCCCAATATTCGGGCGAAGGCGCCGATATCTCCTTTCAGTAGCGCCGTTTTCATATCAATGGCGCTTTGTTTAATCCGGTGCATGGCCTCAATGGCAACGGCATTGCCGGATAAGGTATTGCTTCGCTGTTCATCAATAATGGTTGCCGACGAACGGGATTGTCCGGTGTAGTAAAGTACAATTGAAGACTCCAATTCATCGATAATCCAACGTTTGATGCGTAAGGGATTTACAAGGACTAAATCGTCTTTCAAAAATTCCATAAAGTTAAAACCACCGAATGCAGCGGCATATTGATCTTGTTTTCCACCACTTAAAGTTAAATCTTTCCGTTCGATTTCGTAAGCGAGCCGTGCGATTTCATATTCGCCCATCGGCAGGCTCAACCATTCGACAAAGGCTTTTAAGATGCAAACCACCATCGTGGACGACGACCCCAAGCCACTGCCGGCGGGTGCGTCCGAATAGGTAGTCATCCGAAAGGAAAGCGGTTGCAGATTAAATTCTTTGATAATCCGGTTGTAAACTCCTTTGTGCAGATCTAAGGCGCCGTCAATGGGAAGATGATTTCCGGTTTTATACACCAAATGCCGGTTCAAATCGGTAGCGATCATTTCAATGCTTCCATCATTCGATTCTTCGATGGTACAATAGGCATACAGATTGATGGTAGCATTCAAAATTAACCCACCATAAATATCACTGTAAGGGGAAATATCACTTCCTCCTCCTGCCAGACCTAACCGAAGCGGCGCTTTACTACGAATAATCATGAATACAAAGTTACTAAATTTTCTTTAACAGCACTCATCACAAAAAGTGTTTGCACCCGTTTACTTGCATTGACACTTAATTGTGCTCTTAAAGCATCGTCTTTTATCAATTGATTGATTGAGCCGGCTAATGCTTCTACGTTTTTATTTTCGGATTCCAAGCCGGTTTCCCCATTAAGACACACCCAATTTACCCCAGAGCGGGGAATGGTAAATGTAACGGCCGGAAGTCCGCAATACATCGCTTCCGCCAAAGCTAATCCGTATGCTTCGTTTCGGGTAATGGAGGGAAAAGCGAACAAATCGGATGCATATAAATAATGTCGTAAAGTATCATCGTCCAAACGGCCTATAAAATAGATGGAAGATGAATTTTTTGCCAATTCTTTCAAGTGATTGGTCAGAGGGCCTTTTCCTGCAATCACAATCACGGCGTCGGATACAATAGAAGGTGCGGCTTCAATCAAATATTGCAGCCCTTTATAGGTTACATGACGACCAAAAGTAAAAATGATTTTTTTGCCGCCATACTGTTGCTTGATTTTATCAATTGCGGGTTCATCTTCCGTTCGCTTTTGGAATAGATCTATCTTCACGGTAGAAGGAATCGCTATGATTTTATCTTTCCAAGGAACAAGCGGTTTAGATCCTTGAGCATAAGCCATGCTTGTAGCTACAATTTGATTGGCTCGTTTCAACAAGCATCGTTCAAAAGGGATATACAGTGTATGTAAAATTTTCTGTTCCACAATATCGGAATGCCAATGAACGATTAACTTAACCTTTTTAGGAAGTTGTGCCAGCAAATAAACGCTACCCAACGGGTTAGGAGCATGAAAATGGATAAAATCCGGATCAAATTCTTTCAACACTTTTTTCAATTCTTTATAAAATGAAAAAGAAACGGGTTGACTGAATAATTTTTTCCAGACACCGCTTCGTGTGATTTTCACGCCTTCATACAGGTCGTGAACCGTCTGTTTTTCATCAGTAAAACAGATTACTTGATGTTCAAATTCCGGCAATGCCGATACAATGCTATGGCACATATCTTCTATTCCGCCGATATGTGGTGCATAATAATTAGATATATGAAGGATTTTTTTCATTTGAAGTAGTAGCTGTTATTTAAATGGATTTTTGAAGCACAAAAACAAATTCATCAGCGTTTTTGATAAGCAGGAGAATCCGTTCGTACCAATACCTGTGCCAATTCCTTTTTTTAAGATCGGAATACTTTGCTAATAAGTCATCTACACACGCTCTCTCGTATTGATCGTCAAATTCCGCTTGATACGTGTTGATAATCTTTGTTTCTATGTTTTTTAACATATTCTTAAATTTAAGTAAGTTTTTTTAAGCAAATAAATATTGAATTAATTCGTTCCAATTTCGCGTAAACGGTTCTTTGTACCGGATTTCTTTGGTTTCGTCGTAATCCAAAGAACCGGCGATATAGTTTTTCATCCATTCGGCCAATTGTGTTTCATTATCCGGATCAAAGAATTTCACTTGATCATATTTTCCCACGGTTTCTTTGGCGTATGGCAAATCGGAAACCAAGAGAGGTTTGTTCAATTCTTTGGCTTCGGTAATCGGTAATCCCCAAGATTCTACTTTGGAGGGGAACAACAAGCAGTCGCAATTCCGGTACGCCTCATTCATTTCTTCCCGGTTCAAAAAACCGGTAAATCGTAAATTGGGTAGCGAATGATATTGATCGAATATTTCTTTTGCATAGCGATTTTCCGTTCCGTCGAAAGTCAATAGAATTTCGAAATTCGTTATTCCGGCTTCTACAAGCAGGGAGGTGGCGCGACAAATCACTTCATAATTTTTATGTATCATCGGAGTTGCCGGATAAAAGAATTGAATTTTTTCGTTTGAATCCGGTCGTTCCGGAACGGCAATCAAGGAGGTTGTTTGTACCGGTAAAGAAACGACGACATTCCGCACCGAAAACATCTTTTCAAATGCTTTTCGCAGCCATTCTTGTTGAACAACAATATAGGTGTTTTTGTGAATATTAATTTGATAAATATAGCGGGTAACCAGACTGAACAACACAATATTCGGTTGCATAAACACGTCTTTCCAATGGGCGTGAAAAAACGAAAAGGTATTGTGGCAATAAACCATTCGTTTTTCGGCGATCACATTCGGGGTGGTATCGTGCAAAGAGAACCATGCGTAGGGTTTTAACTGTTTGGAAAGTTTTTTAAATCCGATGTATTCGTAATACAAGCGGTAAAACCAGGATTTACGCGATTTCGGATAAGCAATATATTCTACGTTTTCATATTCCGGATACTGCTTTTCATTATGCACCAATGCAATAATCCGGTAATTATTACCTGCAAAAGCGGATAAAGCGGCAATGCAATCTTGCATGATTTTCAGTGTTCCGCCTCGGAACAAATTAACACCCGATACGACAATTATTTTCATGGCGTGTTACAGGGATTAAATAATAATACAACAATATAAGGCAGTGTTATTACTGCATTGAAATGAAAAAAACGGACATCTGAGGCTGTACACAAAAATAGCAGAGTTCCTAAATTGTAAACAAGCATAGGAACAATAAACAATAGTGTTTTTGAACCATTTTTGTAAAGAGCGATTATACCGACTAATAATAACAACAACATTTGTAAGCCGATTTTGGCAAACATCTCTCCAAGCAATGGAATAGATATTATAATAATATCTATAGCGAATAAGCTTTCTTTCAATAGTTTTCTAAACGGGTTGGTTTCATTGAAGAGTGATTCTTTGTTGGAAAAAATATTAACTGATTTAAATTCTCCCCAAGGTTGCCAAACGGGATAAGTAACATCTCTTATGGCAAGGAATGAATTTTTGGGGTCGGATTGAACGGTGTTTAATGTCATTGCCGCAAAATCTTCCACCGGAACGCCGGATATGTGATTTGCGGTATTAAATAACCATTTAATAGAATTATAATCTCCGGGAATATAATTATTTTTCCACTCTTCATCGGAAGCCATTGTATTGAGAAAGTTTTTGGTTGTATTGGATAAGGCCTGGGGATTTTTTACCAAGACATTTCCCATGATAGTCATTGGCAACCCTACCGATTCGGTATAAGTGTTTTCCGGATAGGTTACATGGAGCGCCGAATAAAGCGGACCACGTATGAGAATAATCCATATACCCATTAAGACAAAAATCCCCGCCGTTTTCCAATTATTTTTTAAATAAAAAATTAAGAGTAGAAAAAGCAAAGGAAAAGTAAAGAGCAGTCCATTATGTCGTACCAAAGTTGCTAAACCGATTAATATGGAAAATACGACGATATTTTTCCAAGAGGATAGCCATTGTCCATGCGATAGGTAAATATTAATTAATTGGGCGGATAAAAAAAACAATAAAATGGTAAAAATCGTATCTTTCCACATATATAATAAAATTCCATGAGAAAACGGATTTAAAATAAGAAAGAAGCCGATTACGGTTAACCACTTTTTTGAATATCCCCACTTTGCCAAAGTAGCCATGAGATAACCTACAGCTCCACTAAACAGCATAATTTGACATAAAATGACAAATGCGTAGTGATTGCAAATCCGGGTAATCAACCAAAGTAGAAATGTATGAATTACCGGATGCCAATTATCAAATTGAAATTGTTGTATTTGCGCCCATTGGTTATTGGTATCAATTGATGTTAATCCCGGAAAATGAACACCGAAAGGAATTAATAACAACAGAAAACATAAAATGCCATAAAACCATCCCGTTGTATTTTTAAAAGGCTGCGGATGAGGCTTGCAAATTATGAAATGCTTATTTTTCAATAGGATACAAACCGTAGGAATCAAATGAAAAATCAAAATCGTCAATAAAGCACTTTTGATAAGAACTTGAACGGTCAGTATATCGGATACAAAGACAGAACTATATGAAAAATAAAAAATAAAAGTCATATACAACGATAAACACACATTGTAAATAATGAATAACGCTTTTCTACGCGGGGTTAATCCATTGTATGATAAGAATAAGAAATCTTTATAGGATTGCAGTATCTTATTTACTTTCATGATATTCTTCTTCCGTATTGACATTCCAAATCGAGTTTTTATTTTTATTATGATTTTTTACCACTTCTATGGCTTCCATAGCAGTTAGCATGGAGTGGTCCATATTGTTATATTTATGCTGGCCGTTTCGTCCCAAACAGTATAAATTTTCGAAAGCATCTAAATAATTTTGCACTTTATCAAATTCGGAATATACGCCGAAATAGGCCGGATATGCTTTTTGTATTTTTACTTGGTTGGCATCCAGTACATCCTCCTTGTCTATAATCTTAATTTTTACCAACTCGGATATGGCAAATTCAATGAAATCTTCTTGAGGCATATTCCACATTTTATCGCCTTCATTGCAGAAATATTCCAATCCGACCCAAACCGTATTTTGAAAATCTTTGACCATATAAGGCGACCAGTTATTGAAAATTTGCAAGCGTCCAATCTGAACATCCCGTTCTTGAATATAGATCCAGCAATCCGGAACAATATTTTTTACCGTTGGAATTTTGGTTTGGTTTTTCAATTTTAGTTTTTTGACCAATACGCCAATGGTAATGAAATCACGATAGGGTAATTGGGATGCAATTTGTAAAACATCTTTCGGCACATTTGTTTCGATTGCCTGTACCAAGTCTTTTACAGACATGGTGGAAAACAAATAATCGACAGGATATGTTTCCGATTTTCCATCTCTTTCAACCGTAACGGATCGAACGGTTTTGTTTTCTTCTTGTATTTTTATAACCGTCGCATTCCGATGTATTTTTCCTCCGGCTTTTTCAACGTCTTCCGCTACGACCGACCATAATTGACCGGGACCTAACTTGGGATATAAAAACCGTTCGATGAGCGATGTTTGCTTACTTTCGTATCGAGGTTTGATAATTTTCAAAAAAGCTTCTTTCAAAATATTGAGGATGGAAAGAGATTTGACTCGTTGTGCACCCCACGATGGAGATAATTTGGATGGATGAATTCCCCAAACTTTTTCAGTATAATCCTCAAAAAACATCCGGTACAATTGTTTACCGAACCGGTTAATATAAAAATCTTCTAACGAATTTTCTTTTCGTTTTTTTACGGATGAATACAAATAGCTTGTTCCTGCTTTGATAGTATTCCACAATCCCATATTAACAAACGTCGATGACTTGATGGAAATAGGATAATCAAAAAATTTCCGGCGATAAAATATACGCGAAACTCTTTCTCGTATCAGCATAACAATATCTGTTTTTTCCGGGTCAGGTCCGTTCTCTTTAAAATCTTTTTGAGTACCCAATAGCAAATCATCTTTTGAAGGTTTTCCCTGTACAGGTAATAAATTTTCCCAAAAATCGTTCACTTGTTTGTTTTTTGAGAAAAAGCGATGGCCTCCGATGTCTATTCGATTTCCATGATATTCTATAGTAGTAGAAATGCCTCCGATTCTATCAGTAGCCTCAAAAATCGTTACATTAACATCCGGCATTTCCTTTAATAATTGATAGGCCGCCGTCAGTCCAGCAGGACCTGCGCCGATAATTACAGCTTGCTTTTTTTCGTTGTTCATATTTTTTCTCCTTTAAAAATTAAAATTTTACGTGCAATGTAATTCCATAATAATACAACACCCG
>BNWW01000041.1 GCA_025999115.1 Bacteroidia bacterium
TTTCCCACATTTGGAAGTATCGTTTTTTTGCGGCATATAATTCTTGGTGTGTTCCCTGTTCAATTACTTTCCCGTTTTCAAGCGCCACAATTTTGTCGGCATTAACAACCGTGCTGAGGCGGTGTGCGATAATAATAATCGTTTTTCCTTGGTTTTTAAGTTGTTGGATGGTTTGTTGAACAAACTGTTCCGATTCGGAATCGAGCGACGAAGTGGCTTCATCCAAAATCAGGATTTCGGGATTTTTGTAGAGCGCACGGGCGATGGCCAACCGCTGTTTCTGACCACCGGAAAGCGATGCGCCGTTTTCGCCCAGATAAGTTCCGAAACCGGCAGGCAGTTTTTCGATAAAAGACATTATGCCTAATTGCGTACAGATTCCCACAATCCGCTGTAAATCGGGATTAAATTCGCCGAGCGCGATATTTTCAATCACATTGCCCGCAAAAAGATTCAATTGTTGCGGAACACTGCCGACCATCTTCCGGAGGCTTTGGTTATCGATATAATCAATATTCGTATCGCCGATATAGATTTTGCCTGATTTTAAGGGATATAGTTTTTGCAACAAGGCGGCGAGCGTGGTTTTTCCCGAACCGCTTTCGCCGATAATAGCGGTCAATTCGCCCTTTCTTAGTTGTAAATCGAAATTTTCAAAGACATCCACCCTCGTGCCGTAACTGAACGATACGTTTTCAAAACGAATATCGCCGATGGATTCCGGTAGCAATTCGATCCGGTTTTCATTGCTTTCGCGTTCCAAATCCATGATTTCAAACAAACGGTCGGCGGCAATCAGGGCGTTTTGGATGGTTTTGTTCATGCCGATAAAACCGGCAACCGGCCCGGTCAAGTAGCCGATAAGCGCGTAAAAACTTAACAACTCGCCCGGAGTTATTTGGTTGTCAATCACAAAATAAGAACCAATCCACAGGATAATTATCGTAAAAATCCGGCTGACAAATTCCGAAGAATTGGCCGAAAAAAACGAGTTTATCGACGATCGATAAACCGAATCCAACAAGCGAATGAACCGGTTTTCCGTTTTGATATTGGCAAAGTCTTCTATTCCAAACTGCTTGATGGTTTTTACCGAATTGAGCGATTCCACCAACTGGCTTTCGAGTTCCGCGTTATCTTCCATTAATTTGCGTTCGCGCTTCTTATTCAATTTATTGGTAATGAAATAAATAAGAATGTAAAGCGGAATAGAAATTAATAGAATAAGCGCCAATTGCCAACTGTAAACAAACATCAATGCAAACGAGAAAACGACAATAAATACATTGACAATCAACGAAATAACCACATCATTGATAAAAACGCGAATTTTGACCGCATCGTTAATCCGGGAAATAATTTCACCTACGCGCATCGTATCAAAAAAACGTTGCGGCAATTTTAATAAGTGTTTGTAGTAGCCCAGAATCAATCGAGCGTCAATCTTCTGTCCGGTATTGAGCATGAAAACACTTTTGCTTACGCCGACGAAAATTTGCAGCAACAAAATAATTATCATTGCGATACTCAACAGATTAAGCAGATTTTTATTTCCGCCGACAAAAACATTGTCGGTTATTTTTTGAATGTAAATAGATGTTGATAAACCCAATAGCGTATAAATAATCGCTCCGAAAAGCGATTGTAAAAGTACGCCTCCATGCGGCTGCAACAAAAACCAAAACCGTTGATAAATGGAAATTTTCTTATCTTCGGCAGGGATTCGACGGCTCCTTTCACGCCTTTGGCATTAAAGCCGAGCTGCTCGGCGGCGACGACCATTCCGAGAACATTGGTGCCACGCTGGTCTGTCCCTGCAATTTGCCGGATCTGCGCCACCGGCAATTTCAGTTTGTAGTGACCGGCGACGGAGGCCAGACAGGCGGCGCCGCAATCGGTTATATCCCGTTGTTTTATTTTCATATTTATTGTTGCTAACTTCAACCCTAACAGGGTTTTAAACCCTGTTAGGGTTCATCCAATCATCAATTTTATCAAACAAGAGTTGCCACAAACTCCTGTCCGTCAAATAAAAACGCCCGGTCAATGTCATTCCCTTTTTCAAATGGCCGCGATAACCGTTTTTCAGTTGCAGGAACCGGGTATCGAGCGAACAGCGCACGCGAAAAACCGGTTGTTCGTTGATGTTGATGATGTCTTTTGAAATCTCGTTTACCTTCCCGCTTGCCAATCCCCATTGATTGTAATTGAACGCATCCAATTGAAATTTAACCTGTTGGTTTTCGGAAACATATCCAATATCTGCGGGAGAAATATAACATTCGACCAGCAAATCGTTGTCGTTGGAAATGAAGCCGACAGTTTGTCCGGGAGCGATAAAACTGCCCGGTTGCACGCCCGAAAACTGAATGACGGAGCCGGAAGCGGGAGCTTTCAGCACGTATTTGGTCAATTCCTCTTCCAATTGCTTGACGGACGATTCCAGTTCGCGGTTTTCGATTTCGTAATTGGTTTTTTCGGCTTCCCAGCGGTTGCGGAATTGTTCTTTGGTGTTGGTAGATTGGCTGACAGCCTTTTCGTAGGCGTTTTTGGATTGCAGGTATTCCAACAGAGGTGCGACTTTGTTTTCATACAGCATTTTTGAGGCTTGGTATTCCTTCTGCAAATAATTGATAGAGGTTTGCTGTTCGTTGATCGTTGTCCGGAAATAATTGTTTTCGGTCATGTATTTTGAAGTGGATAAACTGTCTATTCGGCGAGCGGGTAATTGAATGACATCGGAAATAAAGCGTTCATTTTCAAGGATTTTTTCTCTTTTTCGATTGATTTGTTCTCCAATCGCTTGCGAATTAAGTACCAGCAAGGTGTCGCCTTTTTGCACTTCGGTGTTTTCGGCGATACGGATTTCCATAATCTCGCCCGACACAACGGTTTGCAGCTGGTTGTTGTCGTTTTCGGTGCGGATGACGCCACGGGCTTGGGTTGTAACATCGACGTAGATAAAGGGCAAAGCGGCAATTGCAAGCGCTATCGCTACAACCACAACGATATAGACGATATGGCTGCGAGTGGTGCGGCGGACGAAGTGGGATTCGGTGGTGTCGACAATGATTTCGGGTGGGAAGAGTTGGGGCATAATTATTCTCTATTACTTTTTGTCAAATCGTATCATTTTGAGCAATAAATAAAACAAATATGTTATCAAAGCACTTAAATAAAGTGCTACCAAATCGTAATAATCAAAAGTAATACCTAAAAAAAGTTCAAAATAACTAAAAGCAATGAGGCTAATTGCAATGAATTGAGGATAGTTATATGTATTATTACGCTGTATGCCCCAACATAATAAACTTGCAGCTGGAATAGATAGCCAACTGCTTATCGTATCAGCAAAATGATAATCGTAGATATGATTTTTGTAAATATACGGTCTATATGTATGACTCAATACACCGGATAATATGCCTAAAAAGATAGAAATCGAAACAGCTACTTTTTTCTTATTGGAAAGTTGCATATTTGTATTAATTAAATTTTTAAGTAAGTAGAACATCTCCAAAAGCCATCGTCTGACGTTATTATAAGTGGATAATCAAGTCCTATTTTAAAAAATTTTAGCGTAAAAAAACTACCATATACAATATATATATGGTAGTTTTTTCTTATTTGTAAGCCAAAACAGATGGAGAACTTCCAGAATACATCACTTCACGTGCATGATATGTGAATAAGTACCCCAAGGTTTCCCAAATGTTGTCGAAAATGCCACCATTAACTTCAAGAAGTTCTTCTTTTGATAAAACACTCATTTTTTCCATAACTTAAAAAATAAAAATGTTAATATTCAATTCCAAGCAGCATTTGCTGCATCCGCACCTTTTTTATATGAATTTACAGTATCTCCTGTATGAAATAGTAAATCATATACAGCTCCTGCTACAATTAGAGAACCTAAAAATTGCCAAAATCCTCCATCGGTACGTTGCATTTCAGTACCATTCATTTCACTAACGCCATAAGCGTTTAAATCTAAATTTTTCATCTTTTAATGTTTTACAAAATTAATACTCTAATTGTTTTTTTGCAATCTTTTCGCGAATAAAATTACAATGGCAAAGAACAATACGCATAAAAAAAGGTTATACTTACGAAAATATGGCTAATGAATTGTCGCTTACTCCTGCTGCATACCGGAAAATAGAAACCAGCGAAACGAAATTGACAATTGAGCGATTGTTTCAAATATCTGATATACTCGCAACTTCCGTATCGGATTTGTTGGAAATTGGCAATGATGTATTTCAACAGACGAATAATGAAAGTGCAATCGGTTATCAGCAGAAAATTGAAAATTTTTATCAAGAAAACAAAGAGATTTACGAAAAACTGATAGCTGCTAAAGATGAGCAGATTGAGTTTTTGAAATTGCTTTTGGATAAAAAGTAATTGAAAGAATTAAAAAATGCAAACTTCACAAAATCAGATTTAACTCAAAGCATTGCTTCTTCCATTTTTACCGTATGGAAAATAGTGCAAAAACCAATAATCAATCTTTAAACAAGATTTTTATTCGTTTTTAGTATGTCTTTATATGCCTGACGTCTTGCCGCCTTTTTGCACTTCGGTGTTTTCGGCGATACGGATTTCCATAATCTCGCCCGACACAACGGTTTGCAGCTGGTTGTTGTCGTTTTCGGTGCGGATGACGCCACGGGCTTGGGTTGTAACATCGACGTAGATAAAGGGCAAAGCGGCAATTGCAAGCGCTATCGCCACGACCACAACGATATAGATGATATGGCTACGAACGGTGCGGCGGACGAAGTGGGATTCGGTGGCGTCGGCGATGATTTCAGGAGGGAAGAGTTGGGGCATATTCAATAAAATGAGAGAAAAATAGAAAATCAAATTTTTACTGAATTTGAAAAAAATGTCAATCCAAATAACAATCCGTTATAACATATATGAATTAATGTCGTAAAAAATACAGGATGTTGCTTTCTTCTGATAAATAAAAGACAACAAAAAGACCAAGCTAATCCGTAAAAGAATGCTACAATAGAATACTTTGAATGCATTAGACAAAAAAGCACGGATACGCTTGTTATTGCGTAAATATATTTATATTTATTAGCAAATAATCCTGCAATTTTTAATGGCGCATACTGAAAAACAAGTGTTTCAAAGAAAGGCGCGACAAGAACAATAAGAAAAAAATCTTTGATCGTTGTTGCATATCCATCTATATCTGCAGTCCCATTTATATTCAAAATCGTGTCTAAAAATACGAACAAAATATTGATTATAAGTGGTGCACATATACCCAATAACAGGATTTTTATTGTATGCAATTTATAGAAATATCGATAAAATTTATACATCAAAACCGTAATAGTGTTAGTGATATGGAACAAAAAATGTAACGTTTCATAATTTCATTGAGAGATCACTTAAAGGAAACTCTGTCAAAAATATAATTTAATATTTTCTGACACAGTTTCCTTTACACAATTGTCTGGACAGTGTCTAAAAATTGCAAATTTTACAAAAAAATCATTTGCATGCAACAACTGCCCCTGCGTTACCTGCTCCCGCAACATCCTGACCATGCGCGACCACAGCATCTTCTATACAAGCTGCTACATATCCTACGGCATATCCAATGGCTTTCCCTATAGTTCCAGCCCAACCGCCGCCATAAACTTCCGATAGCTCTTCACTGTTCATTTCGCTCACTCCGTAAGCGTTTAAATTTAATGTGTTCATAATTTACTAAAATTAAATAATTAAAACTATTGTCGCAAAGAAAAAATTTGTACTTTGGTTACTACAGTTTTGTCGTTATTTTTGTTGTGCTGCGTAACCTTCTTGTATCCCTTCCGCAATCCATCGCAAAATTCCGCTACCATATCAGCCAATCCTATTACTTCAGCAACTTTCTTTAGCGTTTTAAGCCAACCGCCACCTTCTATTGCTCGCATTTGAGCCGAACTCATTTCTTGTACGCCACAGGCGTTTAAATCTAAATTCTTCATTTTTTAATGTTTTACAAAATTAATACTCTAATCACTTTTTTGCAATCTTTTTCGCGAATAAAATAACAATGGCAAAGATAAAAGAGTAAAAATGAATAAATAGGATTGTTTTTCGATAATTTTAACCGATTAACCGATAATTTTATAACTTTGCAATAATTTTTTTCGTTTACAATAAATAACATTATAAATATTCTGATTATGAGTTTAGATATCATACTTCGTGAGCAACGCGAAAAATTAAATTTTACTCAACAGCAAGCCTCTGATTTATTGGAAGATTGTGATTGGGAAAGAGATACGGTTGTCCCCCGTACTGATAATCTGGTTAAAATTTCGCAAAAGTTTGATATTGACATCAATACACTGCTCAATATACTTCCGAATGTGAATATTGTAAACAGCCCCAATACGATTAGTAACAGCCCACATTCAAAGGTGGAAACTCCGGAAGCACTTCTTCGGCTTACTGACAGTTTGGAAAAACTTACATTGCTGATTGAAAAAATAGTGCAAAAACAATAATAACGGAAGGCATAATGCAACCGCTCTGCGGTTGATGAGGGATGTGTGGTATTATTCAACATGCTACAATAATGGAGTTGCTCCGCGATAAACTCACTAAATTAATATTAGCTAAATACAGGGTTTTGCCGGTAAGCCATAAAATTCAATATTGTATAACCGCATTATAAAAAAGAAAGTAGCTATCTGGATAATGGTATCCAAAACTTTATTTCAGCCGTCGTTCCTCACACTTCAAAACCTTTGCAGGGAATTGCTGCACCCATTGCGTGTTGTGCGTAGTCATGATGACGGCCGTTCCGGAGGCGCAAATCGCGTGTAGCAATTGTACGATTTTATAGCCCGATTCGGCATCCAAATTGCCGGTCGGTTCGTCGGCTAAAATAATTTGCGGAGAATTGAGCAAAGCGCGGGCAATGACGATGCGTTGTTGTTCGCCACCGGATAATTCGTAAGGCATTTTATAGCCTTTATTGCTCATTTCCATTTGGTTAAGTACTCTTTCTATGCGTTCTTGAATATCATTTTTATCTTTCCATCCGGTGGATTTTAAGACAAATTCCAGATTATCGTTTACCGAACGATCGGTCAGCAGTTGGAAATCTTGAAAGACGATGCCAATTTGCCGGCGCAGGGCAGGAATTTGTTTGTTTTTTATCTTTCGTAAATCAAAATCGAAAATCTGCGCTTGGCCGCTTTCGATAATTATATCGGCGTAAAACGTTTTCAGCAACGTGCTTTTTCCCGAACCAACCTTTCCGGTGATATACAAAAATTCGCCGGCGCGCATTTCCAGATTTACTTCTTCCAGAATGGTGTTTTCGCCGCGGCAAATCTCTACTTCTTTGTATCGAATCAAGATTTCTTCCATTTTATTTGTGTCGTTTTTTGAGTTCACGCGCCAAATCTTCGAGGCGATAGCCTTTGGATGTCAATAAAACGATGAGATGATATAATAAATCCGAACCTTCGTAAAGAAGTCGTTCGTTGTTGCCGGCCATCGCTTCGATAACCGTTTCAACGGCTTCTTCGCCCACTTTTTGCGCCATTCGTTCCACGCCTTTTTGGAAAAGTGAAGTGGTGTAGGAGCCTTCGGGCATTTCCCGGTGGCGTTGGTCGATAAAATCCTGCAAATATTTGAGAAACAGAATGTCTTCGCTGTTTTTTTCGTTGAAACAGGTATCCGAACCGGTATGACAAACGGGGCCTTGCGGATTGACCTTAATCAATAAGGTATCTCTGTCGCAATCTTCGGCGATGGAAACCACTTCGAGGAAATTGCCGCTTGTTTCGCCTTTGGTCCACAAACGGTTTTTAGTGCGGCTGAAAAACGTAACTTTGCCGGTTTCCTGCGTTTGGGCCAATGCTTCGGGATTCATATAACCGAGCATCAACACTTTACTTGTTGTGTTGTCTTGGATGATGGCGGGAATCAAACCGCCTGTTTTATTAAAATCTAAATCCATTTTTATTACGAATTACGAATTACGAATTACGAATTATTCAATTCTTAATTTGCAATTCGAGTGATTATTCCTTCTTGTTTTAAATATTGTTTTAAATCGCGTATTTTAATTTCTCCGAAATGGAAAACGCTGGCGGCTAATGCGGCATCGGCTTTTCCTTCGATAAAAGCGTCGCGAAAATGTTCTTTTTTTCCTGCTCCGCCCGATGCGATAACCGGAATGCTTAATTGTTCGGACAAAACGGCCAACGCGTCGTTGGCGTAACCTGTTTTTACACCGTCGTGCGCCATGGAAGTAAAGAGAATTTCGCCGGCGCCGCGATTTTCGGCTTCTTTCGCCCAATCGAATAACGTTTTTTCGGTGGCGATTCTTCCTCCGTTCAAATAGCAAATCCACGAATCGACCGAAGGTTTGGCATCGATGGCTACCACACAAACCTGTGAACCGAAATGATTCGATATCTCGTTGATTAATTGCGGATTGCGGATTGCGGATGAATTAATCGAAACTTTATCGGCTCCGGCATTCAGCAATTTATCCACATCGCTCAATTCATTGATTCCGCCGCCCACGGTAAAGGGAATATTTAAAGTGGCGGCCACTCGTTTTACCACATCCAAAAACGTTTTCCGGCCTTCGTGCGAAGCGGTAATATCAAGAAAAACCAATTCGTCGGCGCCCTGTTCGCTGTATTGACGACCGAGTTCGACCGGATCGCCGGCTTCGCGGAAATCGACGAAGTGAACCCCTTTTACGGTGGTTCCGTCTTTTACATCTAAACAGGGGATGATTCGTTTGGCAAGCACTTTTTTTGAATTATGAGTTATGAATTATAAGTTATGAGTTGTTTGAGCTGGATATGGCCTTCGTAGAAGGCTTTTCCGATGATGACGGCGGGGATTCCGGCGGTTTGCAGGGCTTCTATATCGCTGATATTGCTGACGCCACCGCTGGCGATGAGGTAGCCTTGCGGGTCGTGTTCAAGAATTTGTTGGTAGAGTTCGATGTTAGGACCTTCCAACATTCCGTCGCGGGCGATGTCGGTGCAGATAATTTTTCCGATGCCTTGTTTGCGCCATTGGACGATAAAAGGAATCAGTTCCAAATCGGTGGCTTCCGTCCATCCGGTAACGGCGATTTTATTGTCGCGCGCGTCGGCTCCCAAAATAATTTTTTCGCCGCCGAATTTATCAATCCATTTTTGGAATGTTTCGGGATTTTTCACGGCGATACTGCCACCTGTAACCATTTGAGCGCCGCTGGAAAAAGCGATATTCAGATCGGAATCCGATTTCAATCCTCCTCCGAAATCAATGATTAAGGAAGTCCGGGAAGCGATGCGTTCCAAAACCGGATAGTTGATGATGCGATTCGCCTTTGCACCATCCAAATCGACGATATGTAAACGCCAGATGCCGTGGTCTTCAAATAATTTGGCCACTTCCAACGGATCTTCGTTATACACCTTTTTCTGTGCATAATCACCTTTGGAAAGGCGCACGCATTTTCCGTCGAGAATATCTATTGCGGGGATAATTTCTATCATTTGGCTGCAAATTTACGAAAAATTTCCATACAATCCTCTTTCTACATCATTAAACATGCCTGCTCCTCTTTCTATGAGAATTTTACCGCTATCTTGTTCCGCTATTTTTTGCAATTCTTGTGGCGTGTACCAAGCGGTAGAGATTGTTGCGCTTGTCGGAGGCAATGGTTTCTACTATTTTTCGGTCGGTAAGAGTTTTAAGATGAGCAGCAACCAATTTGCTTTCCATTCGGCATTGTTTTGCAATTTCTTTTGTGGCTGCTGCTTCCCACATAAAAGCCATTTCGAGCAAAATTTTTCGCATTTGCGGGGGGTGATTCAGCAAACGCTCTTACAGAGGCGTAACTTCGTCCATTCGGGTGCTTGCCGCAATAAACACAAGGTCGTGGTAGTTGATAAGCGTTTCTCTCAACAAATTACCATCGTCTGCTAAACTTCCGACAATTCTGTCGAAATTATCCAACAGCAATACCGCTTTTTTCTTTTTACGTTCGCAAAAGCGATGAATTTCGCCATACAAATAGCATGTATATGCCTGTTCATCATCAAATTCGGAAAAACCTTTTATTTCCGTGATTTTCTTTGATATGATATAATCTAAAAGCCATTTTGTTACTTTCTCTCTTTTACTTAGATTCAAACAAGTCAGAAAAAGACTATATAGTCTCTCATAAAATTTTCTTCTGATTTAATTCCGTGAATATCATCAAAAATTGCTTTGTAATTTTGAGCAGGATTATCATAACTCACTGCATCAAACTAACCTTCAAACTCACCCCAAACGCCGATTTCGCCTGCGGAAACGAAGTCGCCGAAACCAACGGACGACTTACCTGCCGGTCGAAAAAAGCCTGCAAAGTAATCATCCGGCTGAGCGTATAATCGGCCGTTAAATTAATCATGGTTTGTGAGTTGCCGGTAGTCGGTTGCGTGAATCCGTCTTGGATTTTGCGGTTCAAACTTTGATTCATCCGGTAAGAAAAGCCGCCCGAAATACGCAGTTCGTTGTTGAAATTGGCGTTGGTCTTCTTCGGAAACTTGATGATTTTGTCGAAATGATCGATCCTGTAACCGATATTGGCCGATACTTCGGTCGAAGTAGTTTCCACAATTTGATACGAAGCAATATTCAAATTGATGTTTCGTCCGGTTTTGTAATCCACTTTGAACGTCATATTATTCAGTAAAACCGAATTGATGCGGATAAACGGATCGAATTTTTCTTCGATGCTGACCGACATCACGTTGTAGGGCGATGTCGCAATCGATTGGCCGGCCATATCCTGAATATAACCGATGCCGTCGGCCGCGCTCGTCCAACCCGGGTAGGAGGTATACGAGCCGACACGGTAATTGCATTTGTATTCGTGTTCGAGCGAAAAAGTCTTGAAATATTTGTTGATAAACGGAATTTGAATCAAACCGTCGTAAGTGGCTTTCCAGTTGGGCAATAAACGGAGCAACGAAGGGAAGAAATCCAAACTTGCGGTTCGCGCATTGCCGCCGGTGTAAGCCGCGAGAAAAGCCGGAACCAATACATCGGTCGAATTGGGTTCCACGCCACCGCTGTATCCCGGAACCGCTTGATTATAGCGACTTTGCAAACGTTGCACAAGGATTTCGCGATTTTCCAAAAACGTATTGAATGTTTTGGAACGATAGCCGTTGTTTGCATCGCTTTTCTCGAAAGCCGAACCCAAAGCGATAGTGGTCATATTGAAATTGCCGTTGAAACGTTTAGGCATCCCGTCGTACATATAATCGATTTGCTGTTCGTCGGCGGAAATGCGGTTGGCGTTCAAATTAATTTTCATACCCACAAACGGTTCCAAAACGGCCGTCATTCGGAAAGTTTGCGTTTTGTTGAAAAGCGCGGGCGTAATCGACATCTGGTCGTTTATCAACCAATCGCGTGCGGCCGCTTTCTCCAAATAACTTTCGTCGTTTAATCCGAAAGCAAAATCAAATCCCGGCGCCGTTCCCATTGCCGTTCCGCCTTGACCGAAAAAGTCGCCGGTTTCGGGACGGAAACCCGGAATCAACATCCCTTGTGTGAGGTCGTAAGAAACGCTCACATTCCGCACCATCATCAAACCGCGCGCCACAACTTGCGCCACTTTATACCACGCCAAATCGTCCAACGGCGGCAATTGTGCAATATTGACTTTCAATTTCACCGAATCTTTGTTGTTGATTCGGATAGTATTGGCGTCTATCGCTTTGTAATTCACGGCGTATAATCGTCCGTCGGCGCCACGGGCGGTAACGCGGATGCGTTTGTTGTTGAGCGAGTGCTTTAATATTGTCGTCGAATCGGGATTTAAAGTTACTTCACCTTCGTATTTCTTGTTTTTCTTTTCTTCGGCGGCTTTTTTGGCGCGATCGTCGGTTTGCCGGTTGTTGCGTTGGTTGGTGTTGCGCGTATTGTTGGGGCGGTTCAACGTATATTTTTTGTTGGCGCTTTCCAAAAATTTACTTTTATTATATAAGGTAACAAAATTGATGGCGAGGTTATTCAAGCCCATATTGCGTTGGTTGGTAATTTTATTACCGATTTCGATGTCGGGAATGTCGATTACCGCACCACGTTCCCAATTATATTGCGCATCGTATTTCAAGTCGCCGGACATAAAATTGAGCGCCGGAATGGCTTTGAAAGGCAATTGCCAGGTAGCCGAAAATTGTTGGTTGTAGTTGATGGGCGTTCCCAAATCGCGGAGGCTCATCAGCACCGAATCTTTCCATAATTGGTATTTGTCGTAATTGAAACTCTTGTTTACTTGCACGTGCGGCGCATCTACCCGCGCTTGTGTGCCGTTATTGAAGTTGAAACGCAGATTTTTCGTCAAATCCCAACCGATGGCGGTGGTGCGGGTCCAATAAAAATCTTCGCGGAACGAAACCGGCATTTTAACGTCGCTCATATTTCCGATGTCGCGCAACTGCAATTCGTAATAATTGCGGTTGATGTCGGAATTGAGAGCAATGCTTTTCGGTAAAAATCCGATTTGCAATTCTTTAAGGAAATTATTTTTAGAATTGCCGCTGATGGTTGGTTTGGCGGTTTGATTTTTATCGTTCGATTTACTTTTCTTGTCAAACGGCTTCCACGGTTTGAGCGGCGGCGAATAAATATAGCCGAGCAAAACGCGGTGGCCGGTTTGCCGGTCGTATTCGGTGGTGGCGTTGCGGATATCGCTTTCGTTGAAACTGTAACCGAATGAGAAATTGGCCGGGTCGTAAGGCATCGGCGTTTTACTGGTAATGCCGGCGCGCACATTATTAAATTCGAGGGAGCGATTCATCACGCGATCTATGGCAAAGGAGCGAATCGAATCTTTTTCGGCTTGCGTTTCCATGGCGGCCAAAGCGTCTGTTAAGAGAATGTCCTGATCGAGCGGATTGTATTTCGGACTGACCAATTCCTCGCTGTACGAATAATAAAACGGTAAATTGATTTTGGCTTTTTCGGGAAAAAATTTACCCAATTCCACTTGAGTAGAAACGCTAACCATCTGTTTATCATCGAGATTTCGATCCATAATGCCTTGATCCAGACCGCCGAAACCGGCTGTTTCTTTCCGTCCCGCCAGATTAATCGAACCCAAATCGGAAAGGCCGACAAACAGTGTGGCATTTCCCGCCCAACCACCGTCTTCGTTAAATTCGGTTAGTCGCATTTCGTCCGTCCAAAATTCGATTGATTTTTTCGTTTTGGAATTGTTGCGAACGCCAATCATAATCACTTTGATTTCCGAGAGGCTAGGGTTGCCTTTCACGGTAATCGTGTTCATCGGTTTTTGTGGATCGTAATCGGAGAATGAGGAGGTATAGCTCACATCCGAACCAGCTTTGCGCTTTTCCTTGTTGCGTTTCAATTTCAAATTGGTAAGCAATTCAAACGGGAAATCAAACATATTGGCGTAGGGCCAGACCATTTCGCGTTCGTTGCTGCTGGCGCTGTTGTAATTGCCGGGCGGTGTAATTTTCAACGGAATTTCGTATTCGTAATAATTGCTTTTATAATCCGAACCCAAACGGAGGAAAACCGAAAATTCGTTGTCGTTTACGGGATCGTCGGCGTTTTCAAAATTTTCGGCATGAACAAACATTTGAAAACGGCGGTATTGGCGCGTATCCAAGTGTATGTTTTTATATGTGGCGCGAGCGTCGCCGGTAGCTAAATCTTTGACTTTTGCGGCCAACGATTGTTCGTTTTGCATGATCAATTGCGGTTGGCCGGGGTCGGTCATTCGGTTTACGCCCGGCGGCATAATGTAGTTTACGGGTTGTTTATCGCCGTTTTCTTCAATATTGACGGTCGAAATGCTGATTTCTGTATTCGGATCGGGCGGTAGATTCGGTTGATTCAATTCTTGGGTATATGCCCGCCATTCGCCGCGCACCAATTCGAGCGTTCCGAAACGCAAAACGGTAGAGTCCAAAAAATTAGTCAGGAACATTCGGATAAAACGAATCGACTGAAAATCGCGAATATTGCCGATAGGTGGTTCCTCATACGAATGTATTGGAATTTTGAATTGATACCAGGTAACTTCTTCCGATTTGCCGTTTTTGAGTTTGGGGCGGGTAATGCGCTTATCCACCACAAAATTGCGGCCGATTTCCAAGTCGGAAGGGCGAATCGAAACTTTGTATTGGAAATATCTTTCGTTCTCGTTCAAGGTGTTATCTTGATTGATGTCTTCCACATCGGGATTGATTTTTGCGGCCGTGGTGTAACTTTCGCTCGTGTCGTCGGCATTGGCCGAGTTGCCTTCGGTACCGTTGTAATATTTGTATCTTCCCAAAATCGGCGTTTGCATTTGGTCGTAATCCGAACCTCGGAAATAATGGAAATTATCGCCGGCCGGGTCGGCTTCTATCTTGGCGTAAGCGCTCGGTTCCAACTTGCTGCGCAAAGCATCCAAATAATCTTTGTAAGCCTTAAATTCGCGTTCGTCCGCCGAACTCAATCCGTTGAAACCAACGTCTTGTTTCTGCCGGTTTTCTCCTTGTGAATCAAAAGCATAGACGGTCGATTGTTGTTTCGGAACATATCCCCAAACGGTTTCTTCCACTTTCGATTTGTCGCCATCGACCGGAAGTCCGTTTTCAAAAAATTTCTTTTCATCCTTTAAAATATCTTCCGAAACATCGCCGAGATTGAAATACAAATCGCCGCCGGAAGCATTTGAATTGTAAAGAAACGGATCCATCAACCAAAATTCGATATGTTCAACGTTGTTGGCTTCAAAATCGGTGTTTCCGCTTTCGATTTTCCGGAAAATGCCGCCCCAGCGGTTTTGCGGGTTCATCAAGGTTCCGTCGGGATTCATGCCGTTGGCGTCCAAATTATACGGTCCGCGCTCGGTGGGATAATAGGCGAGATTTAAGACGGGAATCGTGGAGGCTTCGTTGTAGCGCACATCTTTATTCGGATAGAGTTCTTCTTCGCGAATTTCGCGCACATAATGGTTGGAAAGTTGTTCGTCGTCGTTTTTGATATGCGTGGGCGTTAAGGACGATTTACGAGTAAACAATCCGTCGATGTAATACCACGCCAAAAGTGCGCGATTATTGCCGTATTCGAGATTATTGGTTTTTTTCGATTCGGAAAACATCGACGGTGTGGCCGACAATGTCCATGAGTAAGGCGAACGCAGGTCGATCGACATTTTAGCACGTTCAAAATCATCGACATACGAATAATCGCCGCCCCATTTGCTTTTGTAATGGCCGGGAATTAATTGGGCGTATTCGGCGTTGAGCGTGATTTGCGAAGGCGCCGTGAGTTCCACGAAAGGCAGTTTATCGAGCATTTTCGTGAGCCATTGCGATTGGGTCGAATAATTGGTGTTGAAACCAAATAAGGTATTGTTGATGGATTCTTGACCCGGTTCCACTTTCATAGTCATCGGCATTTCACTCAAATTCATTAGCGTAGCTCCGATATTGAATTTCGGCGAGAAAGCATAATTGAGATTGAAGCCCATCATCGTTTTGCGTTGCATTCCTAAACCTGATTGGTCTTCCGACGAAACTTGAATATTCGCGTTTTCGTAAGCGGGATTGATAATATCGACCGATCCGGTGGAATAATTGACCGTATAATCGACATTTTCTTTCAGTCGCACGCCGTTGGCCGTTACCACCACTGAACCTTTGGCCAGATTGTATCCTCCGGCTTCGATGCTCGAACCGTTGGAACCTTTGTATTCGCCTGTCAGGATGAATTTATTTTTTTCGGCGGCTTGCCGTGCGACGGTCAGCGTAGTATCGTATAATTCCTGATAAACGTATTTGTCGGCAATGGAATCGTTGGCAATTTTGTCGCGCAAATGCTTTCCGAAAGGTTGTAAAACGGGGAAAACGATTTTACCTGTTTGCGAAAAAACCGTCAAGCTGTCCACGTAATCAAAAAAACCGTCGGGATAAGGTTCTTGCCGTGCATCCAAACGGTCTAAATTTTCCACATTCAGCAAACGTTGGTTGGCGATGGCGCCTTCGGTAATATAATTGAGGTAAACGCCGGAGGTATCATTCTGATATTTAATGTCTAAACGGAATTTATCAGGGCTTAAACTGCCTCGTTTGCTGATGGTATAAACGTTTTTCATCATCAAATGCCAACCGGGCATACCGGGCGATTGCGCCGTTCCTTTTATTAATTTCAGGAATAAGGTAGCGTTGGGATTGGCGGGATCTTGATTTGAAAATTCGCCCACCTGATATGTTTGTCCGTTGTATTGATACGAAAAAGCGACGGCCAAGGCTTCGTCGGGTTGCAAAGGCATTCGCAGACTGATGTATCCCAAACGCTGGTTGAGCATATATTCGGAGTAATCCAATTTGCGGGCGCTTTCGATTTTTTCGTAATCCTGTCCACCTGTTAAATTCATGCTTTCCAACGATTGATTGACCTGACTGATTTCGCGCAAAGCAGGATCCGCCAATAGCTTTTCGTACAAAGTATTGGCGCGGTTATACGGAATCGCAGGTGTCCCAGCCGACCAATTGGACTGCACCACATTGGGATTGCTGATTTGCACCGATTCGCCCAAATCGGCAAACGCGGCAATATTACGCGCTTGGTCGTAATTTGAGCGTTTATTGGTAACCCACACTTCAAGTTGGTCGATCAAAATACCCGAACGGATGTAGGGCAGTTTGCTCATCGCCGTGTCATATATCGCCGGAAAATAATGCGTGAGGAAAAAGTGCATATTTTCGTCGTAATTATCGACTGTGATTTCAAACGGAGTAGTTTGAACACTTCCTTTGGAGGAAGTAGTGCGCGATTGTGAATTTTGTTGCGAAAAAATAGCATCGACCGTCAATTTTCCGAATTGCAATTGTGTTTTGATACCGAACAGGGCGGCGCCTCCGCGAATCAGCGAGTTGGTCGTATTCATACTTACGTTACCCGCTTCGAGTATTTTCACGATTTCGTCTTCTTTTCCGGCGTAGGCCAATTTCAATTTTTTGCTGTCGTAGTCGAAAGTCGATTGAGTGTTGTAATTCAAATCGAAATTCATTTTATCGCCGATGGAAGCGTTGGCCGAAACCTGAATATCGGGATCGAAATCGAATGCCCAGCGGTTGCGGTTGCGTTCGGTCATGGTAGGGTCTCCGATTTTGGTGTGCGAAACACCGATTTTCGTATTTACGCTTCCGTGGGGTTGCAAACGCACGCCGCCCGGGCCGAAAATCTTGTCTGCGGGGCCTAAATCAAAATTGAAATCAAAAGGAGAGAGTGCGTCTTTTTTCTTATCGGCTTCACCCGACGTTTCTTCATCGTTGCGCACTTTGAAATAAGCGTTCATGCTCTTTTTGAGTGTGTAATCCAGGTATTCGTCGCGGGTTAAAGATACCGGTGTGGTAACATCCGAACCGCCGACTTTACTGCGAATTTCGTAGCGGTTGGTGGCGGGATTGTATTCAAAATTATCGCCGAAATCTTCGGGATTTTTCAAGTCGATGGGGTAATTGGCGTTCAAATCGTCGTATTGTTCGGGAACGGTAGGCGAAACGGGAAAGCGCGTAACGACCGAATCGGATTTTTCTTCCACGACTTCCACAGTGGCCGTCATCGAACTCTCGGCCGAGAGATCGGCTGTAAGTTCGTAAATAGGCCCTGCCAGCAGCAGTGTTATAAAAAGGAAAATATATTTAGTTCTACGTTTCATCCGGCGGAAATTATCCTAAACTAAAATATAACGTAGAAAAGCCGGGTTTCTTATTTTTTGGGGAGATTTTCTGTGATTAAACCTGATAGTGAATTGATGAGTAATGGACAATTTCATCAACATTATAGCGATGAAGTGCCTTTATTTGGCTTTCCCATTAATTCTTCCACAATAGAGGCTTATAATTTAGTGGAAACCACTCCCGATATATTTTCTTTTCAATTTGGAAATCATAGAGGCAATTTTTGTTTTGGCTATGATCATACCATTCATGTTTTTAATACGAATCATCCGGCAGGAGAATATAAAATCAGTGTGAAAGTACAAAACTTTCAGGATTATCCAAACAGCAACCGTTCACATCGCCTTATTTTTACAGTAACCACAGGGGATGGCTATATTTACACTTTTGATATGGGTGCTTTAGGTAGAGGTAATTCTGCTAACCTTGTTTCTTGTTTCGATTCTAATGATTTTTTTCTTACACCTGCAATGGAATGGCCGTTAGTCTCCATTAAAGCTCCTAATGGTCGCGAAGTTCAATTTGAATATGGCGATCCTGAAATTAGTGCAACTTCACGCGATTTTCATGGTTTGATTGAGTGGGCGGATAAACATCCTACTTCTTGTTTCAGTGATTTTTACTGGTATCAAGGAACAATATGCTCCGGTTACGAAAATACCAAACAGCGTTATTATTCTGTTAAAAAAATCACAATAGACAATGTTGTAATTGAATTATCCTATGGAAACAGATCCCCGGATAAAGTATATCACGCGCATTGTCATCCCATTACATATTATCCTATAGGGATGATTTATATTCCAACCCTATCGAAGTTAGATTCCCTGACAGTAAAATACAATGCCACATCCTTGCCTGTCAAAACATGTACATTTGAATATGCTTATAGCGATACAACGAACAATAATAATGGACATGGAAGACCTGTCTTATTTCTGAAAAAAATCGATATTGCAGGCGAAGGGAGTTATCAAATGGATTATTACCATGAAAATGCTTCTTTCCCTTTAATTAGCGAAGGAACCGCTGCACGAATGGGTATGTTGAAAACGCTTGTTCGGCCAACCGGTGGTTATACCCAATATTATTACGAACCTCATTCTTGGGCATATCGAGTAACCAAAGATCTTACGCACGACAACAAACCTTATTTATCAGGTTCTGGAAACTTTACATACACACAAGATCAAACCCATATTGCCTACTCCTCTGTATATGAAAATCTGCCGGATGGAAGCTATATCCAATACAATTATAGTGATTATTCTTTATTGCCTGATTTGGAATACAATAGTAGTTATAATTTGTATTTTCTTGATATTACTTCTTCCGAACCCGCTTTTATAGATAATTTTTATGCCCAATACGATTCCCGACATAGGCAACGCGGTAAACTAATTTCCAAAAAACATTATTCCAATCAAGATAAATTGGTGTATTCGGAAGAATACAAATACGATTACACAAAACAGTTAAAATACATTCCTACAGCAGAGTTTGCCTATTCTTATGTGTATATTTCCAAACTTTTTGTGGACGATTACCCTTTGTGCCAAATTGTAAAAACACGGTATCCTACAGATAATAATTCGCCTTTTGTTCAAACTACGACCTTTGCCTATAATGATTTACGCCAATTTAAAAATAAAACGATTGTGGATAGCAACGGTAAAACCCAAATCACCAATTATCGTTATCCGTTCGAGATAACCGACAGTCCCGACACAACTGTTTTCAAAAAGATGACGGCAAAAAACATTATATCCGATAATGTAGAAAAAACAGTATCCATCAACGGATTGATAACCTCCGGCGAATATCGCAAATTTAATGAAATGCCGGATAGTATTTTCAAACCGGAGCGAATCGATGTATTACACTTGCAATCGTCCATTGCATACGAAGCCTTGTATCCTTGGAAAAATACTTATCATCGTATCAGGCTCTTCTATATGTTCCCTACTACAGCATCAGAACAACTTCCGATTTTTATTAATCCCGAAAAAATGAAAATCAAACTACGAGGTAATGGTAATGTCAAAATCAAGAATCAAAATGATCAAGTGATTTATGATAAAACATTTAATACTACATTGGTGGAAGAAGAAATAGAATTAGCGGCAGGACAATATCGGATAGTGTCGATATCTAATAATTATCTACCCTTGACAAGTTTTGAGCTTTTGCTCAGAGACAAGCAAACAAGTATGCAAGGTCATTCTAACCTTTACCCCGAAGCCTATTATAAGTATGATGTCAAGGGAAATGTTATCGAAGCTAAGGCCGCAGGTAGCCAAATAACAACGGTTTATCTTTGGGGCTACAACTACCAATACCCAATAGCCGAAATTCAAGGCGCAAATTATGAGCAAGTTGTTGCAGCTGTTCAAGGCGGTCAAGCCACCCTGAATAATATTGCAACAAGTTATACATTAAGCAGTAGCAATCTATCAAAAATTAATGCTTTACGAACCACTTTGCCTAACGCTTTGGTAACAACATATACTTATAAGCCTTTAGTCGGCCGGTTAACGGAAACCGATTCGCGAGGAATTATAAAATATTACGAATACGATGCTTTCGAGCGTTTGCAAGCTATTAAGGATGAAAACGGTAGTTTATTGGAACATTATGATTACAATTATAAAAACGAAGAATGAAAAATTAAAAATAAAGAATGCCATGAAAAAGACTTATATTTTATTGATAATCAGTGTTTTTGTACAAGGTTTATTTGCTCAACAGACATTGCAAACCGAATCAAACGCTCCCCGCGAAGGCGATAATTTAATCAAACAATCCGTTCCCTACCGTTCGGCAGGAGGTTCGGGAATGAATCAAGTTTGGAATTTCAGCGATTCCACCGTCGTCGATACCGATTACCCTGTCGAATACTTTTCCCGCGAAGACGAATCCGGCTTAATCGGCGCCGAACCCGGAAAATTATTGCATTACCGGTTGAGTAACGATTCCCTTTTGATGGAAGGTTACGAAAGCCCCAATGTTTTGGTCAAATACAGTATTTCCGGCCTGTTGCTGAAATTTCCCATCACTTACGGCGATTCGCTTCAAAGCGCTTTTTCCGGTCGCGGCCGGCACAACGACCGCATCGAGTCCTTGATACATGGAAGTCTAAAAACAGTAGCCGACGGTTTCGGAGTGATTCAATTGCCCAATAATGAAACATTAGAAAATATTATTAGAGTTCATACCCATAAGGAAGAAACCAGCCAATACGCTCCAATTTCTTCATCATTCGATATTTTTAAATTAGTTTCGGATTTGGCATGGAACGATACTTTACATTATTCCAAACCTCATACCGTAATCACGGATATTTACCAATGGTACGAATCCGGCTACCGCTATCCCGTCTTTGAAACCGTTGAATCTTTCCGTGTTTTACAAGACAGTTTGATTGCATTGCAAAAGTCTTCCTTCTTCTATCATCCCTATGACCAAACGGCCGACACGGGCGAAGAACCCATTGTCGCTGATTCATTGCAAACCGCTGAAAATGAAATGATCGACCCTTGGGCGGATTTAACTTGCCATCTCACTCCCAATCCGGCCAAATCAACAGTCAATGTCGAAATGTATTTACCTCAAACCGCTGAAATCCGTATGCAAATTCATACCACACAAGGATTTGTTTACATGAATGAAAATTTCGGCTTTTATCCCGAAGGAGAACACAAAATTCAATTGAACGTATCGGATTTGCCGATTGACAATTACGTTTTGGATTTGTGGTTGAATGAACATTTGGTCAGTCTGGTATTAATG
>BNWW01000042.1 GCA_025999115.1 Bacteroidia bacterium
CTTTCAACTTTTCTAATGCCTCATACCGACTGGCGGCAAGGGACAGATATTCTTCTTTTGTCATAATATTGAGTGATTTGATGATGACAAAGGTAGTTCGTTTTTGCGACAATTTGAAATGCACCCTATTGAACGCAACGACGGCATTATCAACATTTGCGAAATGAAATATGCTGCCGATGAGTTTGTGATTGACAAAGATTACGATAAAGTGTTGCGTAACAAGCGTTCTGCCTTCAAAGAAGAAACAAAAACCCGCAAGTCAGTGCCATATCACAATGGTAACAACTTATGGTGTAAAGCATAATTCTTATTGGAATGATGTTCAATCGGAAGTAACTGTTGAAGACCTTTTTAAGTGATTTTATTTTGTCTGTAACCATCTATAAATCACTCTTACACACAAATTTTTGTTTTTCAGAAGGAACAAAAAATAATTTTTACTACATTTGCAAACAAAAAATTCACAATTATGCTCACACCAAACGATTTGCAACAATTGATAGCGAAGAATATTCCGGTCGAACAACTCGACGAACAGTTGCGCTCTTTCCGGCAAGGCTTTCCGTATCTGCCGGTTATGGCTTCGGCCTCGGTCGAAAAAGGAATTAAACACATTCCCGAAAACGAACAAACAGCCTATTTGCAGGCTTGGGACAAGTATTTGAAACAAAATAAAACGATTGTTAAATTTGTACCCGCTTCAGGCGCTGCCAGTCGAATGTTTAAGGATTTATTTGAATTTTTATCGGCCGAATATCCCATTCCGGCTACTCCTTTTGAAAAAGCGTTTTTCGACGGAATCCATCGTTTTGCATTTTATTCCGAATTGAATAATATTTGTTTGAAAAACGAAAATCAATCCATCGATGAACTGATTTCCAATGGAAAATACAAAGCCATTGTAGAAAATTTACTTTCATATAAAGGATTGAACTACGGACAATTACCGAAAGGCTTACTCCTTTTTCACTCCTATCCCGAAGGTGCGCGCACGGCCATGGAAGAACATTTGGTCGAAGGCGCTCTCTATGCCTGCAACCAAGCGCGCGAAGTGCAAGTGCATTTCACGGTTTCGCCCGAACATCAAGCGCTGTTTGAATCTTTAACATCCGAAAAAACACCGGTTTACGCTCAAAAATTCGACGTTTCGTATAATATCTCATTCAGCGAACAAAAATCCTCAACCGATACGATTGCAGCCGGTGCTAATAACGAACCGTTTCGCGACAACGAAAAATTGTTGTTTCGTCCCGGCGGACACGGCGCTTTAATCGAAAATCTCAATGATTTACAAGCCGATGTGGTGTTTGTGAAAAACATTGACAATGTGGTTCCCGATTCCTTCAAACCCATTACCACAAAATATAAACAATTGATAGCCGGTGTTTTAGTCGATTATCAAACCCAAATTTTCCAGTATCTGCAATTACTTGATTCGGGAAAATATTCGCATGAACAATTACTCGAAATGTTGTATTTTCTTCAAAATGAAATGTGTATCAAAAATCCCGAAACCAAACATTTGGAAGACAGCGAATTAGCTTTATATGTCAAATCAAAATTCAACCGGCCTTTGCGGGTGTGCGGCATGGTGCGCAATGCCGGCGAACCGGGCGGCGGGCCGTTTTTAGCCGTTAATCCCGACGGAACCGTTTCTCCGCAAGTGTTGGAAAGTTCGCAAATCGACCTGAAAGACCCGGAAAAGAAAGCGATGTTTGAACAGGGAACGCATTTCAATCCCGTCGATTTGGTGTGCGCTTTGAAAAATTACAAAGGCGAAAAATTCAACTTGCCGGATTATGTCGATAAAAACACCGGTTTTATTTCCTTGAAATCGAAAAACGGTAAAGAGCTGAAAGCTTTGGAATTACCGGGATTGTGGAACGGCGCAATGAGCGATTGGAACACCGTTTTCGTGGAAGTTCCCATCGAAACATTTAATCCGGTAAAAACTGTGAACGATTTGTTGCGGAGCGAGCATCAATAGGATTTCACACATAAGCATCCCACCGGCCGTCATCGGTTTATTTTTTTGTTTATTTAACACAATGCACCGCATACAACGGCACGGATTTAATATTGTTTTCAAAACCAAAATTTTTGCTCGACAAGCGAATAGCGTAGTTTGGTTTATATTTTTCCATATAAACACCTAAACTATGCGAGCGAACATTTTCAGAGGCTTTCACTTCAACCGGAATAATTCCGTCGTTCAATTCTGTCAAAAAATCAATTTCCGCCTGATTGCCCGAAGTCCAATAATTCAGGTTTATTCCGTGTGCGGCAAATGTTTGTGCGACAAAATTTTCCGTTAAAAACCCACGATACAGCATGGCGGTATTTTGCAAAATATCTCCAAATTTCAATCGCGAAAGCGAAGCCAGTAAGCCTACGTCCGACAGGTAAAGTTTGAACATTGATTCTGTAAAATAGGCTGTCATAGGAGGTTGTGGAAGTTCTACCTTTATGCATGGCAGCAACATATTGGCATTGAGTAGCCATTCGATAGCACTCTGAAATTTTTCTTTGTTACCGCCTTGTTCCACAGTTTTGTACATAAATTTTGATTGCGCTTTGGCCAACTGTTCAGGCATACTTCGGTAAACCTGATGAATTTTTACGCTGCTTACCTTGTCCGCATATTTTGTCATATCGGCAAGATAACCCGTTAATATATTTGAATTTACGCCAATATCAAATTGCATCAAATCACGCTTGTTTTCTGCATAATTCATAACCGCCGCAGGCATTCCGCCAATGCAAAGATATTCGCGGTAAAGTTGTAATGCTTTGTTGTGAATAATGCCGGCAAACGGCTGATTATTATTGAAAAAATTACGAATTTCTACGGCTAATAAATTTTCATCCAAAGCCCATAAAAATTCCTCAAAATCCATCGGATAAAGATACTCTATTTGCACTTTCCCAACGGGAAAAGAACTTTTCAGACGGTTGATTTTTACGCCCAGCAAACTGCCGGCCGCCACTATGCGAAAGTCAACCGGCGATTCTGCAAAATATTTGAGCGCGGTAATTGCCTCCTCACAATCCTGGATTTCGTCGAGAAAGAAGACTGTTTTGTTTGTATCAATTTTACGATTGAAAAACAATTCCATGCGTCCGATAATTTCATTTGCAACCAAAGACGGACGAAAAAAATCCTTGTATTCAGGTTTTTCTGCAAAATTCAGTATAATACTTTCTGCAAAATTCTGTTTGCAAAATTCTGATAATAAATAGGTTTTACCTGTCTGTCTCGCTCCGACAAGCATCAATGGTACAGCGTTTTTCTTTTGCTTCCACTGTAATAATTTGCTTGTAAAAATTCTTTTCATATCAAAAATATCAAAATATCTATTTTTTTCATATCAAAAATATCGAATATTTATTTTGCAAAAGTAATTGGTATCTTTGAATTAGCGAAATATTTTTTATTAAAAAATTATTTTACTTTTTGATTTCCACTTTTTCCCATCTGTTTTACGAAAATATTCGTATTCTCCCGAACCTATACAGGTTTTTAAAAGTGGTATATGAGTTTGTTTGCCGTTAATTCAATCATCCGATAAACGTCTTTTATGTTTCCCCACTATAAGCGCTATCTTTATTTTCAAATCGTCCAACACCGTTTTCAGAAAATACAATGATTATATCAGATTGTTTTTCCCCTTCAAACACTTTCATTTTTTGCCGACAGATACGGTTTCTCCGTTTCTTCCGTTTCAGCCATTATATCCTTACTATATTCCGAAGGCTTTATCCCGAATTGTTTTTGAAATAAACGTGAAAAATAAGTCGATGAATTGAAACCCACAATGTCGGTTATTTCATTGATGCGGTATTTCCCTTCCAAAAGCAGTTCGGCTGCCCGCCTCAATCGAATGATGTTCACAAATTCGTTGGGGGTTGTATTGGAAATCGCTTTGATCTTCCGGTAAAAAGTGGGCCGGCTCATATTCATCATGTCCGCCAACAGGTTTACGTTTAAGTCTGTATTGCCCATTTTTTTGCAGATTAATTCATTTAATTTTTCTAAAAAATTCTCATCCGCTTTACTGTGCGCCATTTCTTTCAGATGGACTAATGGCGATTGCGAAAAATAGCTTTTGACGGCATGCCTGTTATTCAACAAGGCCGTTATTTGGGTGGATACCAATTCCATCTCGAAAGGTTTTTCGATATAGGCATCCGCACCTGTTTCCAATCCTGTAATGTGCGATTGCAGGTCGCCCTTAGCCGTTAACACCACAATGGGAATGTGGCTGTACTCCAGGGTTGTTTTTACCCATTTGATCAATTCAAAGCCATCCATTACCGGCATAATCACATCCGTCAGGATCAATTGAATGGGTTCTGTTTTCAAGAACTCCACGGCTTCATTGCCATTTTCCGCACTAATCACATGGTAATCTTCCGATAATTCTTTTGAAAGAAAGTTATTCATTTCAACATGATCTTCCACCACCAAAATACTTATTTTTTCAGAGAGTAGTTTGGCGGATGTTTTTTCCAACGCCGCTGTTTCTACCGTTTCCGCTATTTCCACAGATTCTTCCTGTTCGGTGGAAGAAATGAGGTCTTCTTCTACCGGCATGCTAAAGGTGAACACATTTAAATGCTCTTCATCAATCGAATATTCCAAGTTCCCTTTTTGCAGTTCGGCCAACGATTTAGCCAAACTCAGCCCGATTCCGATTCCTTCCTTGAGACTTGTTTCGGCCACCCGGTAAAAAGGTTCAAAGATTTTATCGGATAAATCCAGTGGAATGGTTATCCCATCGTTTTTTACCTTCAGCAGGAACTTATTTTCATTTTTATCTTTCCGTAATGAAACAAGAATTTTGGATTGGGTATATTTTAATGCATTGGAAAAGAGATTGCTGATAATCTTTGCCGTGGCATCTTTATCTATTTTTGCATAGACCGGTTCCTTGGGCATATCCTGTTCTACCGATAATCCGCTGTCGATGAATGTGGGTTTGAACCGGAATACTACTTCCGAAACCAAATCAACGATATTGATTTTTGTCAGTTGTAAATTGAAAGAATCTTTTTCGGCTTTTCTAAAATCAAGCAACTGATTCACCAAGGTAAGTAGCCGGTTCGTATTTTTCTCTATAATCGCTAAATATTCCTTTGCTTGCGGATTTTTTTCATCCATCTTGTTTATTTTGTCTAATGGACTCTTTATCAAACTCAATGGGGTTTTTATTTCGTGCGCTACATTGGTAAAGAAATCGATTTTTGTCTGATAAATTTCTTTTTCTTTTTCCCGTTCATAGATTTCCCACTTTCTTTTTTCTTTCAACTTCATTTTGTTCTTGTAGAAACGGAAAATCCATAAAAACAGTCCTAATCCCACGAAGATATACAAACAATAAGCCCAGGTTGTTTGCCAGAAAGGAGGCGTAATTTCGATTTCCAAGGTTTTTGGGTTTTCGTTCCAATATCCGGAGCCATTGGTCGCCTTTACTTTAAACAGGTATTTTCCGGGAGGTAATTTGCTGTAAGAAGTACGGTTTTGATTGCCGCAATACACCCAATCATCATCTATCCCTTCCAACATATAAGCATATTGGTTCATATTCGGCACTACATAGCTTAATGCTGAAAACCGGATACTCAGGGTTGACTCATTGTGGTTTAAGACAATTCGCTTCGTTTCATTAACCGGTTTTTTTAATATTCCGTCAGGCTCTATCTTTACTTCCTTATCGTTGATAGCCAAACTGGAAATAATGACGGGTGGAATATAGTCGCTTTCCAACATGTTTTCCGGATTAAAACTGATCAGTCCGTTAATCGTTCCAAAATAGAGCCTGCCGTCATCATCTTTGTAAGAGGAATTATAGTTGAATTGATTACTGACCAATCCATTGGGTTTCTTGTAATTTTTAAATACCTTCTGTGTGGTGTTCAAACAGGATAAACCATGTGAAGTGCTGATCCACAAGTTTTTGTCCGGATCTTCTTCTATACGTAAGATTAGATTGCCGGGCAATCCATCGGAAACATCATACCGGTGAAACGTTTGTCGCAAATCATCGAGGCTGCATAAGCCATTGTTCGTAGCAAACCACAGATTATGTTCGAAATCTTCAAAGATGCTGTTTACAATATCGTGACTCAGGCTGTTTTCGTTGTTGAGATCAGAAACAAAGTTATTCAAAGTTTGATTTTTAGGATCCAATGAATATACTCCCCCGATGGTGGCAAACCAAATGATCCCCTTGTGGTCTTCCAGGATATAAGTTACTATGTGCGGAATTTGATGAAAGGATTCGAACGATCCGGTATTTCTCTGAAAGGTATTATATCCGGTTACCGTACCTAAGTAAATCGTTCCGTCCCGTGCTTTGAGGATAGAAAAAATACTGCTGCTTGGTCCCTGTTTGCCGGCGCTGAAAGGATAATGTTTGATCAATTTTCCCGTATGAATATTGAGAACACTCAATCCGGATTCATAAGTTGCCACCAGTAATTCATCTCCGTCGGGCAAGAGGGCTTGGATATTATTGTTGGGAAGTTCCGAATATTCTTGATTGATGTTTATAAATGTATTGTTTTTCCGGTCAAATTGATGTAAACCGCCATCTTCGGTACCGATCCATAAATGATCATACTGATCTTTTTTAATATCCCGAATGGCTTTCCCTCTTAATTCTTTTGCTTTATATCCCGGAAGGTATTTGGTAAAATTTTCATATTCCACCGAGTGATAATTGATACCACCGAAATAGGTGCCTATCCAGATACCGCCTTCCCTGTCTTTATATAAATCATAAATGGGATTATCGTTCAGTTCATACTGATTATCAAAGTTGCTCTTTAGTAAATTTATTTTTTTCGTAACAATGTTGTAGGTATAGATGCCTCTTTCCGTACCTATCCAATATTCGTATTTGGAGTATTGCAGGAAACAACGGACGAATGCGGATGTATTATTTCCAAAATCAATAAAAGGGACACATTCTTTCGTTTGAGTATCAAAAAACAAAACGCCGTGATCAATGGTTCCTATCAAAATGCCGAAATCTTTAAAAGGAGCTATTTTTTCCACCCAATTTCCTTTATCGTTTTTAAAAGAAACAGGATAGGAAGTAAAGGATTCGTTTGAACTATTATACCGTTGTATTTTTTTGTCGGAGGAATAAATCCATATATCCCCGTTTTCAAGTTCGCATAAACTGGTTGTATATACATTCGGATAACTTTTAAGGATATTCCGGTGGATGTCGTATCGAAACAGGGTAAATTCGGAAATAACCCATAAATTATCTTTTTTATCCATCAGAATTTGATGGATAAGTCCATCGATGGATATTCCCTGTTGTGTTTTAGCTGTCACATAATGAAAGCCTTCTGTTTCATAGTCAAACCGGTAAAGACCCATATTGGTTCCAATCCACAGCGTTTTGTAGTTGTCTAAATAAAGCGTTTTGATATAGTTCGTCTGTAAGCTCTGCGGATTCGATTTATCCGGAACGAATACCTTAAAATCCTTGCCGTCATACCGGCATAATCCGTCTTTCGTACCAAACCACATATATCCGTATTTATCTTCCGAGATGCAAAAAACCGTATTATTACTCAAACCGTCTTCTTCCTGAATATGTCTGAAATAATTTATTTGAGCCATAATAGCCGTATGCGATAACAAAAAGAATAGGAAAATAAATGTGGGTTTCATATTGATATAACTGTTTTTTTATGATATGCAAAAGTAAAGCATTTGTCTAAAAAAATAGTCTCAACTATCGAACTATCGTATCAATTTATTATTTTCTCTCTCAAATTAAGGTTCAATTGAGATGTTTTGCGGAAGAGTCCTGTCGATACCGGTAGCGTTGCGTTTTCGTGTTTTAACCAACAGATACAGTCCGGCAGCGCCGACAATGCACCATATTCCGTCGCCGACAGGCGCACCATCACCACCCCACGGATCGCCCGGAGGAGTTGTTTCTTCCTCGTCCTGCGCTGCTCTTAACGAGCTGCTTTTTAGCCAGTTTTCCGTTCGTTCCGTCAAACTGCCCGATTGATGCCACGTTTCTTTTTCGACGGCATGGACTGCTGCTGCGCCAAACAACATTATGGCGCACAAAACTGCTTTTAAATATTCTTGTCTCATTTTTATACTGTTTTCAGGGTTAATTCCGACAGGCTTTGAAAACCTGCCGGAATTTGAATTGTTATTATTTTATTTTACTGTCACTTTTACTGTATCATTTCCAACTTTTACAAGATAAACGCCTTGTGCAAATGTGCGATTTACAATGTGTGATTTACCATTTAGCGTTTCTCCGTAGAGTTTTTGACCGGTCAGGTTGAAAATTTCTACTTTGTCGCCCCATTTGCCATTCTCTATTATCAATTGGCCATTGGAAACATACGCCTGCAATTTGCCGGCGGTGTTGCCCGATATTCCGGTAGTAACATTCGGGGCAAACAGGATAGCGAAACGGCTTTCGGTATTTGCCACACCCGAAGTAAACGCATGGGCTTCGCCATTTGTCAGGTCGAAATCAACGCCTGCAAGCTTGTCTTTGAGGATGATCTGCAAGTCGCTGTCAATATTGCTGACGGTGGTTGCCCGAATAGTGAATGAGCCTGCCGCGCCTGTGTTGAAACCAAGCGTTATTTCGCTGTTTTGCGGTATGGCGTTCATACTGTTGATAACCAATTTTTCGCTTCCGGCAAGGGTGTAAATTTCAGGAATGGCCGCGTTGCCGTTGCTCATTTTTTCGCTGTCGAAACGGTTCAATCCATTGCCTGCATTTTCGTTGAATACCAATACTGTCTGGTCTTTGTTTGCGCCGTTGCTCACTTCGAGGCGGACAAGTCCCTGCGTTTCGGCTTGCGCTACGCGGAGAGGTGCATCGCCTGCGCCTTTGTGCAAGCGCTGAGCATTGGCGAAGTCAAGCGTCAAATCTGAAATATCGGCTTTTTCTTCCAATACTTTTACCCAAAATGCCTGCAAGGGTGCAATATGTGCTGTGGTTTCGTCGTCCGTGCCTACCTGCGCATCGGCATTGTAGGTTTTGAAAACCATTTCAGTTCCTTCGTAAGTGCGTGTCCAAATGGTGCTTTGCACATTGGTTTTTGTTACGCCGTCCCAATCCAGATAACTCGGATAAGGATTACCCACCAGGTTGAATCCGCGTTTGGCGGCAGTTGTGCCGGTGCGTGATACGGGTACGGAAACCGCTCCGTTGTTCAATGCGCCTGTGAACGTATAAACTGCATCATTTTCCGCAAGATTCAGCACATAACCGCGACCGGCTGCCAGGTCTTCTTCCGCCGCAATCGGGTCGGTGTATGAAGTGGTCGTTTCGGTATAGTAGCCTATGCGGTTGCCACCGGTATTGAACAGTGTGGTTTTCGCTCCCGTTACGGGCGAGGAAACATACCACCATTCGCGACCGCTGCCGCCGGTTTTGCCTGCGAGGTATTGCTCTACGTTGGCTATGCCTGTGCCGCCGATTGCGTCAGGGGTAAGGATTGTTGCCGTGCCGTTCGTGCCGTCGCTTTTCAGGGTAAGCGTGCCTGCGTTAGTCATTGTGCCGGTTACCGTAAGTTGTATGCCTGCGTTGACGGTAACGGTATCGTCCTGTTCTATGAGCAATTCGTCAAGCGTGGTATCTACCGAAATAACCGTGTTTTTTCCCGTTACCGTTACGCCAGCCACTTCAATAAATCCGCTATTCCCGCCATTCACATAACTCACCCCGCTTTTGCCGTCCTGCTTTGCCCACGTTGCCGTGGCTTCGGCAGGCGTTACGGTGAGGTCGTCGGTGCTGCCAACGGCGAAAACCATTTCCTCGCCGGTTTTTTCGATAAACACGCTGTTGTTGTCGTCGGTAATACCAAATTTGCCGCCTGTGCCGGTTGCCGTAACAGTGCCGCCGCTTACCAGCACGGCGTTATTGTCTCCGTATGCGTAAATAACCGCGTTAGTGTTGCTGCTGCTGCTTACCTCTCCGCCGGAGATAATCGCGGTCTTATTCTCGCCGTTAAGATAGATTGCGTATCCGGCATTTGAAGTTATTTTGCCGCCGGTTACTTCCAGCCTACCGCTGAGCATAATCGCGAGTCCGCTGTTAGCGGCGATTTCAGCGTTTCCGCTGACGACTGTGTTCGTGCCTGTATAGAGAGCGTTTCCAATCCCGTTTTGTATCACTTTTCCGCCTGCGACTTCAAAAACACCGGTGCCGTCAGCGTAAATGATACTATTGGTTATGCTTCCGCTTACGTCTGCTTTCCATATCACTTTTTTGCCTGCGGGAATATCAAGGTGAAAGCTTTCCGCCACGCCACGGTAATTGCCTGTAACCGTAACCACATCGCTCTCGTCGAGTGCGGCTTCAATGGCGGCGTTGACGTCCGTTACGGTGGTTAATGCCTCGCCGCCGTTGACGTAGAGTGCGTTGGGCGCCGCCGTTACCGTTACCGCCATTACTCCTGCGGTGTTTTTCCACGGATTGACGTCTGCCGTGGAGCCGGAGGCGAGGAGGATTTCGCCGCCATCTTCAATAATACAGCCCAAGCCGTTGCTGTCGTCTGTATTGGAGAAACTGCCGGAGATTATCGTTACCTTGCCGCCCGTGCAGTATATCGCGGCTAATTCGCCGTTGCAGGCGCTGCTTTCGACTGTTAATTCGCCGTCGTTTACCGTTACCGTGCCGGTAACAGTGCTTGACAGGAGCGTTGCCTTGCCGCCATTACAGAATATCGCGGCTAATTCGTCGTTGTCGGAGGCGCTGCAGGATACGTTTTTGAGTGTTAATTCGCCGCCGTACATGCCAACAGCGGCGGTAAGGCTGCCGTTTTTAACCGTTACCGTGCCGGTATCTACCATCAAACTTATGTTGGTAAGGCTGCTGAGGGGGTAACCGCCGAGGGCGTAACCGTCTAAATCTATGGTATAGGTCTTATCCGTGCGCAGCCGAACGTCGTACATATCTGTGGTTACGTTGTTCAGCATGGTAATTGTTCCGTTGTTCTCAACGGCTTCGGCGGCTTCGACGAGGGTTTCATACTTTGTCTCGCTGTTGCTGACCGCGAAGTTTTCTACGGGCGCAATAACAGCATGTCCGGTGGTAATGGTTACAGCCGTTGCGTTCGCGTGGTTTTTCCACGGAAAGACATCTGCCGCAGAACCCGGCGCGAGACGGATTGCTCCCTCAAGACAGCCGTTTTTGTCACCGTCGAGGGTGCCGGTAAAGGCGCCGGAGATAATTGTTACCGTGCCGTTCCGAAGGTCTATGGCTTCGTTCTGTCCGCTGTAGGAGCCGCTTTCGACAATCAAATTGCCGCCGTACACGAAAATAGCGGCGGTAAGGTTGCCGTTTCTAAGCGTTACCGTGCCGGTATCTACTACCAGTGTTTCCCATCCGAGGCGCGTGAGCGTTTTGTTGTCGAAATCTATGGTATAGGTTTTAACCACGTCCAGCGTAACTTGGGATAGATTGCTTACCGTTACGTCATTCAGCATGGTGATTGTTCCGTTGGCTTCAACGGCTGCGGCGGCTGCGGCGAGGGTGGCGTATTCGTTGTCGTTGTCGATTTTGAAGTTTGTCCCCGTTACCGTTACGCCGGGCACTTCAATAAACCCGCTATTCCCGCCATTCACATAACTCACCCCGCTTTTGCCGTCCTGCCGTGCCCACGCTGCCGTGGCTTCGGCAGGCGTTATGGTGAGGTCGTCGCTCGTGCCTGCAAGGTATTCCGTTTCCGTGCCGGTTTTTTCGATAAACACGCCGTTGGTGCCTGCGTTAACGCCAAATTTGCCGCCTGTGCCGGTTGCCGTAACAGTGCCGCCGCTTACCAGCACGACGTTATTGTCTCCGTATGTGTAAATAACCGCGTTAGTGTTGCTGCTGCTGCTTACCTCTCCGCCGGAGATTATCACGGTTTTATTCTCGCCGCCAAGATAGATTGCGTTTCTGTCTTCCGAGGTGATTGTGCCGCCGCTTACCTCCAGTAGTGTAGCGGCGTTGTCGTTGAGATAAATTGCGTGTCCGCTGTTAGCGGCGATTTCAGCGTTTCCGCTAACGACCATGTTCGCGTTGTCTGCCAAGATAGTGTTTCCAGTCCCGTTTTGTATCACTTTTCCGCCTGCGACTTCAAAAAGACCGCTGCCTTCAGCGTAAATGAGAGGGTCGTTACCGGTGCTTCCGCTTACATTGGCTTGCCATACCACTTTTTTGCCTTCGGGAATGGTAAAGTCAAAATATTCCTCCACGCCGCCTAAACTGCCTGTTACCGTAACGGTTTCGGTATCGGTATCTTCGAGCGCGTCTGTAATGGCGGCGTTGGTTGCCGCAACGGTGGTTAATGCCTCGCCGCCGTTGACGTAGAGTTTGTTCTCATAGACCGTTACCGCCATTACCCCTGCGGTGTTTTTCCACGGATTGACGTCTGCCGTGGAGCCGGTGGCGAGGACGATTTCGCCTGTACCGTCTTCAATAAGACAACCTAAGTTGTAAAAGTCGGTTACGCCGGTGAAGGCGCCGGAGATTAGCGTTACCTTGCCGCCTAACAGGCTATCGCGAGGTTTTCGCTGCTGCAGGTAACGTTTTCGACGGTCAATTCGCCGCCGTCCACGAAAATACTTGCCACGTATGCGGTAAGGTTGCCGTTTTTAACCGTTACCGTGCCGGCTTCCACTCCCAAGGCGGTCTCATAGCCGCTGAGGGTTTTACCGCTTAAATCTATGGTATAGACCTTATCCACGTTCAGCAGAACGTCTGATTCGTCGTTTGCGGTTACGTTCTGCAGCAGGGTGATTGTTCCGTTTGCGGTTACGGCTTGGGCGGCTGCGGCGAGGGTTTCGTATTTTATCCCGCTGCCGCTGACCGAGAAGTTTTCTGCGGGCGTTCCGGCTGTAATGATTACCGCCGTTGCGCTCGCGTGGTCTTTCCACGGTATGACATTCGGCGTGGAACCCGGTGCGAGGCGGATATTGCCCACAAGACAGCCGTTGTTGGTTGCGTCGTTGGTGCAGGAGAAGTCGCCGGAGATTATCGTTACCTTCACGCCGCTCATTCTCGTCCATATTGCGTCGTCGTAGCCGCTGTAAGAGCCGTTTTCGACTGTTAATTCGCCGCCGAATACGCGAATAAGGGCGGTAAGGTTGGCGTTTCTAAGCGTTACCGTGCCGGTATCTACGTCTAAGGCGCTCGCAAGGTTGCTGCCGAGCGTTTTGTTGTCGAAATCTATGGTATAGGTTTTATCTACGTCCAGCGTAACTTGGGAGTAATTGCTTACCGTTACGTCATTCAGCATGGTGATTGTTCCGCCGTCTATTACTGCTTCGGCGGCTTCGGCGAGGATTTCATATCTTTCCGTGCTGTTGCTGATTGCGAAGTTTTCAAATCCCGTTACCGTTATGCCGGGCGCTTCAATAAATCCGCTGTTTGTGCCATTCACATAACTTACGCCGTTTTTGCTGCTCCGCCTTGCCCACTTTGCGGTGGCTTCGGTGCCGTTTGCCGTTACGCTGAGGGCGGCACTTGTGCCGGCGGCGAAAACCGTTTCCGTGCCGGTTTTTTCGATAAATACGCTGTTGTTGCCTTCGGCAATACTAAATCTTGGAGCCGTGCCTTTCGCCGTAACAGCGCCGCCGTTTACCAGCACGGCGTTATCGTTTGCGGCTGTGTAAATAACCGGTACAGTGCTGTTGTTGCTTACCTCTCCACCGGAGATTATCACGGTCGTATTCCCGCCGTTAAGATAGATTGCGCTTCCGCTATTTGAGGTGATTTTGCCGCCGGTTATCTCCAGCGTAGTGGCGAGGTTACCGCTGAGCAAAATTGTGTGTGCGCTGTTATAATAGCCGGTGCTGGCGATTTCAGCGGTTCCGCTAACGACCATGTTTACGTTGTCTGCCATGATAGCGCTTCCTGAACCGTTTTGTACTACTCTCGCGCCTGCGACCTCAAAAAGAGCTCTGCCGCCAACGTTAATGATATAAGTGCCGGTGTTTCCGCTTACGTCTGCTTTCCATATCACTTTTTTGCCTTCGGGAATATTAATGCTAAAATATGCCGTTACGCCAAATAAACTGCCCGTAACCGTAACCACGTCGTTATCTGCGAGCGCGGCTGTAATGGCGGCGTTGGTTGCCGCTACGGTGGTTAACGCCTCGCCGCCGTTGACGTAGAGTTCGTTCTCATACACGGTTATGCCGGGCGTTTCAATAAAGCCAATGTTTGTGCCATTCACATAACTTACGCCGCTTTTGTTGTCCTGCCTTGCCCACGTTGCGGTGGCTTCGACAGGCGTTACTTCGAGGTCGGCACTTGTGCCGGTAACGAAAGAGGTTGTTGTGCCGGTTTTTTCGATAAATATGCCGTTTTTGCCTTCGGCAATGGCAAATCTGCCGCCTGTGCCATTTGCCGTAACCGTGCCACCATTTATCAGCACTACGTTATTGTCTGCGTTTGCGGCAATAACAGATTGAGGGTTGCTGCTGCTGCTGTTGCTGTTGCTGATTGTGCCGCCGGAGATAATTGCGGTCTTGTTCGTGCCGACAAGACGGATTGCGTTTCCGGTATTTGAGGTAATTGTGCCGCCGGTTATCTCCAGCGTAGCGGCGTCGGCGCCGTTGAGATAAATTGCGGCTGGTCCGGTAGTGTTGGAGATTACAGCGTCTCCGCTGACGACCACGCTCGTGCTGTATGCCGTGATAGCACAGTCAACCCCGTTTTGTATCACTTTCCCGCCTGCGACCTCTAAAACACCGCCACTGCCAACATAAAGGGGAAAAACATAAATGATATCGGTGCTGGTGCTTCCGCTTACGGCGGCTTTCCATATCACTCGCTTGCCTGCGGAAATGTTAAATCTGAATTGTTCCGTAACGTTGGATAGTTCGCCCGTAACGGTAACGGTATCGCTCTCGCTCACGGCAAGCGCGGCGTTAATGGCGGCGTTGATATCCGCAACGATATATAAGCCCGCGCCGCCGTTGACGCTGATACCCGCCTGGTGGGTTACGGTTACGGAGGTGGCGGCGTTTTTCCAGTTTTCAACGTCGGCTATGGAGCCGGTGGCGAGGAGGATTTCACCTGCTTCTTCAAAAAGACAACCGTTGCCGCTCTCGTCGTCGGTGCAGGAAAAGGTGCCGGAGATTATCGTTACCTTGCCGCCCATACCGGAATATATCGCGTTGTTATAGCCGCTGTAGGCGCCGCTTTCGACTATTAATTCGCCGCCGTTCACTACGCCAATACCGCCGGTAACGTTGCCGTTTTTAATCGTAACCGTGCCTGCAAATATTGACAAGAAAGTAGAGGTCGTGCTGCTTGTGAACGTTTTACCGTTCAAATCTATTGTATAAGTTTTATTCACGCCCAGTACAATAGCGCTGCTTACCGTCAGGTTTTGCAGCAGGGTAATGGTGTCGCCGTTGTTAACGTTTGCGGCGGCTGCAATAAGGGTGCCGTATTCTGTCGTGCTGTTGCTGACTGCGAAGTATTCCTCTATCGTTATGCCGGGAGTTTCGATAAATCCGGTGTTTGAGCCGTTTTCGTAACTTACGCCGCTTTTGCCGTCTTGCTTTTTCCACTCTGCCCATGCGGTGCCGCCGGAAGGCGTTACGTTGAGGTTGGTGTGCGTGTTGGCAACGAAAGTGCTTGCCGTGCCGGTTTTTTCGATTATTATGCCGTTTTTGCCTGTATAAACGCCAAATCTGTCGGCTGAGCCATTCGCCTTTACAGCGTTACCGTCAAGTATCAGCACTACGTTATTGTTTTCGCTTGCGTAAATAACCGCGTTATTGTTGCTGCTGTTGCTTACTTCTCCGCCGGAGATAATCACGGTCTTGTTTTCGTTGCCAAGATAGATTGCTCTTCCGGTATTTGAGGTGATTGTGCCGCCGGTTATCTCAAGCGTAGCGGCGAGGTTACCGCTGGGCACAATCGTGTGTCCGCTGTTAGCGGCGATTTCAGCGTCTCCGCTAACGACCATGTTCATGTTGCTTGCCGTGATAGCATTTCCGGAACCGTTTTGTATTACTTTCCCGCCTGCGACTTCAAAAACACCGTTGCCGCCGGCGGTAATGATAGAATTGTTGTCGATACTTCCGCTTACGTCTGCTGTCCATACCACTCGCTTGCCTGCGGCGGATATGAAGAACTGAAAACTTTCCGTTACGCCGTCCAAACCGCCTGTAACGGTAACGGTATCACTCGTTCCGAGCGCCATTGTAATGGCGGCATTGACTGCCGCAACGGTGGTGAGCGGGGTTGCCTGTTCGGGGTCGTTGACGAAGATTTTGTTCAGGGCGTCCGCCTCTATTTTCAGCACGTTGCTGAGGTTGCCGTCCGCGTCTTCCACCACTATGTAAATGTCTTTGTCGCCCCGCGTGAGGGTTACGGGCAGATTGGTTACTGCGCCTGCGGGTACCTCGCCGAGGGAATTATCGGCGGTTTTGATTGCCGCGCCGGTGGGTGCGGGTTCCGCGCCGCGTTCCGTTACAAGGTAATACGCCGTTCCCGCCTCGTTGGTGGTGAAGCCGATAGTGGCTGCCGTGTTGCTTGTGCGGTTTATGCTGCCGCTGCCTTCGTCAAGCACGGGCGGGATAATATCGTTCCTTACCGTTACGCCTTCTACTTCAAAAAATCCGGTGTTTTCGCCGTTGGTGTAGGTAATGCCGCTTTTGCCGTCCACGATAGCCCACACGGCTGCGCCTTCGGGTGAGGAGAGCAGGTCGGTAGCCGAGCCGGCGGCGTAGAGGGTGGCGCCTGCGGCTTGGTTCCACGCGGTGATAACGCCGTTGCCGGATTGCGTGAAATTAGGAGTTCCACTATTGGTACGGTAGAGAACGACGGCTTGTTTCCTTTGGTCGTCGGTGAGGAGGTCGTAGTTGCCGGTGGCAAGCGTGCCGTAGCCGAATACAAACCCGCTGCTGAGGGAGGTAGTTTGGGTGAGACGGGTGAATTCCAAGGCGTAACCCTCTTTGGCGCGCACCACGCCGCCCGTTACCGAAACCGTAGAAATTGAGTATATAGCAGAGGAAATATCTTCGGTGCGACCTGACGACTCCACTCTGCCGCCGCTGATAAGGACATTCACGGTGGACACTATATAAATAGCGTAATTTCCTGAGGAGAGCACCGTGCCGCCGCTCACTGTAACGGAACCGGTGCTGCCGTTTTGGGAAGAAATTGCATAATTTTTGCCGGAAACCGTGCCGCTACTGACTGTTACGGAAACGTTGTTTCTGACAGATATTGCAACATGTTCGCTGGAAACCGTGCCGCCGCTTACAATTATGGAAACATTCTCGTAGGCAAGAATTGTGTATTGAACTGCTGTCATATTTATCACGCCGCCGCTTGCCACTTCAAATGTGCCGTCACCTCGGACGCTTATCAAGCCACCACTGCTGAAGCCGGGTGCTGTACCCGCATATTCCGCCTGCCACAGCACCTTTCTTCCTGTGGGAATGGTGATGTCGAGGTTTTCTGCCGTAACGCCGAGCAGCGAACCGGTAACGGTGGCGTTGCCGCTTGCAAGCGCGTTTTCGATGTCGTATTTGATGTCCGCCACGGCAGTGCGCAGTGCTGCACCGTTCACGCGGATGCCTGCCTCCCTTACCGTTACGCCGCTAACAGGCAAAAAGCCGGAGTTTGCGCCGTTGGCGTAGGTAATGCCGCTCACGCCGCCCACAAAGTCCCACTTGGCGGTTGCGCCGGAAGATGGAAGTACGCTGAGGTCGGTGGTGGAGTTTTGCGTGTAAGTGGTGGTTGTGGCTGTTCTTGTAATGGCGATGGCGGTAGTTGCGGCGTCTGTTCCAAGCGGTGCGCCCGGATTAGTGCCGCCGGAGGTGATGGTGCCGCCGTTCCGGAATATCAGGACTTTGCTGTTTGTAGCACCCACGCCATAAACCACCGCGCTGCCGTTGCCGGTTTCGTTGGTAATTGTGCCGCCGGTGATAATTGCGGTTACCTTGCCGTTGGTGGGTGCTATCAAATAAACAGCATTGAATTTTCCTGCGCTTACCGTGCCGCCGTCCATGGTGAAAGTCGAGGGCGTGGCGCCGTTCATGTGAATTGCATTGTTTGCTCCCGTATGGATTATCTGGGCGGTGCCGCCGATATGCACGCTGCCGTAGGTGTCGATGGTGTAGCCGTCGACGCCGCTTTTTACCGTTCCGCCCGTTACGCTGATGGTGCCGGTGCCTTCACAATGAATCGCTTTGTTCCCGTCAAGCGTAGTTTCAATATTGCCGCCGGTAATACTAATGTTGAGATTATTGTAAACCCACAACACCCTGCCGGCGGTGCTTTTGATTTCTCCGCCCGTAACCTCAAACTCGCCGTCTCCGTTTAGTTTGATAAGCCCGTCCGTTCCGCTCACGCTTCCGCTGTAGTCCGCGCTCCACGTTACTTTTTTCCCTGCGGGAATGGAGATGGTGAGGGTTGCCGTAAGGTCTGCTAATGTTCCTGTAACGGTAACGACTGCACCGTTGGGAGCGAGCGCGGCGGTAATGGCGGATTGAATTTCCGATACATTATAATAAGGTGTACCGCCGTTGATGCGGATGCCCGCGTTGGCGGGGTCAAACGCCGCTACGGCGATTAGCAGCGGCTCGCTGATATTGCCCTTTCGGTCTTCCACCACCACGAAAACGTCTTTCGCACCTTCCGTGAGGGTAATGGTTTTGGTTATCGCGCCTGCCGCTGCTGTGCCCAGTAGATACGCGGCGTGCACCTCTGACGCCGATGGGGGTGTCGCGCCGGCGTTAAGCACGAGGCAGTATGCCGTTCCCGCTTCGCCGGTGGTGAAGCCGATGATGACTTCGGTGTGGCTTACGCGCCCCGACAAGGGAAGTGAGAGCAGCGGCGCGACTTCGTCGTCGGCGTTGTATTGCCACAGGAGCAGCGGCAGGGAATTAACCGCGTCCATAGCCCAGACATTCTCAAAGTCCCACGCCTCGCCGTTATACCAGTTGTCGGGCGTGGTGTAGAACGCCTCTGTTTGCAACTCGGCAAGGGTTTTGTCGATGCCGTCTTGATTTTCGCTGGCGGTTTGTGATGCGGTAATATTAACCGTCATGCCGCTGTTGGCGTAGTTGTTTCCGGTAATAATACTGCCGAGGCTACAGGTGCCTATGCGCCTGCCCCTTGCTGATGACCCTGCTGTCAGGGTTATGCTGCCGTTTGCCGCTACAGAGTTTTGAACGATGCAATTTTCGCCCCAAAATCCGACCACGCCGCCGACATAATAGTATCCGGTTATGCTGCCGGTGGCGTAGCAGTTGGTGATAACACAGCCGTTGTTTATGTATCCCGCAATCCCGCCGGCATAGACTCCGCTGGTGGAAACCGTGCAGAGCGAATGGCAGTTTTCAATACGGCTGCTGTATTCCGCATAGCCGACTATTCCTCCGGCGAAAACGTCTGATGTCGAGGAGTTGGTGGAAATCGTTCCGGAAGTGTAGCAGCCGGTGATGAGCGAATTGTCGTTAAGCACTCCGGCAATCGCGCCGACGTACCTACCCGCAGAAGTGATGTTCACGTCTGTCACGCCCAAATCCTTGACGACCGCGCCGCTGCCAAGCCTGCCGAACAAACTGGATAACGAGGTGTTGGTGTTCGTATTATTAATGAACAGCCCGGAGATGGTATGCCCGTTACCGTCAAAAGTTCCTTTGAAGGCGTTTCGGTCCAGGTCGTTGCTCGGGCCGACGGCGCCGATGGGTTGCCAGCCAGCGCCGCCGCTCGAAAGGTATTCGGCAAGGTTGATGTCGGCGACGAGTTTGTAGTGCGCCGTCTTGTCGTTTCGCACCGCGTCCAACTGGGCAGGGGTGGAAATGAGGTAGGGGTTATCTACTGTGCCTGCGCCCGGTGCGGCTTGCGCGTGGGCGAGGTTGGGGATTAGGAGGGCGCACATATATATAAGGTACGCGATTGTGCGTGTAGGGGCGTTGCGCGCAACGCCCCTACGGGTACGCCGTGTGCGGGAATTTTCCCGCGGGGATGTTAGATTTGTCATGTTGTTTGTATTTTTTATTGTATATTATTTATCAAATTTTGTTAGTGTATGGTGTAAAGACGCGAAAAATCGTTTCTATACGGGGCAAAATATATTTTTTGCGGCAAAAGTAGAGAATAATT
>BNWW01000043.1 GCA_025999115.1 Bacteroidia bacterium
CGGAAATGCCTTCGGTTTTAATTGCAACCAGTCGTATAAATACCGACGATGTTATTTCAATTCATACCAATACTGCCACTATTAATATTGAAGTAGATGTCGATTATTTGAATTCCCTGTTTGACTTGTCGGAAAAATCGCCGGTTTTGCAAAGCCTCTTACAAAATACGCAATCTTTACTGTTTGAACAAATGATTTATCCTTCGTTACAAAAAATTGTGGATGAAATTGTAATCGAACCGGTTGATAAAACTTTTGAACTGTTTTTCCTGCGAATTAAGGCGGAAGAACTAATTTGTCGGCTGTTAATAGAATTGGAAAAGCGGAATGAAAAACATCTTTACGCCCTAAACATTCGGGATATACAAAGCATTTACAAAATCAAAGAGCAAATACTCGAACATCTCGAAATTCCGCCGGTTATTCAGGAATTGGCTCTTTGCACGAATATGAGTCCGTCAAAATTGAAACGTTTATTCAAGCAAATTTTCGGCAATAGCATTTTCAATTATTATCAGCAATTCAGGATGAAAGAAGCCGCCCGTTTGTTAAAAGAGGAAAAACTATCCGTTTCGGATGTGGGTTATCAATTGGGTTTTAGCAATTTAAGTCATTTTTCAAGAGTTTTTAAAGAACATATCGGAATGAAACCAAAACAATATAGCCGGTCGTAAAAAGAATCGGTATGTAATCTATTTCCCGCAACATTTTTTGTACAACAACGCAATGTTTCCGGAAAAGTAATGGATGAAACCGGCGAACCGATGATAGGTGTAACGGTAAAAGTTGTCAATACAGGCAACGGAACCATTACCGATATGGACGGCAATTATTCTCTTCAAGCGCCAACGGGAACCAAACTCCAATTCTCATTATTAAATGTTACGCTTCAACCCGACGAACAATTAATAGAAGAAGTGGTAGTAGTAGGCTACGGCGTTCAGAAAAAAGCCAGCGTTGTCGGAGCCATTTCGTCTGTCGGTACGAAAGACTTGCTGAAAATGTCCACGTCAACCCTCAGTACCGCTCTTACCGGACAATTGCCGGGCGTAACCACTATCCAAACTTCCGCTATTCCGGGCGTGGATGAAACGGAAATCTATATCCGCGGAAAAGGCACTTGGGCAGACGCTTCTCCTTTAATTATTGTAGATGGAATTGAACGCGCCACCTTTACCAACATTGATCTGCACGAAGTAGAATCCATTTCGATCGGGCAGTACCGCGGATTACTGGCAGATGGATTTTTCTACGACCAAGCGGAAATAGACTTTCGTTTACGGTTTCGGCCAATACATCCGGTTCAACCTGCGGCTGGGTAAATTGTCCGGTCGATTTTTCAAAAGTGAAATTCAGCGCCAACGAAGCCGTGGAATTTCATATTTATTTTTGGCGCGAAATCGAAAATATTTCCGGTTTGCATAGCCGTTGGAAATCTTTACGCGCCCACAGCCGAAAACGGTTTTTACGGTAAACAGCACAAAGACGGTTTTATTTGTCGCGAAATTTCGGAACTCACCGGCAACGAAAATTTTCAGAAATACGATGTTTCGAGTACCGGACATAATTTGCTTCCGTGGGCAGAATGGGAATATTTCCATTCGGTAAACGAGCGGCTGGGGTTGTGGAATGGACAATCAGCCACGTCTGGAAGCGGGTTACAATCACGAATTTAGTCATGGTTTTATGTTGTGGATTGATATTACTTTGCAGCAAATTTATGTTGGAAAATTTTTTGTTCAAATGGCGGATATTCTTCACCGTGAAGCCGATGTGAAAGATATTGACGCTGAAATAGCCTACCTTGAAACTTTTGTCAATTCAAAAATGTGGGACGAAATTTCGGCTTTTTATTATGATGTGGGCTACAAATCCGATGGCGGCTATTGGTGCGGTGGTGTTTGGGTGCCCACGACTGGACAAGAATTACTCCTATCAGTATTCTCATTGAATATATATTCTGAATCCGTTCGCAACCTGCTGAAAATCTGTTGGTTTGGGATATAAGAATAACCGATGCTTTCGGCCTGAAAAATTATCTTTTCGGTGTGGACATAACGATCGACTTTCAATGCGCCAAACGTAAATCAACCGTTGACAAACCGAAAGTTACAATAAAATCAAATAAAGATTTGACGGTAAAATTGGTTTGGGCCGGTGGAGAACAAATCATGGAAATTAAAGCCAAACAACAAAAAGCACTTACTTTTGTCTTCGTAAGTGCTTGTCTATCAATCTGTGACCCCGACAGGATTCAAACCTGTAACCTTCTGATCCGTAGTCAGATGCTCTATTCAGTTGAGCCACGGGGCCATCATTTTTGATTTGCGGTTGCAAAGGTAGTCCCATTTTTTGGATTATGCAACTATTTTTAATTAAAAAAATTACTTTTGGAGCAAGTAATTGCAAATAAGAGAAGTTAATTATCAATTCAGACAATCGTGGTTACGGATAAGTTACTATTTTCCCTACCTTTTACTGTTCAAAAGGTAATAAATAATTATGAAATGGGTGCTTGGTGGGGGAAATTGGCTAAATGGTCGTATTCTCTTTTGTTCTTAACTTGACTTTGTTTGATCTAAAAAGTAATATTTTTGTCTTAAAAACACATTGGCGGCTTCACACCAAGTGAAACCGCCAACAAATCAAGACTTGTGGGTTGTCTTGTAAATAAACATATAATAAATGAAGAAAATTTATGTCAATTATCTAAAAAACGGTTCCAATGAAGTGGCTTTTCCTCAAAAAAACACGCGCGAAAACCAAACACTCTTGTCAGCCGTTTCGAAGGAACCGTCATTATCCTATTGCTTCGGTTGGCTCCCGGATGCTTCTTTTATTATCGAGCGATACAAAGATAGGCTGTATCCGCATAATTTGCAACGAATTTTTGAGGTTATTTCCTCAATTCAGGCGGATTATTGCCGGTAAATTACTCATATTGGGTAATAACGTTTGGAGGAAACTGTTTTTTTGACAAAAAGAATCGAAATAATACTTGTTTTCGACAGATAAAGCCAATTACAAATGTGTTTGTCAAAAAAAGTAATTGATAAAATCAACAAATTAATACAATATTAATACAATAATAAATCTTCCGTGATGGTTTCAATGTATTCGCGTTGTTTGTTAAGGAATTGCATTTGTATAATCTCATTTGATTGGGTAATTAACATCGACGATTTTTTCAGATGATCGAACCAATTCTTATGCCGGGTGCAGAGGTTCTCGTTGTTGATGACAATGGAGTTGATGCCGTGTATGCAGTATTGCGAAGCGCACTCTTCATCATAGTTTAAATGGGATGAGTTGATTTCAATATCCATAAAGGACACGTAAATATTGCAAGTAACACCGAACGTTTGGTCGCCTTGCCGCACAACTCTTTCGAAGGTGTCCAACAGCGCGAGCAAATCGTTTTTCAATACGTTTATATCTTCGCCGGTCATCGACAGCAGTTTACTACAATATTGTATTTCCCGGATGAAAGGAAGAAACAAGTGTCGTCCCAAAACAAAGGTTGTATTTTGTATGTTTTTGATTTTTTCGACAAATTGCGTGCGTATGGCATTGATTTCCGGCGAGAGAAGTATTTCGGCGTATGTTCGCGCAGGAATTCCCGATTGATGCAACCATTTACAGTAAAACAATTTAAACAACGATTCGTGTTGTGTCAATAACGACAAGGGAAGCGAATGGGACGAAACCAGCAGTTCCGCCCGGGAAGCATCGTACATCTTTTTTACCGTCGAAAAGTAACCGTCAAACACTGACAGGAAATGGTTTTGAACGTCGGTAACAGGCAGTGTTTTTTGCAGAATAAAGCTGATCCGTTCCCGGTTGGGTTGGATTCCGATAATATCATTGACCGAAAACTTCAACTTTTCCGACAACAGCGCGACTTCTTCAAATGAAAAACTGATATTACTTCTCATCCTTCGGTAGGCCGATTCTCTGCTGATATGAAGCGTTTCCATTAAATAATCAATCGATTTTATGTTGGGAGGGAGATTTTCCAATATTACGTTTGCCACTTCGTTATTTAATCTTGTATCCATGATTTCTTTGAAATTGTTTGTACTTACAGACAAAGATAGGAAAAATTTTTCGTTTTTTTGCTTACCTTTGCGGCTGTTTTTTATAAAATAACTCAATTCATGACAAAAACTGTTTTTCCGGTAGTGAAATTCAACTCTTTACGGACACCTTTTTATTATTACGATGTAGATTTATTGAGGGCGACTGTACAAACGGTGATAAAAGAATCGTCGAAATATAATTACCACATTCATTATGCAGTCAAAGCCAATGCCAATCCGCGTATTTTGTCGATTATCAACGAAAGCGGTTTAGGTGTCGATTGTGTGAGCGGCGGCGAAATCAAGGCAGCTTTGAAAGCAGGTTTTCCGGCGTCTAAAATTGTTTTTGCCGGCGTGGGCAAAGCCGATTGGGAAATCAATCTGGGTTTGGATAACGATATTTTTTGTTTCAATGCCGAGTCGATTCCCGAATTGGAAGTGATTAACGAATTGGCTGCACAGAAAGGCAAAACGGCCGGTGTGGCTTTGCGCATCAATCCCGAAGTGGACGCACACACACATCATCACATTACCACCGGCACCAAAGAAAATAAATTCGGCATCAATTTGGATCAATTAAATAAGGTGTTGAATCAGTTGGAAAATCTGAAATCGTTAAAACTCATCGGTTTACATTTTCATATTGGCTCGCAACTGACCGAATTGGAACCGTTTATCGCTTTATGCCGGCGAACGGAAGAATTGCAGCAACAATTGGCGCAACGTAATATTAAGGTGGAAAACATCAATTTCGGCGGCGGTTTGGGCATTGATTACCAGCATCCCGACCAACAAGTCATTCCGGATTTCAAATCCTATTTTGATATTTTCAACAAGCATTTTAAAACTTTACCCGGTCAGCAGGTTCATTTTGAGCCGGGGCGTTCAATTGTGGGACAATGCGGCAACTTGATTTCCAAGGTGTTATACGTAAAAGAAGGCAGTTTCAAAAAATTTATCGTTTTGGATGCTGGATTTACCGAATTGATTCGTCCGGCGATGTACGACGCTTATCATCAAATCGAAAACCTCGGTTCGAGTGAAAAAACGGAGATTTACGATGTGGTAGGCCCGATTTGTGAATCGTCCGATTGTTTCGCAAAAGAGCGGGAATTGGCAACGACACATCGCGGCGATTTAATCGTTTTACGTTCGGCCGGCGCTTACGGCGAGATTATGGCTTCTCAATACAATTGCCGGTGTTTGCCGGAATCTTATTTTTCCGATTCTTTATGATGAATTTCGACACGATAGATTGGGTTTTATCGGCGGCTTTGCTGCTTTGTTTTATCATTCAATTGATTGATTATTGGATGTTTCTGTTTAAACCTTTTCGTTACCGGAAGAAGATACAAAAAGGCAAAATCGTTTTTCCCGTAGCTCAACCGCCCGTTTCGGTCATTATTTATGCGCGCAACGAAGCCGAAAATCTGGAAACTTACCTTCCGTCGATTTTGGAACAAAATTATCCCGAATTTGAAGTGATTGTCGTCAATGAAGATTCGACCGACGATACGGATGCGGTTTTGAAACGCTTGACGTTGAAATATAAACATCTCTATCACACTACTTTACCGGGAAAAAGTCGCAATGTGAGCCGGAAAAAATTAGCGCTTACTTTGGGCATGAAAGCCGCTCATCACGAAGTTTTGGTATTTATCGAAGCCGACAGTCATCCTTTGGATGCTGATTGGTTGCGTTCTTCGGCGCGGCATTTTACCGTTGATAAAGCAGTTGTTTTAGGATGGGCTTATTTGGAAAAATATCCTTCGCGATTTGCAGCTTACGATTATTTTGTCGAAAACGTGCGGACGATTGCATCTGCCTTATACGGGAAGACTTATCGTGCCAACGGCCGCAATATGGCTTATCGGAAAACCGGTTTTTCCCAACAAAAAGCCTTGTCGAATTACAATTTCATTGATGCCGGAGAAGACGATTTGCTCATTGCCGAAATGGCTTCCAATAAAAATGTGGCGGTGGAATTATCGCCCGAAAATCGCATTGCAGTCGATATGGAGGCCGCATGGATGTGGAAAGAATATAAATTGCGTCGCGCTGTGGCTTATTCGTTTTATCCGTTGTATGTCAAAAAACGGGATTGGATAGAGCAGGGGAGCGGCATCGCTTTTTATGCTTTGTGGATAGTTGCAGCCCTGTTTATGATTCCGAATTGGATAGGATTAGGCGGTTTATTGTTGCTGTTTTTGATTCGGAGTTTTACTCAATATTGGGTCATCAATCGCACGGCAAAAGTTTTGCAAGCGCCTTCTTTCGGTTTGAGTCTGTTGTTGTTCGATTTGTTCCGGCCTTGGGTAAACGGCTATTTTTTCCTTTATCCCAAAATGGCTTGGAAAAAAGATAATCATTGGATATATGGGAAGAAATAACGATATAAAAGGCAATGTTCATGTACTGGACACCGTGGTTCCGGTTGAAAAACAAATGGAATATTTTCATTATTCCGAACTCGTGCGCCGCAATTTGAAAAACGAATCCATTGATGACTTGATTGAGGATTTGCAACGCGAGGATGTACCGTTGAGCGACCAAAAATATATGCTTTCGGTGTTGGCCATTTCGGGCGATGTGAAAGCGTTTCGCGCCATCGAAGCGTACAGCAGAGGCAATTATGATCCGGCATTGACCGATTGGGTGGCGATGTCGATCTTGCAAGCCAGAATAACCTTGGATTCCGAATTTTCGGACGAACGGCAAGTATTCATTTCCAGCGGATTAGGCGGCAAAGGCGACAAATTACGTTTTTACGCCTTTTTCCAATCCGAAAAACTGATTCCGTTTACCGATTACCAACGCAATTTGATTACGCAGGAATTTTCTTATTCGATTAAAAAATATCAAGGCGAAGTCGAAGAAATTAAAATCGAAAAAAACTATTTTTCAATCCTGTTTCTAATTAATTTACAGGAAGATATAAGAAAAATGATGGAAAGTGCATTGAACGAATGTAACGAGTACGGCGATTTCATCCATTCGAGTTTTGTAATTACAAATGTTAAGTGTTTTGATGAATACGACATCGAACGCGAATTAAGAAAATAATAATCATCTAAAATATAATGCATTATGAAACAGTATGTTATGTGCCTGATGGCAGGAATTTTAAGTTTTGCTTGTACGAAACAGGAAATCACATTGGTTGTTCACAATCCTTCCGCTTTTGATCGAAACAATGAAGTAACGGATGTGAAAATCGATCAAAAAACAATCGCCCGTTTGCCGGAATTGGCGTTGTTCGATGGCGAAAACAATCCGGTAGCGTATCAATTGACGGGAGAATATTTGTTATTTCCGGCTAACGTAAAAGCCCAATCGGAAGCCGTTTATACCTTGAAAAAAGGAACGCTCGTTGTGACGGAATCTCTTACTTACGCCGCTCAAAAAATACCCGAAAAACGCAACGACATTGCGTGGGAAAACGATTTGGCGACTTACCGGATGTATTGTAAAACACTGCTTCCGGCCGAACCGAATACTTCCAACGGAGTGGATATTTGGTTCAAAAAACAAGCAGCGCCCATGATTGACCCAATGTTTACTTACGAAAATTACCATTCCGAACAAACCGAAGGCGTGGATGCTTATTCCGTGAACGGTAAAACTTTGGGCGCCGGCGGGATAGCCGCTTTTGTGAATGACAGTCTTTGGTTGCACGCACCTTACGACGAATGTGAAATTATAGCCAACGGCCCCTTGCGTTCCGAATTTATTCTGCATTATCACAATGTGGAAATTGCGGGCGATTTTTATTGTAAAACTGTTCGTATCTCGACGCAAGCCAACGGATTACTGAACAAAGCGGTTGTGAAATACGAAGGCAAAGACAAACCGGTGCAATTGGCGGCCGGCATTTATTTGCATACCAATCAAGCGCCGCATATTCCCAATGGAGTTGAATTGGCGGCTGATGAAATTATTGCGTATGCCGAAAATCCGAGTGAAGGCCACGTTACCTCGCCCGATCCGCGGATGTATATCGGCGTTTATATGCCTGAAGCTACGGACACGCTCACTTATAATCATCAATTGTTGATTTTGCGCAACTATACCATCGGCACGGAAATTACCTATTATTTTGGTGGCGGATGGAATATTTTTCCCGCCGGAAGATATGCAGCCGATAGCGATTGGTTGAAAGCGTTGCAGCAGTTTAAAGAAATGATTAACAATCCCTTGTATTAAAACCCAAAATCCAGTTCTTGGGTTTCCTGATTTTCTTGCGGTTCATCTTTCGGTCGTTCAGCCGTTTGGTGAACCGTATTTGCTAACACATTGATGGCTTTGACCGGACGCACGGGACAAATGGATTCGCAGCCGCCGCAACCAATGCACAAATATTCATAAACGTGAGGAATCGTCAATCCGTCTTCGTAGGGTTCCATTTTCACGGCTTGCACCGGACAATGTTCCGAACAGGCGCCGCAAGAAGTGTGATCGGTAAACACTACGCAACGGTCGCGCTCAAATTGGGCGATACCGATTTGTGTAACTCGTTTTTCTTCAATGGTTAAAGGTTCGATGGCGCCGTTGGGACAAATGCTCGAACATTTTTTACAATTATAATTGCAAAAAGCGCCTTCGTAAAACGACAAATAGGGTTTGAAAGCATAATTCCATCCGAACGAAAATCCGGCCGGTTTCAAAATTTGTTGGGGACAATGGGTGATACATAAATGGCATGCCGTGCATTTTTCTGTAAAATGTTTTAAACTTTTCGAGCCGGGAGGCGTTATTGGCCGTAATTTGGTAACATCCACCGTTTTTTTTCCTTTCGCCCATGCTGGAATTGCCGGAACACTTGCCGCCATGAAAACCGAGGTGGTCAAAAATTGTCGCCGGCTTGTATCGGTTTCTTTTTCAGAAGTTTGTTGTTTTTTTATCATTGAAAATCCCGGTTTGTAAATCAATGCGCGTTGGTTGCAACGCTCCAAACAATTGAAACAAGTTACGCAACGTGAGGCGTCGATTTTTCCTCCTTTGCTGTCGATACATTCCGATTTACAAGCTTTGGCGCATACGCCGCATTTCGTACATTTCGATTCGTCGATGGTAATTTTGAAAATCGAGAAACGCGAAATCAATCCCAAAAACGAGCCGACGGGACAAATTGTATTGCAAAACAATCGTCCGTGCAACACCGCTAAAACACCCACTAAAAGCAAAGAAATCAAAGCAATAACAAACGAAGAAACGCTAATCGTATGAATCGTGATTTGATAAAAATCGTAATTATTGAATTGCAACGCCATCCAATTCAACGCATTATTTCCCGCTACTACGATGGGACGGAAAATATTAGCCGCTATACGACCGAAATTGCTGTAAGGATCCAAATAAACCAATGCCGCGTTGCTTCCGAACAACAAGAAAAGAATGCAAATCGCTAACAGACTGTAACGCACAATATTATACGGTTTCTGATAATGATACCAGCGTTTCTTTTTGTTTTTCTTTTTTCCGCGTTTGGTAAACCAAGCGAGGATGTCTTGAAAAATACCCAAAGGGCAAACGACCGAACAATAAATCCGGCCGAATAAAAAAGTCAATAAAAATAATACGATTAATGCGCCCACAGCACCTGCCATCAGTAAAGGTACCAATTGCAAATGTGCAAAAATATGCAATTCACGAGGCGTATGTCCCGTAAAATCACAAAAAAATACAGTTAGTAACGAGAAAACGGCGACTGCCAAGATTACCCGTATTATTTTTAATGCATTCATAATAAATATTGTTTAAAACAATGTCATTCCCCTTAGCGTCATTCCTGCGAAAGCAGGAATCTCCTACAAAAACAATTGATATTCAGGAGATTGCGGGTCAAGCCCGCAATGACCAAGAGTAATTATAACTTGATTCGTTTAATATTGAGTTTATCCAATTTTTGTGTTCCCAATTTCAACTTTTCACCGTTAGCGATATGTCCCACTTCGTTAATATCCATTTTTTCCACTTGATTGAAAAGACCAATGGCAGCCGTATCCGCCGCTACGATGTTGGGAGAAATAATGATCGCCTTCAAAAGCGAAGTATCCGAAACGGAGCGACCTTGCGGTCCATGTTTGCGCATACAACGATAAGCGTCGATAATGTTTAATGCTGGTTTTTTCTTCCAAGTACAAATATCGGCGATACATTGTTGCAAATCGTGGCTGTGGAAAAACGGCCGGTCGTCCACAATTCCCATGTAATTTTTCATGGCAATCGACATTTTGGCGCCACCGTGATTCTTCAAAACCGGAACATTAAACCAAATATCGGCTTCCAACAATGCCTGATGAATGGTTGTTGTTTTCAATTGTACTGCTTGCGGTAACGAAACTTCCTTGTAATAACTCGAATCGTTGGCCGGAAGCATCACTCCGCCGGCGGCTTCTACGGCTTTTTTGATGCCGGAATTGTTGTAACAACGCTGCCAATTATCGCAAGTATGATCGAAAACCGTTACTTTTTTGGCGCCGGCTTGCAGACATTGTTTTACCAATTCACCCACCAAATCGGGATTCGTATTGGCCGCATAATCCGGTTTTTTATCCCATCCGATATTCGGTTTGATGACTACGCTTTGTCCTTTTTTCACGTATTTTTCGATGCCGCCCATTTCTTTGAGCGCGCGTTGCAACAAGGCGACGGGTTCGCCACCCATGACGGCTACCAAATCGGGAGCCGATTCAACTGCTATTTCATTTTTCAGAAGTGCAGCCGATAAGTTATTGAAAGTAAGCGCACTAACGCCAAAAGCAACCGATGCTTTTAAGAAACCTCTACGTTCCATACTCTATTTATTTTTTTAATTGAAAAGAAAGCGGGATATAACTTGGCGTTTTAAGCGTTTGATTACCAACCACAAAGCTGGGTTGTAATTTCATAGTAACATTGCTGCTACCGCCACTGATACCGGCCAAGCTCAAAGCGATATTTTTAATTGATTCCAACGATTGGCCACTCAATACTTGTTTGAGGTCGAATGCCATATTTATCGGCAATACCGATTTTTTTCCACCGTCGATTTGTAATCTTTGGGCAATGCTTCCGGTCGTCATTTGCCGGCCGTCGATTTCCATCACATAATCCAAACCGTTCAACAAGGCGGCTTGCATTCCCGGATTGGTTACATCCAAATTCAAGGTAAAATTGATGGGTAATGTTCCGCCCGAAGTGGCAAAAGCTGAAGTCAATTTAATCAAATCCAAGGGATTCAAACTTGTTAAACTTGTGATATTCTGTAAATTAATACCACTCAAGGCAACGCTTGAAATCGAATTAAATTCGTATTTACATTGAGTCAGTTGATACGTTCCAAGAGCTTGTTTACCCAAATCTTTTACTACATCACAAGAAGAGAACATCAAAAAAGCGATGCTCAATAAAGAAACCATTTTTTTCATATTTGAATTTTAAAAAATTTCAAGTTGCAAATGTAATGAAAGTTTTGGATTTGATGAACGGAATGATTCAAATTCTTGCAAAATTTGTTACATCAATTGTAAATCTTTTAACAAATCGGGTAAACTTTGTTCAAAATGGACGCCGAAACGAAGGTCGGTTCCCGCTTCCGCCGTTTTACGAATGGCCGAAGTGGTAAAGCGAACGGCAATGGTAGCCGCATCGTTCAAATCGAAATCGTTGAGCAATGCCGACAACAAAGCCGAACCGAACACATCGCCCGTACCGTGGTAATAGCCCGAAATGCGTTTTTCTAAAGCATAAGCGATTTTTCCGGTCGAAGCATCGTAAGTAGCGGCGCCCAATTCTTTTTCGTTGAAAAATACGCCTGTCAAAACGATTTTATTAGGGCCGATGGCGCTTAATTTTTTCAGTACGCTTTCGATATATTCCGGTGTATAAGGGCCGGGATTGTAAGGTTCGCCGAGTAACAATGCCGCTTCGGTCAGATTCGGCACGATAATATCGGCTTTTTCGCACAATTGGCGCATTCCGACGGCAAATTCGGGCGAGAAAATTTTGTACAATTCGCCGTTGTCGGCCATGACCGGATCGACCAAAATCAGATTGTCCTTTGTTTTGAATGTTTCAAAAAATTTCGTTACTAAATTCAATTGTTCAAACGAACCCAAAAATCCGGTGTAGATGGCATCAAATTGAATATCAAGGGATTTCCAATGCGCGGTAATCGGGGCGATGTCGTCTGTTAAATCCCGGTAAGTGAATCCAGTAAATCCGCCGGTGTGGGTGGATAAAACGGCTGTGGGTAATACGGTGGTTTCGATTCCGGCTGCGGAAATAATCGGCAAAGCCACTGTAAGCGAACATTTTCCGAATCCGGAAATATCGTGAATGGCTGCTACTCGTTTTAATCTTTTCATTTATAGTCCTTATTTTAAAATTAAACGATTATGAAATACCTTTTGTGTTGACATCCGGGTTGATTTTTTTGATTAATCCTTGTAAAACCGCACCAGGACCTAATTCCGTGAACGAATCAGCACCTGCTACAATCATGTTTTGCACCGATTGCGTCCATTTGACGGGAGCCGTTAATTGGGCAATCAAATTAGTTTTAATCACTTCGGGATCGGTTTCACTTTTTGTACTAACATTCTGAAATACAGGACATACCGGCTTTTGAAATTTGGTAGAATGGATGGCTTCTTCCAATTTGGTTTTTGCCGGTTGCATCAAGGGTGAATGGAAGGCGCCGCCCACATTGAGTTTCAAAGCGCGTTTGGCTCCGGCGGCTAAAAGTAGTTCGCAAGCCTTTTCCACACCGCTTAAACTGCCTGAAATCACGATTTGTCCGGGACAATTATAATTGGCGGGAACAACAATGTCGTCGATTTCGGCGCAGATTTTTTCGACCGTTTCGTCGGAAAGCGCCAAAACGGCAGCCATGGTGCCGGGATTTGCTTCGCCCGCTTTTTGCATGGCGCGCGCCCGTTGATATACTAATCGCAATCCGTCTTCAAACGACAGTGCACCGGAGGTTACCAATGCTGAAAATTCGCCCAAGGAATGACCTGCCGTCATATCCGGTTTAAAATCAGCGCCTAACGTTTTTGCCAAGATAACCGAATGGAGAAAAATAGCCGGTTGTGTTACTTTGGTTTGTCGAAGATCTTCGTCGGTTCCTTCAAACATCAAATCGGTAATACGAAAACCTAAAAGATCGTTGGCTTCCTCAAACATAGCGTGTGCAACGGTCGATTGTCTGTATAAATCCAATCCCATACCCACAAATTGAGCACCCTGACCAGGGAATACAAATGCGTTCATTTTTGCCTATTTTTAATGAGGGCGCAAAGGTACGAAATTTTTTAGGAATTATAAAATAAGTAAAACAAATTATATAATTTTTTTGATTTAATGGTCGGCGCGCTGCACAAAATAATCGTTCAAATCGGCAATTGCTTCGGGGGAGTTGAGGAGGTCTTTCACAATTTCTCCTTTTTCCAACAAAATCACGCGGGTCGAAATATCGGTCGTGTAATTGAGATTGTGGCTCGAAATCAGGACGGTCGTTTGCTTCTCTCTATTGATTTGTTGAATCATGTTCCGGATTTCGATTTGCGACGACGGGTCTAAAAAGTTGAACGGTTCGTCTAAAATCAATATTTCGGGTTGAGTCATCATGGCCGCCATAATGCCGATTTTTTGCTTGTTTCCGGCCGAAAAATGGCGGATGTATTTCTTTTGTCCCAAAATTTCATCGTTCATAAAGCCTGCGAAAACGGATAAACGTTCGTTTAGTTCCTCTTTGTTCCAACCGTATGTATCCCCGATGAACGAAAAATATTCTTCAGGAGTGAGGAAGTCAATCAAGAAACGGTTATCAATGAATGCGCCGGTGTAATTTTTCCAGTCTTCAGATTGTGCAACGTTGGCGTTTTTGCTCAACACTACGCCCGAATCGGCTTTCAACAAATCCAGCAACAAGCGGAATAAAGTGGTTTTTCCGGCACCGTTGTTACCGACCAAACCTAATAAAGTTCCTTTTTCAATGTTTAATTCGGGGATATTCAAGGCGACTTTTTCACCGAAACATTTTACTAAATTATTGATTTGCAGTTCCATATCTTTTAAATTTATGCGTTGGAGCGGAAACCCTCCATATTTTTATATTTGCGTTTTGAAAAGCGTTTGTAGATATTTTTCAGCCAAAGCCGCGAGGTGGCGGTAAAGGCGATTCCCAAAATCAGCATAATCCAACAAGTGGAGGTTTCGCCGATTAAAGAGTAGAGTATCAATACGATAACTACCGGAAGGAACATCGTAATCATAGTAATTGCAATCATGTTCCCGGATTGTCCTTTCCAATTCATCATGCCTTTGTCGAACAAATCAAAGAATGTTTTGTTGTAAACGGCGTTTTGGAAAATCAGGCAGTAAATCGGTCCGATGGTGTAAAAAAACAAGGCGAATACCAACAGAAAACTGATTTTTCCTTGTGCGGCGGGAATCATTAATAAAATCGTAACAAACAGGGAATAAGCCGAATAGAACGAATATTTACTTTTCAACAATTCGTAAATCGACAATTTTCGCGCTATCAATCCATCGAAAAACGACGATTCGGCTGTGAAAATGTATTGTCCCATAATCAAACCTATTAATCCGTAAGTAAGGATTCCATAAAGGAAAAAGACAAATTCTCCTTGTTGGCCGAACATATTATTCGGGTCGTAAACCATCCAAGTAAAGAAAACCAAACACAAACCACCGGCGACCAACACTTGTTGTTTCAATCGCGGCGAACGCATGATCATCTTGATTTCCAGATTGATAAATGTTCCGATACTGCCGAACCGGTCTAAAAACGAAAGGGATGAAAACGACGAAATTTTCTCGTTTTTCTCGCCTTCCAATTCATGGTAAACGGTTTCGCGCATTTGCTGCTGGTTCAAATACCAAAGTCCGGTCAGCAAGGCCAATAAAATCAACCAGATAAACGGATTGAAATTCAAAATCAAATCGCCGGTTTTTTGGGTATAATCGCCCACCGGAAGATTCAACAAGATTTGTGCAAGCAATGGAATGGCCACCAAAACCACGGGAATGATATAAAACCAAAAACTTTTTTGAATCCAATGATTGATGAGATTGACCGCCATTCCGATGGCCACACATACCAAATAAAAAAAGAGAATGTAAATCACAGCTGTTCCGAATCCGAAAAATGGCGTGATGGATTTCAATGCAAACGGCAACACCAAAAACAACCAAAAAAGATTCCAAAAACTGTAAAACTCCTTGATTAACAGGAAGTCAAACAACCGGTTTCGCGGAATCGGCATCGCCAAATACGGCGCAATCTGCATCGATTGGTTGGGTTTGAAGAAGAATTTAACGATAAAATCGACCAAGAAAACATACAAAACAATCGAATTAAAGACGTCAATCGCATAACTATATGTGCCGATTTCCAATAACATTTGGTCTAAAAACAGACCGAAGAACAAAAATTCTAAAGCTAAAAATCCGAACGATACGCCCATAAAGATTTGAATGGCTAAATTGCGTTCAAACATCGGGTGCCGGCGGAAGCTTTTCCATTGGTGTTGTCGTAATCGTTTGAATAACATAATATTCTTTTTTTCGGCTGCAAAGTTAGCATAAAATCTTCAATTATATATAAACGCATAAAAATATCAAACAAAATTTATAGGGGAAAAAAAACAATTATTGATTAAGATAACCAATTTTCATAATTTCTTCTTCAAATTTTTCGTTCGGAACCAGCGATTTGTTCCGGTATTTCGACCGGTAATTATAGATTGTAGTAATGGAATAGCGCAGAAAACCGGCGATTTTGGCGCTGTCGGTAATTCCCAAGCGAATCAAAGCGAAAATGCGTAATTCGATATTCAGTTCGGAAGAGTGTTTGGGATAAATCTGTTCGCTTTCGGGTAATAATTTGTTAAATTCTTCCACAAAATTCGGAAACAGATTGATAAACGTAGCATCGAAGTGCCTGTAAAAATCGCGCAATTCATCTTCAATCACTTCCGACGATTTAAGGGCGGCATATAATTCTTCCAATTGTCCTTTGGCGGCTTTTTTGTTTAAAGTTTTGCGGTAAGCCTCTAATTTATCGAGATATATAGAACATTGATTGAGGAAATGCCCGATATATTCTTCTTTTATCTGGTGGTTTTCGATCAGACGGGCGTTGGTTCTTTGCAATTTTCTATTGACGTGGGCTATTTTTTTCCGCGCAATCGACAGTTTCCGCATTTGGCGAATGAGATAAATAATTACACCAATCAAAATCAGCAGTAAAAAGCCGATAATATAAATAGCCAGCGATAGAAAATGTTGGTGCTGTTCGCGTTGTAACTGATACGTTTTGTCAATCAAGGGCAATATGCGGGCGATTTGTACCGTGCGCATCCGGGCGTTGTAAAAATTGGCATCATCGAGACTTTTTTTGATGTAGCGGTTGGCGCGATTCACATCGCCGTTTTCCACCAGGTACAAGGCCAATTGGCGCATCGAAATATTTTCTTTCACCGAGGCTTTCACATCGGCGATGGTTGATTGAATCAAATATTCGATTTGTTTATCCTGATTTCCTTTGGCGCCGTATAAACGGGAAATCAAAGAAGCCTGCATGGCAAATCCCCGACTGTCGGGCGCTTCTTTTGCCAGACAAGGCAAAAGTATTTCTTCGGCGCGGTTGAATTGTCCCACTTCGATTAATTTAATTCCTGATTGAATTTTGTAATCGTAAGAATCTTGTGGTAAGATAGTTAGCAAAGAATCCAAATAGATATTTTTCAGTTGGATACAGCATGCGACTTCTTCGTTGGAAGTATTTTCGCTCCAATAAGTATAAACTTCTACCAAGCGATTGTAATAAGCGGCCATTTGCGGAACAGAAGACAAATCGGTTTGAGGGATGGTTTGAAGCAATTTTTCGGCTTCCGGAAAACGAGCGAAAACGGCATACATCCGCGCCAAACGCATTTTACATTCGCTGATCCAATAAATATTCCGTTTTTTTTCGGCCAATTGCAAATGGCGTTTCAGATACACCATTGCCGAATCACTAAGATAGGCTTCGTATTCTGTAAATAATTGAGAATAAACGCGATAAGCATCTTCATTTGAAGTGATTTCCATCAATTGCGTTTTTAATCCGGCGATGCGTTCTTCTTTTTGCCGGTCGTATTCGGGTGCAAGATTAACGGCTTCATCGAGTCGCAATAATAAATAATTGATATTATCACTTTCAGCAATTGAAGTTAAACAATTGAAAAATAAGCAAATAGCAATAAGAATTTTTTTATTTTTCATAATATCCTATTTTAAATAGATTCTATATCTTTTATCAGTAAATTGTTATTATTCAAGAATATATCCTTTCTTGATTGAAGTATTGCTTCCCATTCGGCATGAAACGTCTGTTCGTGATCAATTTTGAAATTTTCAGACCCGTAGCAGTCGATTTTTTCAAAAAAAGAAGCAATTGTTATTTGATTGATGTCGATAGCGGGTTGGAACACGGGTTCGCCGTCACTATCTTTAATTTCAGTTAAAATATTTAATTCAACTAATTTATGTAAGATATTGTTAGTTAGTCGAATAGGCATTCGGTGCTGTGTGGTCATTTCGGTGGCGGAGTAGGCTTTTTCGCCTTTTTCAAATCGTTTGAAAATTAAAACGGCAATGGTGAGCGTTACAAAATCTAAATATCTTCTGGATATAGTTTTGCTATCTACTTCATAATCATAGTTTTGCACATTCTGGCTTGCATAAGTAATTTCGGCGCCAATCAGGCAAATAACCCATGAAACCTGCATCCACAGCAATAAAAGCGGCAATAAAGCGAAACTCCCGTAAATGGCGTTGTAGCGCGATACCCAAATTTGGCCGCTAATATACAGAAACTGAAAGACTTGGAAGCCGATAGCGGCAAAAATTCCACCGGCAATAGCGTGTTTGAATTTCACGTTGGTATTGGGCATGAAAATATATAATACTGTGAATACCACGATGTTAAGTAGAGTAGGGGTGAAGAAAATTAGTTTTTCGGCCACGCTACCTATGAGTTCATATTGTTTAAGCGTATCCATCATCGTGGCTACTAAAATGGAAGCGCCGGCCGAACAAAGCATAAAAATAGGAATCAATAAAAAAACGGAAAAATAATCCGTGATCCGTCGAGTGGCCGAGCGACCTTTATTCACTTGCCATATACTGTTGAACGTGTTTTCGATGCGTGCAATCAGGCTATAGACCGTATAAAAAAGCAAAAGCAAACCGGCGCCCAAAAAAATGCCGTCTTTGGTTTGCGCCATATAGGAATCGACGAAATTGAACGATTGTCCGACGACTTCGCGTTGTCCGGGAAAATATGTAAATAGCTGACTTTCAACGATATTTTGAAAACCAAAGCCTTTGGCTATGGCCAATACCACGGCTAAGAGCGGAATAATCGACAAAAAAGTGGAGTAGGTTAGGGCAGAGGCGCTGCGTTGTAAGTTATCTTCTTGGTAACGCCGGATAGCTAAACTAATGATTTTCAATAAAGTATAACCTTTTTTCGTTTTGCCTCCCACTTCGTGTGAAGAAATACGCCAAATATCTTCCGTGATAAATTTCAGGAATAATTTAATTGTTTCCGGTATCGCTCGTAGTTTCATTCAATATGTTATTTTAAAAAATAGTCGATCTGTAAGCCGGATTCCGTATTCATAAATTATGAATGTCTGCCATTTATCTCGATCGAATGTCGCCATCCGACTCCAGCGATCTACCCCCCGGCATCGGACGAGCCATCCTACATGCGCCGGTGTACATGATCTTGCAACTCCTAAGTGGTACGGCTTCCTGCATTGCTGCCGGAACCGGTAAGCTCTTACCTTACCTTCTCACCCTTACCTTTCCGAAAAAAGGCGGTTATTTTCTTCTACTTAACTCTGCCCTCGCAGACAGCTATCCGTTAGATAGTAGGGTGCTCTGTGTTGTCCGGACTTTCCTCTTTTTCCGAAGAAAAAGCGACAGACCGATCGACTATTGCTGCAAAGATACGAAATTTTCTTAACTCCACGAGAATCGCATAAAAGAAATTATTTGAAACATGGAACGGAAATACGCGATTCTCGTGAAAAAGCCGGAAATGATTAAAATAACATTATTGTGTAAATTACAGATAAGTCAATTTACACACTCATGAAGTAAATCAGAGGCCGATTTACACAGCAATCATTCTCATATAAATCATTCGAGTGTAAATTAGCACC
>BNWW01000044.1 GCA_025999115.1 Bacteroidia bacterium
ATCAAGCCTTTGGCGGCCGTGCGGTCGTTGTCGTCGCCTGATCGAAGGTTTTCAAATCCCTGAACGGCAGGATGGTAGGCAAAAGCATCATGACGGAAGCCGTCGAGTGTTCTAAAACGGTAATCATCGTAATAATTCACTTGCAGGATAACGGGATTCGCGTTTTCGGTTAGCGTATTTTCGGTATAACCATACAAACCGGCGCCCGAATAGCTTTCCGTGATCAGACTATCGTTGTAACGTTCCGCTAATTCTTGATGGCCGTAGGGGCAATTCGTCCATTTGCCCGTCAGGACGGAGCGACCGAAAGCATCGTATTTTGTAAAAGTCCATGTATCGGTGGTACGCTCTTCACCGTCCTGCGAAAGAATCAGCTGGTCGGCGCGGTCATAAACGTAATAAACGGGAGCGGCGCCCGGCAGTTTCTTTTCGATGCAGCGCAGGCGATGGTCATAGCGGTAGAAATAGGCGAATCGTTGCAGGTCTTCTTTCGCAGGACGGTCGGCGACGGCGGGCGGCAACACGCAACGAAGTTTGCCGAAATCGTCGTAGATATAATAGGTATCGTGAGGATCGCCGCCGTTCATTTGACGTTGCAACACCACCTGATTCAGTTTATCTTTAAATTCATAGATCGGATGGCCGTCTTCGTCCGTAGTTTGGGTAACATACAAACTGCCGGCTGGATATAAACCGTTGTCTATTAATTCATTATTTCCCGAAACGGAATAATTGCGGCAGGGATACGCGCTATTATTGGTCAGGTAAGCCGTTTGGATGGAATGACCGCTGCCTTTTCGCCACGCTTGTCCGGGGCCATATTGCTTCAAAATGCGATTCAGGGGCGAGGCTTCGTAAACAGGTTCGGAATAAGGATGCGTATCGCCGTAGTCCGACCTGGCCGAGAAAGCAAAATCGCCTTCATAATAATGGCCTTCGTTGCTGCCGACTGCTATGGGCTGCCATGATTTCGATTCGCGACCGAATCCGTCGTATTCTTGCAGGGACACAAGGTCGTATCGGTCAAGCGTGATACCGGCTATCACCGATTGGTTGGGGCGACCCAATCCGTCGTAATACTGTATCCGGTCGATGTATTGTTGGGTGTTGGCAGATAAGTAGGTGCGGGTGGCGATGTAGTTGTGCCCGGTTGAGAAATTGAAATTGGACGCCGGTTCACCGGGTGAAGGTGGCGGATTATCCGGTAAATATTCTTGGGGGGCAATGGTGATACCCAAAGGAGTAACCGTGCCGGCGTACCAATGCAGACGGGCGAAAACGGCATTGCCTTGATTGTCGCGCACAACGGTGTTCCGGTGGAGCGAGAGGCAAAGATGGATGGCGCGGTTGCGTCCGTTGCGGGCATACAGTTTTTGGGGGGCAATCAATTCATTGTAGCACATTCGGTCGATGGTGCTACCGTTGTTATCTGTCAAACTCACATTTTCGCCGTGATTGTCCAATATCAATTTATTTTGATAGAAAATAATGCCGCGTTCTTCAGATGCTGTCAATTCGTTGAACAAATCGCTTAGTAAAAAAGTGTTTTGTGCGTGCCGGTACGCCACGAGAATCGATGATTTCGGAGCAATCGTCGCCTGATTCGGAAAAACATAGATTTCACTGTAGCCGTCGCCCTTCAATTTCCATCCGCCGATATTCAACAGGGAGGAGGAGGGGTTTTGTATTTCGACAAACTCGCCGTTGTGGTGCGCCTTGCCGCCCGCATTGTGGCTGTCTTCAAAGAGCGGCGTATCATAAAATACTTGCGAGATATAGGGCTTTTGCGCCGAAACGGATGCTAAAACAAATAAAATTGGGAAAAGAGTCAAATAAAATTGTTTCATGGCCGTAGAGATTTAGGAGTGATTATGTCTGCGTTTACGGACAAATTCGTTTTTCGTGTCGCGTTTTCCGATGAAATCCAACACTTCGTTCAAGCGATTTTTGTTGCCTTTCTTTTCGTATAATTTAGCCAATGCGTAGGAAGCATCATGAGTTGATTGTTTCCTGTTTTCGAGATCTTTTTCCCGTTTTTGCAGGTAATTTTCGATAAACGCATCGTCGTTGAATTTTTGCGATTTCTTTTCGCCGGAAAGGCGTTGCAGGAGCCGTTCCGACTTGTTTCCTGTTTTTTCATTGTCAAAACTTTCCGCGTAGTCGATGAGCAGGCTGGCGGCGATTCCGCTCGCAGGAGCAATCCGGTTCAGTCCCGCCTGCAATTGAGAACGGCTTTCCGCCCAGCGTTTTTGTTGCCGGAAGCAACGCGACATACCGGAATAGAGAGCAGCCAAAGCCATTGTGTCGTGTTCTTCGGCTTCTATTTCTTCCCGGATGGATTGATAGATTTGGCGGGCTTGCTCGAAACTTTTGGAATTGCCGGTTTGTTCGCCGTCTAAAACCAACGCGCGGGCTTTTCGTAACGATTGCCAATAGGGCAAATCGGTTTTCTCCGATTCCCAAAAGGCGGCCAATTGTTTGAATTTTCCTTGTTTTTTATAATGTTTACCCAATAAGAAACGGGCGTAAACTTCCGGTTGTTGTGGATTTAAAGATTTGATACGGTTGTAATAGATCTCGGCCGCGGCGGTGTTTTTTTCTTTCAATGCGGAAGATAAATACGGATACAGGAATATCTTTTGCTGGTTTTTGATGGACGATTCGCGCATGTCCCGGTCGGCTTTGGAATACAGGGTTCGCCGTTTTTTAGTGTGTATTTTTTCCAATGAATCTTCGAGATGAGCGGTAACGCGTCCCCGGTGTTTTTCCCGTTTCCGGCTTTGTTCCCAATTTTCACAGGAAGCGGCCGTTAAGGTGGTGATTTGGTTGTTAATATCATCGCTGAAACGGATTTCGGGCAATTTCAATCTTTGCAACTGCCTGTTTTTCGTTTCCAATGCGCGAACGGTATCCAATAATCCTTCGGAAAGGTATTTTTTGTCGGGAGCCAAGGCAAGAGCCTGGATATACAGCGCGGCGGCCGTTTGTATCGGAAACGTTTCGCCGGTAGATTGGCAGTATGCCTGCATTTGCCTGTAATTGCCTAATTGTAAAGCCACTAAACTGCGAGCCAAGCGGTCGTACAAAAGCGGATTTTGCGGCTGCGTTTCCAATGCCGATCGGTAGAGCAAAGTTATTTCCTGTGATTTTTGTTGGGCGTTACAAACCTTTGCAAGACCGTCGTAAGCGGCTATCTCGTTGGGATACTGTGCAATGATTTGCCGGTACAACATTTCCGCCTTGGCGTATTGGCGGCGGTAGAAAGCTTCTTTGGCTTCGCGCAGGTATTGCGTCTTGTCGATTGCGGAAGGGGTAGCTGCAGACGTTGCTTTGGAAACCAACGGAGGCAAAAACAATGCTCCGGAACCCAAAAGCATCTGTTTGAGGAAATTGCGACGGTTAAATTGTTTCATATCTTTTCCTTATGTAATATAAAAAAGGATTCCGGTGGGGTTGACACGCCACAACTCTCCTGCCTATCGACATAGCGTTTTTGTATTCAAACTACGGAATCCTTTTCTATTTTTATCGTTTCATAATAATGCTGCCAATCAAATGATCGTCCAACCAAATATCCAATATATAATTGTTTACCGGCAAAGCGGCGGTCGGAATTTGAAAATTAAACGCGCCCGCCGGATAGTTGCCAAGTGTTTGTTCCCAAGCGACAAGTCCCACCGGGTTGCGTAATTGAGCGTGGATGGAGGACGGTTTCGGCAAATAGATTTCCACTTCCAGCGGCCGGTTAGTTACGGGATTGGGATAGATATTGTAATTCAAGCCTGCCCACGGATCGTTATCGGCCGGTATTGCATTCCGAATGATAGTATTGGCTTCATCTTCTTCCAGAAAAACTTGTTCTTCGGGCGGATAGAAAAAAGCATCGGCTATAAATTCATTTTCTCCGTTTCCGGAACGCGATTGCTCCCAACTGCGAACGGCTTCAAAAACAGGATAGCGATAGCCTTGTGCATACCAGCGATACGTTTCCGTAACGAACAACACCGAATCGTGTGTCAAACGGAAATCAATTTCAGGAAGCGTGATTTGTAGCGGGCGCTGCAATTTTTCGTAATAACTGCCGGAGATGGTTTGAGTGCTTTCGGCCATTAGTTTTAGCGTGCGGGTGCGTAAAACGTTTTTCAGCGTATCCCGGTTGGGCAAAATCATCATTCCCGAAGCATCGGCGACGGTTTTGATGGTTCCCATCACATCCAATTCCAAGCGATTACCGTATTTGCCGTGTGCGTAAAAAGGCGTTTGGATACTGTCGCCCGATGAGAACGGGAAAACCAACAATACCTCCGGCCGGATATTTTTTAATACCGTAGTGTGATTCATAAATCCCAATAAGAGCAGGGAATCGTTGCGTAGCGTGTATTGGTAATGGGTTAAATGTTCTGTTCCGACAATCAGAGTATCATTGATTCCGCTGTAACGCACGGCATATCCCGCTTCCTGTGTTTCCAAACGGCTGAAATCCCATAAAACACCAGCGCCGCTTCGTCCCGGATCTTTGTAACTCAATTGCTGTTTGTATAACACATCGCCGCTACGGAGATTTTGCAAGCCGCTTTCCAATCGGAATTGGGCGGAAAGCGAAAACGACCCGAAATACAATAACAACAGAATTGCCTTGCGATACATAAGAAGCAGAGATAAATCGCATCAAAGGTAGAGGATTATTTTTAAAATGCAAATTTAACTTTAAAAAAATTGCTGCTACTGCCTAATTTCGCTTTTCCAAAATAAATATCTACATTTGCAGTATGAAAAAAATAATTTTTACACTGATTATAGCTTGTTACTTCATTTCCGGTTCGCAAGCGCAAACTCAAGTCGTTCGCGTGAATGCCTTAAAATCAAATGATTACGGTGTCAGGTATGTACTTCCGAAAACTATTTTGAATGTTGAAATCGAATATACCGAAACCATTCGGAAAGCCGGATCGTATGCTAAATACGCCTCCCGCTATCTGGGTTTGAAAGATGCGGAAATTATAATCGAAGATGAAACAAATTATACGCTTGACAATGTTACGGTTACATCTGCAAGCATCCCAAATAAGGAAAAATCATATTTGATTGCTTTTAAAGCGAAAACAACGGCGCCGTTTGTTTATCTGACCGAAGACGGAATGCTCTGCTCCATCAACGCCGAATACGAATCGCCGAAAATTGAGCCGAAAGCCGGCATCTCCCCCACTCCAACTTCCGATTTCAATCCGCAAAGTATTTATACGGAAGAATATTTGCGTTCGGGTTCGATTTCCAAAATGGCCGAAGTCGCGGCCAAGAATATCTATAAAATTCGCGAAAGCCGTCAGGATATATTGACCGGCGAAACCGACAACGTTCCCAAAGACGGCGAAGCGATGAAACTCATACTCAAGAACTTGGATGCACAGGAAAAAGCGTGGATGGAATTATTTACCGGAACAAGCGCCACAATGAAACATCACAAACAAATCGTCGTCGAACCCACCGGCGAAATCAATCACGAAATTTTATTCCGTTTTTCCAAATATCTGGGCGTAGTCGATACCGACGATTTGAGCGGTCAACCGGTTTATTGGAGTTTAAAAGATTTGAAAACGGTTGAAATTGCACCGGTTGATCCGAAAAAGCAAACTAAAGAAGCCCTAAGTTTGGTTTATAATGTGCCGGGGAAAGCCAATCTAAGTTTGTTTTACGAAAACAAAAACCTTTTTTCCGCTACTTTTGATTTAACGCAATTCGGAACTACCGAAATATTGGAAACTTCATTATTGGAGAATAAAAAAGCTCTTGTGAGGATTTATTTTTATCCGCAATTGGGGGCGATTAAGCAAATTATCCAATAGAAATTTGTGAAATTGAAAAGAATTAACGAATAGATCAGTATGTGTGCAATTTTATTCTCAATCCGTTTAGCGTACCAATTTGTTTTTAACAAACCGTCCAGAAAAATTAACAGAGCAGGCAGCATAACTATGGAGAGTATAATAATGGTAACACATATAGGCAATCTGTACCTTATACTCTGGATAATTGTCATTTTTGGATTGATTGTTTTCCCATTGCATTGCACGCATATTAATGGGGTTATTAATTTCTGATTCTGAAAATCCTTTTTCTTCCAAAAGAGATTTTGGATATGCGTGGTCTATTTGTAGTTTTGTCTTCGTCTATATTTATATACATCTTACTTAGTAGACAGAAAATTAGCTGTTTTATTGTGTTTTTAGCAAAAATTTATTCACTTGATTTTTAGTGTGCAGAATTTTGTAACGCTTTCATCACATCCAAAGCTAACTTTTCAGCCGCTTCAGCCGTCGACGCTTCAGTATAAATGCGAACAATCGGCTCGGTATTCGATTTTCGGAAATGAACCCAACTGTCGGGAAAATCCACTTTCACGCCATCAATATCGTTAATGGGATAAGCGGCATATTTTTGTTTGATGGATTCCAACAAAGCATCCACATCGGTGTCGGGCGTTAAATCCAGCCGTTGTTTCGCCATGAAATAAGTAGGATAACCGGCGCGTAATTCATCGGTTGTTTTGCCCGATTTGGCTAATTGAGTCAAAAACAATCCAATACCCACCAACGCATCCCGTCCGTAATGCGATTCGGGATAGATTATGCCACCGTTGCCTTCGCCGCCGATAACGGCATTTACGGTTTTCATTTTTTCCACGACATTCACTTCTCCCACAGCCGCAGCCGTGTACGTTTTTTCGTATTTTTCGGTAACATCGCGCAAAGCCCGCGTCGAACTCAAATTGGAAACCGTGTTTCCGGGAGTGTGCGACAAAACATAATCGGCCACCGACACCAAAGTATATTCTTCGCCAAACATATCGCCGTTTTCGGTAACAATCGCCAAACGATCGACGTCCGGATCGACTACAAAACCCACATCCGCTTTTTGCGTTTTCATCACGCCGGCTATCTCGGTCAAGTGTTGCGGCAATGGTTCGGGATTGTGTGCAAAAACGCCGGTTGGCTCCGTATTTATTTCGATTATATGTTGAACACCCAATTGTTTTAATAATTCCGGCAAAACTATTCCGCCCACCGAATTAACCGTATCAATGGCCACCGTAAAACCGGCTTTCCGAATGGCGTCCGTGTCCACCAATTTCAGATTTAAAACGTGATCGATGTGTTTTTGCGTATAGGAATCGTCGGTTTTTATTTTTCCCAAAACATCTACTTCGGCAAATGTAAAAGATTCTTTTTCAGCAATTTGCAAAATTTCGTTTCCTTCGGCGGCATTCAAAAATTCACCTTTTTCGTTCAATAATTTCAGGGCGTTCCATTGTTTAGGATTGTGCGAAGCTGTGAGAATGATTCCGCCGGCCGCTTTTTCCATCGTAACAGCCAATTCGGTGGTCGGCGTAGTAGCCAAACCGATGTCGGTTACATCAAACCCCATTCCGATTAATGTTCCGGTAACTATTTGGCGCACCATTTCGCCCGAAATACGCGCATCCCGTCCCACAACAATGATATTGGAAACCGGATTTTTCGACCGGATAAAAGTGGCGTAAGCCGCCGTAAATTTTACAACATCTAATGGAGAAAGGCCTTCGCCCGCCTTGCCGCCAATGGTTCCGCGTATGCCGGAAATAGATTTAATTAATGACATCAGATAATAAATAAAAATGAATTAATAGAAATTTTTGTATTCCAATTTTTTGTAGAAAACGGGACGAAAAGCACTATTATCGGTTGAATTGCCCGAAATAGAAGGAATGATTAAATCAACAATCGCTCCTTTACCCACTGCTCCCTCAAAATCAGGACTTAAAGGAATCGCCCAACCGACACAAGGCAAGCCCGAACCGTCTTCGGAATAACTCAATGAATTACCGTAAGAAAAATGTAAGGGTCCGCGCGATACATTATTGAACGAAATGGCGGTTGTATCGCCGGCAATATACGATTTAACATAATACAAGGAGTTGAATCGCACTTGCACTTCATCCACCCACGGACTGACTTTCCGCGCCGTATCGCCTTTGTCTACCACATGTATATACACGTATGTACTTCCCGATGTTTTGTAATACAGCAACGAATCTTTTTCAAAAGCCTCAAAACCCGGCCACGATTCGGTTACTTTCAATTGCTTGTTTTGAATGAATCGTTCGATGGCCTGCTGTTCCTCTCGTAAATATTCTTGCATACTTTTTTGATCGTCGCAAGCTCCAAAGGCAATGGTCAAAGCGATGACCACTCCCAAAAACAGAATCATTTTTTTCATATTTCATTTATTTTTATATTCGACAATAATCCGGAATAATCCGGTAAACGCGCTTCAAACAAAGCGACGGCTTCGTTTAATGTTCCGTAAGATTCGCCGCCGGCCGCATTCAAATGGCCGCCGCCACCGTAAACTTCGGATGCAAAACGGTTGGCCGGAAACGTTCCCCGCGAACGGAACGACATTTTAATCATATTTTCTTCTTCCCGGATAAAAACGGAAAAAACGATTCCGTCGATACTCAACGGCATATTCACAAAACCTTCGGTATCGCCGCGCCGCCATTGGAAACGTTCTTCTTCCTCGCGAGAAAGAACAATCAAAGCGGTGTGCTGTTCGGGAAAAATTTTCATTTTTTCGTACAGAACATAACCTTGCAAACGCAAACGATTCTCGGTATAATGATTATTTACTTTGCTGTAAATCAAATCTTTATCAATTCCTAACTCTAACAATTCGCTGATGATGTAATAAATATGCGGATCGTTGGAATTGTAGGTAAAGCCTCCGGTGTCGGTCATCATACCGGTATAAATACATTCGGCGCACGAACGATTGATATCGTCGAACATTCCCATCCGGCAGATAAAACGGAAAATTAATTCGCCGGTAGAAGAAATTTCGGGATGCGAAATAGTCAAATCGCAGAAATCGTCCGGTCCGGGATGATGGTCAATGAGGATTTTCTTGGCTGTAGCTTTTTCCACCAAGGGAGCCACTGCGCCGATTCGTTTCAAAGCATTGAAATCGAGGCAAAAAAGCAGTTCGGCCGACAAAATCGCCTCTTCGGCCAATCCGGCTTTCCATTCATGTACAATAATTTCTTTTACGCCGGGCATCCATTTCAAAAATCCGGGAAAATTATTCGGCACAATCACATTCACTCCTTTTCCTATTTCCGACAAGAAATGATAGAGCGCCAACGACGATCCCACAGCATCTCCATCGGGCGAAACATGCGTTACAATCGCAATTTTATTGTATTTTTCAACCAGTTTTTTTGCCTGTTGAATTTGCTGTTCGGGTATAATTTTATTTAGCATATTAAAAATTTAGTTCGCCATTTCCGAAAGGAATTTGACTCGCACCAAACGAATTTCTTCTTCAGTATAATCGCCGCCGAGTTCTTCAATGGCTGCTTCCAATTCATCGGTTTCCGATTCCTTAAAATAAAGGTAAATGTCTTCGATGTGTTCCTCATCCATCACTTCATAGAGGAAATAGTCGATATTAATTTTCGTACCGGAATAAACGATGGCTTCAATTTCGTCCAATAACTCGTTAAATTCCAAACCTTTGGTTAGCGCAATATCGTCTAAGGCCACTTTGCGATCGATGCTCTGCACGATAAAGACTTTCATTTTCGATTTATTGGCCACTGTGCGCACGCGCAAATCTTCAGGACGTTCGATTTCGTTTTCAACCACGTGGCGTTTGATGACATCTACAAATTCCTGACCGTAGCGTTTAGCTTTTCCGGCGCCCACGCCCGGTATGTTTTGCAATTCGTCGATCGTAATCGGGTAAGTGGTCGCCATGGCTTCCAGGGAAGGATCTTGGAAAATCACATAAGGCGGCACTTCCAATCGTTTGGCGACTTTTTTCCGCAAATCTTTCATGATCGAATACAATACCGGATCCACCGCACACGAACCACCGCCACGCGAAGGCGTTTCTTCCACGTTATCGTCTTCCTCAAAATCATTGTCTTTCGTGATTTTGAACGAAACCGGATTTTTCAAATACTTTTTCCCTTCGGACGTCAGTTTCAAAAGGCCGTAATTTTCAATGTCTTTGTCCAAATAACCGGCAATCATGGCTTGACGGATCACCGCGCTCCACGTGCGTTCGTCTTCGCTTTTACCGGTGCCGAACACTTCCAGATTATCATGTTCATACGACAAGACTTCGGAGGTTTCTTTTCCTTGCAGAATGTTGATAATATGATCTGCTTTAAACTTATCTTTCAGGATTTCAACGGTTTCCAGAACCGATATTAGTAATTCTTTTGCTTCCACTTGTTTTCTTGGATTTAAACAATTATCACAATTTCCACAGTTATCTTCGTGATATTCTTCGCCAAAGTAATGCAGTAATACTTTTCGCCGGCAAACGGATGTTTCGGCATAGGCTTTGGTTTCTTCCAAAAGTTGTCTGCCTATCTCCTGTTCGGAAACCGGTTTTCCCTGCATGAATTTTTCTAATTTTTGCAAGTCTTTGTGTAAATAAAAGACGATGCATTTGCCTTCTCCTCCATCTCGTCCGGCGCGACCTGTTTCCTGATAATAGCCTTCCAGACTTTTGGGAATATCATAGTGAATCACGTAACGCACATCGGGTTTATCAATACCCATCCCGAATGCAATTGTGGCGACGATGACGTCCACTTCTTCCATCAAAAATTTATCTTGATTGGAGGAACGAAGGTGCGATTCCATTCCTGCATGATAAGGCAAAGCATTGATGCCGTTGGCTTGCAGAATTTCGGAGATATCTTCTACTTTTTTACGCGACAAGCAGTAGATAATCCCCGATTTACCTTCGTTGGCTTTGATGTATTTTACGATTTCGCGATCGATGTCCTTGTCTTTCGGACGAACTTCGTAATACAAATTGGTGCGATTAAACGACGATTTGAAAACCAAAGCATCCATCATGCCCAAATTCTTCTGGATGTCGTGTTGCACTTTTGGGGTGGCCGTAGCCGTGAGCGCAATCAGCGGCCTTCGAGCTATTTCATTGATAATAGGACGAATACGACGATATTCGGGACGAAAATCGTGTCCCCATTCCGAAATACAATGCGCTTCATCGACCGCATAAAACGATACGGGAACTTGCCGTAAAAACTCAATGTTTTCTTCTTTAGTCAGCGATTCGGGAGCGACATAGAGCAACTTGGTTCTGCCTTGCAGGATATCGTCTTTTACTTTGTCGATGGCCGTTCTATTCAACGACGAATTGATAAAGTGCGCCACGCCATTGTCTTCACTGAAATTGCGCATCGCATCCACCTGATTTTTCATCAAGGCAATCAACGGGGAAATAATAATGGCGGTTCCTTCCATCAACAAAGCAGGCAATTGATAACACAATGATTTTCCGCCTCCGGTGGGCATCAACACAAAAGTATCTCGCCCGTCCAAGACGTTTCGAATCACGGCTTCTTGATTTCCTTTAAATGAACCGAATCCAAAGTGTTTCTTCAGCGCTTCCGTTAAAAAATCTTCTTTTGTCATTTATTTTTGAGATAGTCAATCTTCGTTATGGCAAAGGTATATTATTGTATTGAAATAATGCAAATAATTTCAGATTTTTTTTCAAAAAAAATAGAATCACCTGTTATAAATGAATTTTTTAACACGCTGTTTGCCGATATTCGACCTTTTCCACTCGTTCTTTGGCATAATCCAATGTAATATGCAACTCTTTCTGACCGGTTGAAGGAATTTCAAACATCGCATCTATCATTATATCTTCCGTAATCGAACGCAGTCCGCGCGCACCCAATTTAAATTCGATTGCCTTATCTACAATGTATTCCAAAACATCTTCATCGAAACGGAGTTGTACGTTATCCATTTCAAATAATTTGATGTATTGTTTGGTAATCGAATTTTTGGGTTCGGTCAGAATATTGCGTAAAGTTACTCTGTCCAAGGGTTTTAAATAGGTTAGAATCGGTAAACGGCCGATGATTTCGGGAATTAATCCGAACGATTTCAAATCTTGCGGAGCGATGTATTGTAAGAGATTCATGCGGTCGATTTTCTTGTTATCGCGACTTGCATTGTATCCAACCACTTGTGTATTCAATCGTTGTGCAATTTTTTTATCAATGCCGTCGAATGCGCCACCGCAGATAAACAAAATGTCTTTGGTATTTACGGCAATCATCTGTTGTTCGGGATGTTTGCGACCGCCTTGGGGTGGAACATTCACGACCGAGCCTTCCAACAATTTCAGCAAACCTTGTTGTACGCCTTCGCCGCTCACGTCGCGGGTAATGGACGGATTGTCGCCTTTGCGTGCTATTTTGTCGATTTCGTCGATAAACACAATGCCGCGTTCGGCCGCTTTTACGTCGTAATTAGCCACTTGCAACAAACGAGTCAATAAACTTTCAACGTCTTCGCCCACGTAACCGGCTTCCGTTAAAACAGTTGCATCGACAATCGTAAACGGAACTTTCAGCATCCGGGCGATGGTGCGCGCCAGAAGCGTTTTACCTGTTCCGGTAGAACCGACCAGAATAATGTTGGATTTTTCGATTTCCACATCGTCTTTCGTATCTTTTTGCGACAAACGTTTGTAGTGATTATAAACGGCCACCGAAAGATAGCGTTTGGCATCGTCTTGCCCAATCACGTATTGATCCAAAAACGCTTTGATTTCTTTGGGACGGGGTGTTTCTTTATCGATCGAAAATTTTTCTTTCTGCGGCTGAATGGCTTCCTGAATGATTTTGTAGGCCTGTGTGGCGCATTCATCGCAGATAAAACCGTTTTCACCTGTCAATAACATATTGACGCGCGTTTCGGGACGACCGCAAAAACTGCAGTGTTTAGAGGCTAATTTTGCCATTATTTTTTCGTCAAAATTTGATCCACCATACCATATTGGAGCGCTTCTTCGGAAGTCATCCAGAAATCGCGATCGCCGTCCTGCAACACTTTTTCGTAAGGCTGGCCGGTATGGTCGGCAATAATGGTATAAATTTCTTGTTTCACTTTCAGAATTTCGCGAGCGGTAATTTCGATGTCGGAAGCTTGTCCCTGCGCACCGCCCAAGGGTTGATGAATCATCACGCGCGAATGTTTCAGCGCTTGACGTTTGCCTTTGGTGCCAGCCACAAGCAAAACAGCGGCCATGGAAGCGGCCATTCCGGTGCAAATCGTGGCTACATCGCTCGAAATAAATTGCATGGTGTCGTAAATTCCATATCCGGCATACACCGAACCTCCCGGCGAATTGATGTAAATCGAAATATCCTTTCCCGGATCGGACGAATCCAAGTAAAGCAATTGCGCTTGAATTACATTGGCCGCATAATCATCGACTTGCGTTCCCAAAAAGATGATGCGATCGACCATCAAACGGGAAAAAACATCCATTTGCGCTACATTCAATTGACGTTCTTCGATAATCGTCGGCGAAATGTAATTACTGGTAATGGTGGCGTATTTATCCAATGCGTTGCCGCTCATTCCCAGATGTTTAACGGCATAATTTCTGAAATCGTTGTTCATATTGTTATTTTTTATCCCCCAACCCTCTGAAGAGGGCTGAAGATCCTATCGTATTTATTGTTCAAATAATTTTTGAAATTCTTCAATTGTTACTTCCTTATTTTTTAAAGTAGCCTGTTGTTTCAATACATCAATTAATTTATTTTCGACAACCAGATTGATCAAATTTTGTACATTCTTTTCTTTATTCATCATTTCCTGTACATAATTTTGCAACAGATGTTCGGGAGCATTCGCCATTCCGTATTGAGCAAATTGGGCGCGCGCCGTAACATAAGCTTGTTGCTCTACATCTTCTTTTTCGATTTTTATATCGTTGTCTTTCAACAATTTATCTTTAATCAATTGGAATTTCAAATCGTCCAGAATTTTCGGATAATCTTCTTCAACCGATTCGGGCGTGCGTTTTTCGCCGGAAGCCACCAACCAACGTTTCAAAAATTCGTCGGGGAATTGAATGTCTTTGGCTTTGTTTTCCAAAGCTTGTTTGGCATCGATGAGGAATTTGTAATCGCTTTCGGGCGCCATTTGTTGGGCGATATTTTCTTTTATTTTTGTAATGAAAGCTTCTTCGGAAGTTACGGTACCGGGTTCATAGATTTTGTCATACAATTCCGGATTTAATTCGGCTTCTTTGTAACGGGTTATTTCGGTAATCGCAAAAGTAAAATCACCTTGATGTGCACCTACTTCTTCCTTTTTAATTTTGAGGAAAGAAGCCAATTCCGATTCGTGTCCTTCATAAGCCTTGTAGGGATTAAAAGAGATGATATCGTCTTTTTTCGCGCCGGTAAATTTGGATTTTTCCGCTTCATCCTTCATAAAAGAAGGCATCAAAACGGCGTCTTCCACCGTGAGCTCGCCATCGGCTTCGGTCAGCAAACCTTTGACTATATCTTTAGCTTCGACCGTTTCGGCCGTTTCATATACGCCATAATTGGCTTTAAAACTATTGATTTGTTTTTCGACCATTTCGTCCGCAACTTGAATCGTGTAATACGTCAATTTGTCGGATTTTGTCAATTTGACATCCATTTCGGGCGCCAAAGCTACATCAAAAGTAAATTCGTAATTTTCCTGAGTATCGAAATTGAGCGGTTCTTGAGGTTCTTGCGAAGGTAGCGGTTCGCCCAAGACATTCAATTGGCTGTCTTTGATATAATCATATAATTGGTCCGAAACTAATTTATTGATTTCGTCCACTAAAACCGATTTTCCATACATCGCCTGAATGCGTGATTTAGGGGCGTAACCCTTGCGAAAACCGTCGAGAACGATCGTTTTACAAATGTTGTTAATTGCTTTTTCTACTTTGGGTTGATAATCTTCTTTTGCTACGGCCACAGTAATCGTAGCGTTTACAGCGTCGATGTTTTTTAATGTAATATTCATTTGTTTATAATAATTATTTTGCCTTTTTCGTTTTTTAAGCGCGCAAAGGTAATCGTATTTATCCAAAATATCAAATTCCGTGCCGAGAAATATATTCAGCTATCCAAACATTGAGGCTATCCAATAAAACGGGCGAAGATTTTCGTACGGCCCATGCTTGCAACTGCGTGAAACTAATATCGGTTTCGATGTCGATATTCGGGTGTAACCGGCTGATTTTCAGGGCGATTCCTTTATCTACGACCGCATAATCAATGGTTCCGTAAGCCGTCATATAGACTAATTCTTCTTGTGTATAATCGGCAACTTCTTCTATAATAATCGGTTCGGCGATTTCTTCCGATAAATTTTTCAAACGCAAAATAACCGGTGAATTTTTGGGAATATGAACTATTTTGTGCGCCAAATCCATCTGGTTACGTATAACCGGAATCGTGTCGCCCATTTCCGGTTTGCGCTGCACCAATACTTGTTTATTCTGAGTAATGGGAATCGTAAATGCCAATTCGGCGCGACTTTGTGTCGTAATAGGAATATTGAGGGCGATAACGTCGTAAATATTCCGGTTCAACTTATCTATGGCCGTTTCAAAATTGTTTTCCAAACCGATATTGACTTTCAAACCCGAACGTTGTTCCAAATAACGGCACAAATCATATTGAGCGCCGGCAATCGTATCTCCCGAAACATAATAACCGACCGAATTATACTCGGTTACAACTCGAATTTCACCTTCGGAACAAATTTGTTCCCAATCGCGAACTTCCGTTCCGGATTTTCCGAAAAAATACAAAAACAAAAAAATCGCCCCGAGAAGAATCACAATTCCTCCCAAGACGATAAAATTCTTTTTTTCAGGATTCATTTTGATTGGATGTAATCGACAATCCATTGTCCGACTTCGGATGTTTTATAGGCTTTTCCCGATTCGGCAATATCTTCCGTAACCACTTTGGCCGACATGGAAGCGGCTACTGCTTCACGAATCAATTGTCCTTCCTTTTGTAAATCGAATGCGTATTCAAACATCAACGCGGCCGAAAGAATCGTCGCCAAAGGATTGGCAATATCTTTGCCCGCCGCCTGCGGATACGAACCGTGAATCGGCTCAAACACCGAAGTATGAATCCCAATTGAAGCCGACGGCAACATTCCCAACGAACCGGTAATGACGGAAGCTTCATCGGTCAGAATATCGCCGAACATATTTTCCGTAACCATTACATCAAACCGTTTCGGCCATTGGATAATTTGCATGGCGGCGTTATCGACAAACATATATTCAGTGGCGACAGCAGGATATTCCGCTTCCAAACGTTGCGCCGTTTCGCGCCATAAACGCGAGGTGGCCAACACATTGGCTTTATCGACGATGGTCAATTTTTTGTTGCGTTTTAAAGCGTAATCGTAAGCCAAACGGATGATGCGTTCGATTTCTGCTGTTGTGTAAACGCAAGTGTCGTAAGCAGTTAATCCATCTTCGCTCCGGCCTTGCGGACGACCGAAATAGATTCCGCCCGTCAATTCACGAATACACATAAAATCGGCTCCTTCAATCAAATCGGCGCGCAAAGGCGATTTGTGCAACAACGACGGGAAAGTAGTCACCGGACGGATATTGGCGTATAAGCCCAATTTTTTACGCATCGCCAACAACCCTTGTTCGGGACGAACTTTGGCCGAAGGATTGTTATCGTATTTCGGCGAACCGATGGCTCCAAACAACACGGCATCCGATTGCATACACAATTCATGCGTATCATCGGGATAAGGATTACCCACTGCATCAATAGCGCAAGCGCCCACCAAGGCTTCCTTATAACTCAATTCATGACCACATTTTTTACAAACGGCTTTGGTTATTTCCAAAGCCTGGGCTACAATTTCCGGGCCGATCCCGTCACCCGGCAAGATTGCTATTTTCAGTTTCATTCTCTATAAAATTTAATGTATTGCGGAATTTTAGGCACATAATCTTCTTTGTCCCATAAGGTGCTGGTAATCATCAAATCGGCACTGTAACGGTTGCAAGCAATCGGTACGTTGTGAACCCTGCATTGACGGAGCAACATCTGAATATCGGCTTCATGCGGTTGTGCATTCAAATCATCAATTAAGAAAATGGCCAGATTAACTTCGTGGCGAACCACCATGGCGGCAATTTCGGCATCGCCACCCAACGGACCGGAGTGCATACACACCACTTCGGCTTCAATACCTTTTTTATCGAATGCTTTTTTGATCAATCCGCCGGTGGTGCCGGTGCAAATCAAACGATGTTTTGCAAGAGTTTCGGCATTAAATACCGCCCATTCCACCATATCGGCTTTCCTTTGATCGTGCGCCACAAGGGCGATGGTAAGTTGTTTATTCATCGGTTTATTCTTTTAGTGGCGACAAAGGTAAGCATTTTTTTAGTAACTTTAAGGCTTACTGCAAAAAAGGGCATAAAATATAACCGCCTGCTGATTGTGCAGGCGGTTATATTTTAAATTGTTCTAATCAGGGGAATAATGTATCACTGCGCAGTAATCTGTTCTATCAGGAAGAACGCTTTGGTGCTTGTACAAGTTCCGCTTGGACAATTGGTTGTGTTCGCCGCTGCGTTGGGCGCCATCATCATAAAGCGAAATGTATAGAACACTTTATCGTTCATATCCTTGTTCGTCCAGCTGTAAGTTCTGTATTCCGGCCTACTTGCAAAATAAACAGCCGCATCACCCCAACTGGGAAAGTTGTTGGGGCCTTGTATTACGCGTGTGCCCTCAGCATCATTACTGCTGTTATCTGCATTTCCACACCATGAAGTTGCTACAGGAAAATTGTTTCGCGCAAAAGCACCGGCGGCACCGTTCCCTCCTGAATAAGCATATCCTTCGTTGGAGGCAATCGAGACGCCTACTGTATTGGACTTGATTTGCAAATTGGCAGCTTCAAAATTAGACCCTTCAGGAACAAATACTCGTACGGAGAAGTGTCCGTCGGGCGTTGTTGCCACCACCTGATATCCTTGTCTGAGATCGTCAGTGCGAGTAAAAGGCTCCATAACCGCCGCCGTTTTCACTTCCGCTTCGGAATAGGTTCCTACCGCGACACTGCA
>BNWW01000045.1 GCA_025999115.1 Bacteroidia bacterium
AAGTAGAAATAGGCCTGTTGGTTTATTCTTCAGCCTCCGACGACTACTTTAAAACAGGAGTAGGCGATTTTCCGCTGGCAGTGTATGCCTTGAAACGTAAACCCACGTTGCCGACCAACTTTCTCCGTTTCTTTAATGCGGCTACCGACGACCCCGCCGGAGATGGTTTTGTTGTAACGGGAACGTATCCGAAAATCCTTTCGGCAAACGATGGAGAAAAGTTGGGAACTATCATGGTAACAAAATCAGACGAAAATCAATTTCTGAAATTGGACGTTACCGATTTTGTAAATAAAAACATTAACGGAAGCGATACCATTTATTTTTTCCTAACGTGTGATGCAACTACCACCTATCCGGTTTCGCTTTGGATACGCTCAGCCGTTTATGGCCCCGTCAGCGCTCCGAAATTGTTTTTATACGATGAAAAACCGGTAACTGTAATGCAAGGCGGACGCGAAATTTATGCCGGCGAAAAAGACTCGGTGCGCATTTTCTTCCCGCCTGTTGCGGTGGCGCCTTTCAGCGTAACTTATACCGACGGAACAACACCGGTAACGGTCAATGGCATTACCACCGGAAGTTATGCTTTTGAAGTAGCGCCCACAACGAATGTTACATACACCATTACGGCCAGTTCCGATGCCAACGGCGCTATTGCTGTCGATGGTTCGGCCACATTCAGCGTACAGACGCCCAATGCTACTCTTAGCGGCGTAAACAAAATCTACGCTGGTCAGACAAACCTGTTGTCGGTAGAATTTAAAGGGTTACCTCCTTTTGGAGTTACTTATAACACTCCCGAAGGAACGCCTGTTACGGTTAGCGGCATTACCACATCGCCCTATACCTTTACTGTCGCGCCGGCCGCTACGTTTACCTATACGCTGGTAAGCGCTTCCGACAAGAACAACGCTTCCATTTCCGTGAGCGGCGCTCCGGTGGTTACGGTGATTGCACCTCCGGCTCCGGTGTTGACTTCCGGCGCTAACGACTGGAAAATCTATTTTGGCGAGGAATTTGCTAAATCGAACCTCGATACAAAAATATGGAGCATTTCTTCGGGTAGTCCCGAAGTGGTGAATGACGAGTTGAGGCTGCCTATCAAGAGTAATGGGACAAGCTATGTTTCTTCGCAGGTTAAACTGATTGACAAATTGCCGAACAATACGGATATATATATCGAAATGCGCGTGAAACCGCTGGATGCCGTAGGAACAAGTACGTCGCTGAACACACAGACTTATGATACGCAATTAGCCTCAAAATACGAAAACCGCTATTCGATGGGATTACCTATTATGAATGCTTCCGGTAGCAGCCAATACAGATACGATTATTCACTGTCAGACTGGAAAACAAACTATTATGCCGCCGAAATCAATCCGAATGTATCTTACTACTCTGTCATCGACTCGCTGACAAACCGGACAGTAAGCGACTATCAGGTGTTTGGCGTCAGCATATCCACCAACGACATCGTATATTATATCGACGGTGTAGAAGTAAAACGCGCTTCCAACATGGCAGGCTACAATTCGGGTGAATTGGTTGATGCGCTGAAAGCCGCCGCTCCCGGTTCGTCGCTTGAAGACGTAGCTCAGAAAACATACGGTTTCTATGGACAGGACGATTGGAATTACAATGCCGGATATACCGGCGACCTGATGGCGCTCTTGTTGGGAACATCATTCCGGGCTGCCGAAGTACAAGCTTCGGTAAACGGACAATACGCTTCGGTAGATTATGTCAGAATTTTCAAACCGGCCGGAGATATGAACGAAACGTCGGCGGAAGATATTACTTTCGATGAGGCGACTGCGGTTACATTAACCGGAACGGCCGGTAAAAACAACAAACAGATTGTACTGCCGTCGGGAAGTTCCGCTTCGTTTGCCCTTTCACAGGAATATGCCCTGAACGAAACAACAACGAGATATTTTTCTACGATTGTGAAAAAAGCCGCCGACGGAGAGTTTACGCTTTCGCTGACAAATACTTCGGGACAGGTTTTGGGAGCATCAATCATCGACCAGTACAACCAGTTGCAAACCGGTTTCGGCGCCAACAAGTTGTATTACGCTTCGACCGTGAGCGCCGAACCAACCGGACGCAAATCTTCGTATATACGCAACGACGAGCCGACTTTGCTTATTGGTCGTGTTCAGACCAACGCTTCCGGCGACGATGTTTTGAGTATTGCTCTTGTGCCGGTGATGGGCGACCATTCCGCTCCGTTCTTCTATCCCAACATTGAAGGAGAATACGGACACACGGCTCTCAACAACCGGTGGGATTTGAATTACAAGTATGAAGCCGGTTTGGGCAAAATAGGAGGCGTGAAGCTGCAAGCCAATCGCGCCGAGTCGTCGGTTCAGAAATTCTTGGCAGGAAACAGCTTCCAAAGCGTTCTTCCGAAAGAAAGTTTTGCTACGTTTACTCCAAACGTATTCTACGTGGCAAGTGGTACGCAAGTGCAAATGGAAGTGCAGTTGCAAGGTACAGCCCCATGGACATTGACCTATTCGGATGGAAAGCAATCGTACACTATTAGCGACATTACGACGAACACGATTAAAATTCCCGTTACGCCGGAAAAGACAACTAGTTATACGCTGACCGGCTTAACAGACGGTAACGGAGCGGAAGGCATCGTATTCGGTAAACAAACAGTAAAAGTGAAATCGCCGCGCGCCATGCTTATTTATCCGGGTTTCGACACGTATGTACAGAGTTCTACTCCCGACGGTACTTTTTGGAATAACCAAACCGGCCTCATAAAGAAGGATGCCTCCTACGCACGCGAAGCTTTCTTACGTTATGATATTTCGGAATTTGGAAGAAACGATTCTATTGATATGGCGAATTTGAGTGTCTTCTTTATCAGCAATGATAAAGCCACTCCGGTGGTATTGAGCGCATATTCTGTCGAAGGCGGTTTACCGGGTGATATAGAAGACCTTTGCTGGGCTAACAAACCCGACGAAGTCAATCTTAAATTCATTACGGACATTACCTTGCCGGATCCGGGCTTTACCGGTGTCAGGGGAAATTGGGACGTTTCTTCTTTTATTAATCAGAAATTGCGTTCAGGCGCAGGTGTTGTTGATTTTACTGTTAAAGCGACTGCCGGAGACGGTACGGCCTTACTGACTTGGAGACAATATGCAATCGATTTTCCGGAATTTGAAGCGCAATACCCAAGCCTCGAACTCGACCCGTGGACTCCTACCGGTTTGAAAACCGTTTATGACGACAATCAGAGCAAACTCACTGTATATCCTAATCCGGTAACAAGCGGTTATTTCTATGTGAAAGCACCGGCTGAAACCAACGAAGTGGATATTTTCAATCTGGCCGGCCTATTGGTTTCCCGCGAACAGATTGTGAACGATAGAGTTTCGGTCGCAGGCTTGAATAAAGGAACTTACGTGTTGCGCGTGAAAACGGCGAAAGGTAGTTTCCATGCGAAATTGATTGTTCAATAACAAAATGAAAATCAAATTATATATTATTACTGTTGCTTTGCTCTCTTCCTTCATTACGGGAAGAGGGCAGGCTAACAGTCCCGGCCCATCGTCGATTCCTTCCCCCGAAGATTATCAATTAATCTTTCAGGACGAATTTGAAGGAAGCGCTTTGGACTGGAACGTATGGGGGAGCGCCGATAGAATATCTACCTCAGCGAGCGGCGAGGTAGTCGGCCGGTGGAAAGAAAATGCTGTGCTGGCCGGCGGACTGCTTAAACTGATGAATTATAAAGGCAACCGCGCCGACTCCGAATGGACGGCCGCTTCTGTCTGGGTAAAAGAAAAATTTGGCCGGAATACGTATTACGAAGCCCGGTTCAAAGTAACCGATGCAACCGGCGTAAACAATGCTTTCTGGACGTCGGTCGTAGGTTCCGAAAACCTCAGTTATAAAAACCGGTATGAAATTGACGTCGTTGAAGCCAAAAAATTGAATGCAGGCGGCATTACCTGCCATTTGGCTTGGCACGATTGGAAAACTTACAGCTATACCGGCGGAGTGGACATTGCGCAGGGTATTTCTAAAACTTATTCTTCCACCGGTTTCCAAACATGGGGACTGTGGGTGGGCGAAGACCATATTATTATTTATCACGAAGGAACCGAATTGTGGCGCGGTACAACACATCCCACTTACACCAATCAATGGAATACCGGCGTAGGCAAACTGCCACAATGGCATCCCGATGAAGAAAAACGCGCCTACGGCAAATGGGGACAAGACGATTGGAGCTATACCGGCGGCATGAACGGCGACGATATGAACATCGTGTTCAGCACCATGCCTTGGGGAAATTCCAATTCCACTTTGACCGACAATGCACACAATTCGCACATGGACGTGGACTGGCTACGGATTTACAAGCGGAAAAGCGACCTGAACAAAACGCCCGAACAAGTATCGGAAACCGTTCAACTCAACCAGCCGGCGGCGATTCTTAATCCGATAGCGCTGAATACGAATCAAAACCGCTATTTCAGTTTTGTGGTTGAACGTCCCTCCAACAATGATTTGACGGTGGATTTAAACGCGAATCACCAAACCGAAATCAGTCTGAAAATTACAAAAGACAACGAATTACAACTTTCGGACGGCGTGAATACCGCTTCTACTGCAACGGCTTATCCTGCTTCTACGGAAGTGAAAACCTATTTTGAATCGGGACGAAAATACTTGATTGTAGGCCGGATAACCGCTTCTACAACGGCGAAGGACATTGTCAGCATCCGAAGTTTTGAACTGGGAAAAGCGCTCCCCGAAAAGGAACCGGTTTTCTACTGGAATATTGACGATACAGGCAATACGTCGATTACCAACGAATGGCACATCAACAAGAAAATCGACAGCAACAAGACTCTCAATGTTTTTGTCTTTTCGGACGAAAGCGGACAAGCTCAGTTTGGAAAATTGATGCTGGGCAATACATGGGCTTCGGTAACAGCCACTTATGCGGATGCTCCGAAAGCGTATCTCTACGGGCAAACCAAATCGACTACGGAGCGGCGGCTTTATTTCGATATAGAAGGGAAATTCCCGTTCTCGGTAATCTATACGGATGGGAAACAGAACTTTACGGTAGATAACATCACGACATCGCCTCATACCTTTCTTGTTTATCCCGGCGCTGTTTCGCAATATACTATCGTATCGGCTGCCGATGCCGATGGCGTACAGGCTACTGTGGGTGGAAACGCCAACTTTTATGTGGATGACGCTCGTTTTTTTACGATTCGTCCGTCTTTCGACACCTACCTGACCGAGGGTACTACCGATAATCCGCATACAGCTGCCGACTTGTTTACCACAAGCAAAACAGGCGCGGCAAGGGAATCGTTTCTCGTGTATGACTTCCCCGAAGGCTTGGAAAAAACGGGAAGAGCAAACGCCGTGTTTTATGTTACGTCCAAAAGCGCCACCGCCAACGTGAAAATTGAATTGCTGGGAAACGCTGAAAAAGTCGATGCCAACACGATTTGGAATACCGCCCCCGCACAGTGGGAAATGTTGGATAGCAAGGTTTTGGGTAACTTATCGGCTTGCTACATCGACTTCGATATAACAGCGTTTTGCAATGCGCTGCTGGAAGGGAATAACGCTTTTTTCACCCTGAAACTGCGGCAATCGCAAGGTGACGAGAATATGCTGATACGATACAAACCCGGTCATAATACCACGACTTTGGTGCCGAGTTTCTTGGTGCTGGATAAAACCGGCGGCAACGGAATCGAAAACGTGCCGGCAGCGCAACGACCGGTTTTGTGTTACGATGCGCCTTCACGCAGGTTGTTTAGTTGCGCCGGAGCGGAATTTAGCAGCATATCTTTATATGATATTGCGGGACAGTTGATTCTGCGAAACGCTACATTGCCTTACTCGCTTTCGGAACGTTATGCCGGATTATTGATTGCACAAATCGATGCACCGGAACGGATATACAGGCAAAAGTTAATTATTTATTAATAAAATGAGTATGATTCAAAAAAATTACATCTTAATACTGCTCTTTTTGCTTGGCTTGTCTGCGCAGGCAGCGGAAAAGTATTTTTCACAAGGGAAAACAACTTCCATCGAATGGGTTCGGGGGAAAGACGGTTTAGTGTTGCGCTCCGGCGTGAAAGGCGTTGAACTTCTTTCGGAAGTTGGAATAACGATTAGTGGAAAATATTACCGTTTCGACGGAAAATTGGTCGCCAAACAAATTTCAACTGCCGGAAAAATACCGGTCGTTTACGAATTTTCATCCGGTAAATCGCCGGTAAAACTGCAAGCGGCCTTATTCGACAACGCCATAGCATACAGGTATGTATCGGTTATCGGACAAGGCTTGACGGTAACAGCGGAAAACTCCTCGTTCAGCATTCCCGAAGATTGCAAGGTCTTTTATTTTGAACGGAAAAACCATTGGAAGTTGAAATCATACGCCGGTACGTGGGAATCCTGCACAGCGGCGGAACTTCCGGCTATTTCGGGAACGAATGCCGTTCAGGGCGCTCCGTTGGTTTTGCAGTTGGCCGATGGCCGGTATGCGCTGGCTACGGAAGTGAATCTGCAAAATTACAGCGGCTTGCGTTGGGATTGCGCTACTCCCTTCCAAATGAAAGCGAATTTTACCGAAGGAAGCGAAGGCTTTGCGCTGACAACACCGCTTTGCACGTCGTGGCGTGTGATGCTGGTCGCGGAAAACCTGACGGAATTAGTCAATCAAACGGTTGTGCGCGAACTTTCGCCGGCTCCCGATCCCCAATTATTTGCCGATACGGATTATATCGTTCCCGGCAAAGCGGTATGGCGGTGGTTTAGTCAAGGAACAGGAAATTTTGAACAAGAACGGCAATTTATTGATTATGCCGCCGAACTCGGATTTTTGTACAGCGTCATCGACTCGGGAACAAACACGTGGGAAAACACTTGGGATAAAATGAAAGAACTTGCGCTGTATGCCCGCGAAAAAGGCGTGAAACTAATCGTGTGGAATCATTCCCACAACATAGCCGGCACGGATGACGATTATGCCGCTATGCGCCACTATTTGGACACTGTGGCAACGGCAGGCATTTCCGGCGTGAAAATAGATTATATGGACAGCGAAAGCAAACGTTGGATTGATTTTGATATTAAACTATTGCAGGAGTGCGCCAAACGCAAATTGTTAGTCGATTTTCACGGTGTACAGAAACCGGCGGGCGAGGCCTATACCTATCCGAATGAAGTTACGCGCGAAGGCATCCGCGGCTTGGAATTGAACAAATTGAAAGAAGGGCCTATTCCTTCCTATCACAATGCCTTGTTACCTTTTACTCGTTTGGTGGTTGGTCATGGCGATTATACGCCGCTGTCGTTTTCCCATCCGGGAAATACCACTTTTGCGCACCAGTTGGCAACGCTTGTGGCGTTTAATTCGCCTTTACAGATCATTTCGGAAGACCCCGAAGTGTTGCTGCACGAACCGGTTGTTATGCCCGCGCTCGATTTGATTAAAGCCGTTCCCACCGTTTGGGAACAAACGATCGTATTGCCGCAGACCGAATTGGGTAAAACCGCCGTAGCGGCGCGGAAGTCGGGAGCAGACTGGTATATCTATGCGCTGAACGGCACGGACGAGGAACGCGACCTGACTATTGATATAGCCGCCATCACACCCGGTTACAAGCGCAAAAACGCGATGCTGTATGTGTATGCGGACGATTTGCAGGCCGAAAAGCTGAAAATAGAAGTGGCGGGTCATCGCCCGTCCGCCATTCCGCAACCGCCCGTAACGCCATTTAAAAAAATGGTCGGCAAAGCGACTGCGACCTGTAGTGTTCGATTGGCAGCGCATGGCGGCGCGGTTATATGGTTGAGATGATGAGAAACTTATTATATGTCTAATTTTTAATTTTTTATAAATATGAAGAAGTTAATTTTTACTTTTGTAGCGGTAATAATTGCCGGAACTGCGTTGTTTGCCCGGCAAACGACAACCCTTAATCCGACTGCGGACGGATTTGTGAGCTCCTCAGACGATTCTTATGTTGGTACTAACCTGAATATGGCTCTCTCGTCATACAACACAAATATTCGGGAGATTTTCCTCGATTTCGATTTGACAAGCGTAATATTTACGCCGCAACATGCGACACTGAAACTCTACATCAACAGTGTAAGTAATGCTAATCCTGTTATTTTAGGAGCTTATGCGGCAACCGGTAATGCGATTGACGGCAGTTTGACTTTTACCAACCGTCCCATTACCGGACAATATCATACGACGGATATTCATACCAGTAATGCTGCTGTCGATCAATGGATTAGTTTCGATTTTGCCGATTTTATCAAGGCGCAGGATTTTTCGAGCAACAAGCTGCTCTATTTCAGGATAGCGGTTATCTATCCCGCTACTACTTCAACTACTTGCCCGCTGATTACTATCGGAAGCATCGAGTCGTCCAATGCTCCGCAGTTAGTGTTGAGCGATATGCCGACACCGGGCGTTTACGAAGTGCCTTTTGCCGAAATGGAAACGCTTTACGCCAATAATTCTAATAATGCAGGGAAACCTGAATTTGCATTTAACGGAGCGGGATTATTGCCGGATATGAAACATGTTACAGCCGGCGATTATATGATGTGGAGAAATTTAGACGGTTCTTACCCGTTTCAATTAATGGTGAAATTCAAAGAAGCCATTGACATCACTAAACTTCATGTATGGAATGCCAATTGGTTGTTTGGAACAGGTTCTACAGATTATACGAATAGAGGCGCCAAAAGGGTGGATATTTACGTTTCGTCCTCGTCCACGGATATGACTACGGTAACCGATTTTACTGATTCTCGTTGGAAGAAGGTATCGTCAGACGAACTCCAATTTGCGCAGGCTACAGGTAGCACGTCTTATGAAGGAGAAGACATCAGCCTTACCGGAGCCGACAATGCTTACTGGCTGGCGCTTAATATTTTATCGAATCATGCACCAAGTAATTACGCTGCAATTTCCGAAATAAAAGTATATAAGGAAATTACGGAAGATGTCCAATTAGAGAGCGTTTGGGATCCAAAGGAAAATTCAACAAATTGGACAGAGGATGATAATTGGAGTACAGGCGTAGCTCCAAGTAACACTTCCGATATACGAATCCCGACAAGCAGTTCTTATCCGGTATTAGAAACGGCAACTACCGTTAACACCATCACGTTCGCACCGGGCGCAGAAATCGGCGGACAAGAAAATTTAACTATCACCGGCAAGGCGGTTGTCGAACTCGACGTGGCTGCCGATCGCTGGCATTTGTTATCTGTGCCGGTAGATGCCGTTTCCGGCGATTTCTATTTCAATAATACTCCCGACAGTTGGCTTCGGAAATTCAATCCGGCCGGTTACACTGCCGGATGGAAATACATAACCGGCTTGGAAGAACCACTTCCCATCGGAACGGGATTCGCTTTCTTTGTCGATCAAGCTCATTCTTTTGAAATTGAAGGAAGTTCTTTGGCAGGCGCCACGCCTATAACAGAGCCTTTGAAATTTTTATACGATGAAGAGTACGCTTCCGATTTCACTTTGGTTGGTAATCCGTTTATGTCAACCATTGATTTTGATGCGCTTTATGCAGCGAATGGAACTAAAATACGGAAGAATTATCAGGTATGGACGGATACTGACGGTTATAGCGGTTATAATCCGGTTGGAAATTTCGGAGTGACAATTCCCGAAGATTTAGACAAGTACATTGCTCCGTTGCAATCATTTATTGTTGAAAAAGACGCCGCCGAAGAGGATGATTTTTTGGTATTTAACATAATAACTCCCGGTCTTATAGCTACAGGAGCATCCAGCGGTTTGAGATCGTCGCAAAATGAAGGGAACAAATTGAATATTACCGCCGGCAATGAAGTTGCCTCCGTACTTACTTTCATCGCCAACCGCGAAGACGGACAATCTTCCCGCAAATTAAAAGCCGGAATAAACAATCTTCCTGATATTTATACTTTAGACGGAGCAACGGCTTTGGGCGCAAACATTATTCATACGGATAATATCTTGATTCCCATTGGCATTTCAACCGCTTACGCCGGTAATATCACCCTGACCATACAAGGGATGAACAATTATGAGGCAGCCGTTACATTCATTGATAACGAAGCGGAAACACGGGAAACCGGCATTTCCGAAAATGACACATTCGAATATATGTTTAATTATCAACCGAAAAAAGATTCAAATGACCGGGTTATTGCGGAAGAAGAACGGTTCTTCATTCAGTTGGCGCCGAAGAATTTGACGGGTCTAACGGCTGCTCCGGTTCAAAATATCAATGTATATAGCAAAAATCACTCGATTTATGCCGTATCGGGCGCCAATGATTTGATTAAACAACTATCGGTTTATAATATTCAAGGGATGTTGCTTTACTCCAATGATCAAGTAAATGCGCCCCATTTTACGACCGGCAAGCAAGTAAATTTACCGGAAATTTGTATTGTGAAAGTGATTACCGAACAAGGGGTAAAAAATGTAAAAATAATCACTAAATAATTTGTCAATATGAAATCAAGATTGAATTATAAAATGATCGGCATCATATTGCTGCTCATTTTCTCATCGAATGTATTTTCCGGTACTCTTCCGGAAAGCAAGTTTCATGACCGCTTTTCGGAGCGTATTTCAAATCCGGCGGAATCATCCGCCGGATCGTTAAGAACAGGAATAGCTCCGGATGATGATCCTCGTGATCAGAATAACAAATTGGGTTCGGTTGGTAATGCCGGTTCGTTTGTTTTGGTTTTCGGAATCATTTATGGAATCTGTATTTTTGAAAGGAAGAGAAAACGCAGCAGTTAAATATTATGATTATCCGCGAAATTACCCCCAACTGGTGTTATTTCTGGTATTGCCACATTTAACATTCCGTTAGGAATGTATCGCCCGGTAGGAATACATTGAGACCACCCCCTCTCTGCAATCCGTAGGATTGCAACCATCTGGTATGTAATAGGTTGCATTTCGCAGGAATGCAAGGGGGACAAAGATATTATCAATTTCTACCGAGCGATGCAATCCTACGGATTGCCGAACACCATGGTAAAAAAGCGGATAGTCATATTAAATATAAATTTATCATGAAAACAAAATCTATTTTCGACCTGCTTCTTATTATCGTCTTTCTGTGTTGCACAAATCGAGAAACGATGGCTTCCGGGCAGCAGCTCTCTCCTGTGCTTGACGGCTATTTGCGTCAGCAACAAAAAGACTTTCTCTCCACGCTGAACTATGGCGAATTGAAAACGAGTTCCGGTTTTTCCCGTCAGATTTATCTCAATTTCGATTTCAGTTCGGTAAGCGCCGGTATGAAAACCGCTAAGCTGCGCCTGTATTGCCAGTCGTTTGATAAATTTGGCGAACTGGCTATCTCGGCGTATTGTATGCCGGGCTACCAAACCGCCGGTTTAACATGGGATAACCGTCCTTCCTTGCCCGAAGAAACGGCTTCTATCGAGATAAACCAAACGGAACATAGCAATGTGTGGATCGAATGGAATCTATCGGCTTTTTTGCCCGTTATTTTGGCAAACGCCGACAAGACCGCAAGTATTGTGTTGGCCGTAACGCAGGGAAATGATGCCTTGGTAAAGGCGGCCTTGAGCGAAAACAGCGCGTATGCTCCTTATATCGTATTGACGGATGAAGAACCGGAAATCGTTCCTGTTTCGATAATCAAAATGCCGGCGCTGTTTTCGGATAATATGGTTATCCAGCGCGACCAGCTGGTAAAGGTTTGGGGCGAAGTATTGCCGAATGAAGCCGTTGTCGTCCGGTTTAACGAAATTGATTATCCGGCCCAATGCGATGGGGATGGAAAATTCAACCTCATCCTTCCTGCATTGAGCACTTCGGAAACTGTTTACACAATGAGCATCACGGCAGGCGACGAAACGCTTACCTACAACAATATTGTGATGGGCGACGTTTTTATATGCGGAGGACAAAGCAACATGGCTTTTAAGATAAACACGGTGGCTTCCGAACAGTTGGCAAACGCCATAGCAGACGCTAATTATCCCAATTTGCGTTTTTTTGAAGTGGCAAAAATTGTAAATGGAGGCGTACTTGTCGGCGAGAACGATAAAAAATGGAAGTCTTCCATTTCCGAACGTATTCGTGATTGGTCGGCCATCGCTTTCTTTTTGGGACGCGATTTGCATAAACACGTGAATATCCCCATCGGATTAATCAATGTGAGCCATGGCGGCGCTCCCTGCGATGCGTTTATTTCGCCCGAAGCCTATTTAAACGACCTTGAACTGAACGCGGCAAAATGCCCCGACGGAACAGGGATTTACCAACATTACACCACGCCTTCGTCCTTGTATAATCAAATGATATACAAAGTAACCGGTTATCCGGTAAAAGGTTTTGTTTGGTATCAAGGCGAAACCAATGCCAAATATTGGAGTAACTTCAAGACGATATTTCAGGGACTGATTAAAGATTGGCGAACACAATGGGGAGATGCAAATTTGCCTTTCCTTTTTGTTCAACTGCCTGCTTACGAGCGAACCGATGAACCAAACGGGTATAGCTGGGCTGAAATACGGGACATTCAACTGCAAACATGGAAGGAAACAGAAAATACCGGTATGGTGGTAACTGTTGATGTGGGCGACCCCGGGAATATTCATCCGAGCGACAAATATACGGTAGCGAAACGATTGTTGCTATATACCCGCGCATTGGTTTACGACGAATCGATAAATCATAAAAGCCCCATCTATCAAAGCCATGAAGTGGTTGGAAACGAATTGTTCGTTACTTTCGACTATGTAACAGCCGGTTTAACTTCGGTGAAAGATATTACCGAATTTGAAATTTGCGGAGAAGATGGCGTTTATAAGAGCGCCGATGCCGTTATTCTTCCCGATAACCGCATAAAGCTAAGCAATGCAACGATTGACGTTCCGGCAGAGGTTCGTTATGCGTGGAAAAACAATAACGCCATATCCATCTTTACGTCCGACAGCCAGTTGCCGCTATCGCCTTTCCGTTCCAACATCAGTTCGGGTACAAACCCGGATACAGATGCCGATTTGGTTGAAATTCCGTTCGACAACATTCAGGATGCTTATGCCTCATCAACCTATACGGGGCGTTTGCCCCTGTATGCCGTCAATGGAGCAGGATTGGTAAACAACACCACGCACCAAGCGTCGGTAATGAGTATGGTATGGCATTCCAATCAGGTGGACTTTCCCATCCGGTTTTTAATTGAGTTGAAAACGCCCAAAGATTTTGCCGCTTTGCGTATATGGAATCTGAATTGGACTAGCGCCTATTTAAGTCGTGGCGTCAAAGACATCGAAATCTATACCTCAACTTCCAACCAAGCATTAGAGGACGAGGCTTTTAATTCTTCCGTCTGGAATAAGGTACACGAATGTTCTTTACAGCAGGCGACAGGCGATGCTACCTATCTCGGCGAGATGCAACAAATCGCCGCAGTGTCTCGCAACGTCAAATGGGTAGGAATCAATATCTTGAATAACCATGCAAGTAACGTCAATGGATATACGGGCTTGAGCGAGGTTAAACTTTATTCGCCGCCGGTCATTACCGGAATACAAATTCAGCAGGAATCCGCCGGATGGGGCGATGTATCTATTCGGGATAAAACCGTTATTGTAAAATCGACGACGGATACGCCGGTTGTTTTTGCTTTATATTCCATACAAGGCGTTTGTTTGAAAACGCAAAAACTTAGTTCCCAAGGATATGCTGAGATAAATGTTCCTCAAAACGGGTTTTATATAGTTCGCTTAATAGCGGGCGATCAAGAGCGAAACATCAAGGTAATTATATAAAATTTGTTTCCAATAAAATCAACCATACATGAGTTTTAAGAATATTATTTGCCGGCTTATTTTTTTTCTGTTCATTGGAACTTTCTCAGCCTCTGCCCAATCATTTTCACTCAACGGCGAGTGGCGGTTTAAGGTAATACCTTCGGATGTAAAGGATATGCAACAGCTTGAATCGGATACCGGCCGGTGGGATGTCATGCCTGTTCCCGGAAACTGGGACGTGGAAAACAGCTATTCCGAATATGCAGGTAAAGCCTGTTATGAGCGGACATTTACCTTACCCGGCGCTTTTCTTGGAAAACGGATCCTGTTGCGTTTTGAAGCCGTTTACGAAACCGCCGAAGTCTTTCTCAACGGCGAAAAAATCGGCGAACATAAAGGAGGATACACTCCTTTTGAACTGGATATAACCACTCGAATTAAAGCGCAAAACAAATTAACCGTATTAGTCGATAATACTTATAAAAGCGGAGCTTGGTGGGCGTGGGGCGGTATCAGCCGTTCCGTAACCGTTTTAGGCGTTCAATCGCAACGGATATTATACCAGCATATCACCGCTCTGCCCGATTTGGAAACCGGCAAGGTACAAATAAACGTATTGTACGGAATAGAAAATCTGTCGAATCAAACGGATTATATCCTTTCATACGATATCCAAAATAACCGGAAGAGGAAAATATACAGCGGTAGCAAATCCGTGGCGGTACGTCCAAACGATACCACCGGTGTGCATCTCTCTTTTACGTTGAAATCCAATCTACTGTCGTTGTGGCATTTTGATGCTCCGGTTTTGTATAAGCTCACTTCGACGCTGTATTCTGATTCGGAACATGCCGTCCGGTCGGATAATTTTGGCGTTAGATTGTTTGAAGCCAAAAGCGCTCAACTCTACCTGAATGGCGAACCGGTTCGATTAAACGGTATGAATCGCGTACACGACCATCGCGCTTATGGTAATACGGAACCCGGTTATTTGGTTCGGCGCGACATTCTGACGATGAAAGAATTGGGAGGGAACTTGGCGCGTATCATGCATGCACCGTCTGCGCCCAATCTGCTCGACTTCTGCGACAGTATCGGTTTTCTGCTGATTTCCGAAATACCCGTTTGGGGACAAAGAGACCCGAATGCTTTTGCCGGCAGTCCGCCGGCAAAGCAATGGATAAGCGAAATGATACGGCGCGATTATAACCACCCGTCTATCATCGCTTGGAGTGTTGCCAATGAGTTGGGCGATACCATCAGTCCCCGTGATAAAATGGTAATGACGGCGGAACAAGCGGCTTATGTCCGTTCCATGTCCAACTATATTAAAACAGAACTCGATTCGATTCGCCTGATTACTTCGGCAAGTTTTACCGCATTCAGGCCGACGGCAAACGATGCCAACGAGCCGGTTGACGCTTTGGACATGATAGGCGTTAATTGCTACGGAATAGCTCCCCAGCAACTCCGCGCCGTACACGAAAAATGGCCGGACAAGCCTCTTTTTGCTACGGAGTTTGGGAAGGGAATGATAGGGCTTTCTCTCAACAGTAAACTACATAAGGATATAGCCCTATTCCAAGATACAATTTCGCGCCACCTGCCTTATGTTGCAGGCACTTCGTTGTGGACGTACAACGATTACCGGAGTAACTATACCGGCTCAACTCCTTCGCAAAACAGAGGCTGGGGCGTAGTAAACGAATGGCGGCAAAGAAAACAGGCTTTTACCGAACTCCAAAAAATATATGCTCCAATTAACGGATTGGAAATCAACAAAGAAAAAGAGGAATTAAAAATTTCCGTATTGCCTAAACAGCCCGGCGAACTACCAAACTATATTTTGCGCCGGTATAAATTATGTATTACTCAATTAGATACAAATGGACAAGGGATGAACAAGCAGTTTATTACACTGCCGGAAATAAAACCGGGAGATAATCCGCTGCATTTCAGTCGAAAACCCTCAAAAAACGCATCCCGTTGTGTTGTGCAACTGATTTCTCCTCATCAAATTCCGGTTTACGAATCTCATATCGACTTTTCTCTGCCTGCTCCACCCGAAATAGACCGGATAGAAACGGGAACGGACGGAATACGACTGTTTTTTGCCGGAAAACGAACGATAGATAACTATATAGCGCAATACGATTCTACCGAGCAATCTATTTACGCCGGTTATGTGGAGATTCGGAAAAATCAAACGGATCTTCCCTCTCAAGTGTGGATAAAATCAAAAAACTCATTCGGCGAAAGCGAACCGGTTCTTGTGAAGATACCCCAAAGCGACCTTCCCTTACCTCCCATGATTTGGCATGTGGAAGCATTAAACAAGTCGATGGTCGTCGGCTACGAGTCGTTGGAAGGCGATCTTGAATATGTTCTCGAATATCAGGACAATTGTCATGAAAATGTCCTCCATATAGACAAAAAACAGGCCGGTGCATACAAAATAGATAATTTATCTACAGGTGATTACCCGATAAGAATCAAACGGAAAACGGCACTGGGCGAAAGCGAATGGAGCCGGTACTTACATACCCGTATTGAATAGGCGGGAATGTTTATTGCTGTTTCCACCAAGAGATAGCCTTCGAACGTATCGGTATATCACGCATCATCCATAGAACGGTATGATTCGGATACGGCAAGGTCGCAAATGTAAAACGACCGGT
>BNWW01000046.1 GCA_025999115.1 Bacteroidia bacterium
TTTGTATTTGTTGGGCGATATTTTCGATTTTTGGTTTGAATATAAAAAAACGGTTCCGAAAGGTTTTATCCGTTTTTTGGGGAAAATAGCCGAAATGCACGACCAAGGTATTGAAATTCACTTTTTTACCGGCAATCACGATGTTTGGATGTTTGATTATTTTCAAAATGAATTAGGAGTAATTGTTCATCGGGAGCCGGTTCGGACGGAAATTGCCGGAAAGATGTTTTATTTGGCGCATGGCGATGGTTTGGGCGACCGTTCGTGTTCATTCCGGTTGATTCGCGCGATTTTTCACAGTCGCTTGTGTCAGTTTTTGTTTCGTCATTTTATTCCTTCGCGTTGGGGTATCGGCTTCGGTCATTGGTGGTCGAATCACAACCGGAAACACGATGTGGCGGCCGATCTTCCCTATCTGGGCGAAGAAAAAGAACATTTGGTTTTGTATGCCAAACAATATTTGCAGCAATATCCCGATACCGATTATTTGCTTTTCGGTCATCGGCACATTGTGTTGGATTTGCAACTGAACCGTCATAGCCGGATATTGATTCTCGGCGATTGGATGCGGCATTTTTCGTATGCGGTGTTTGATGGAAGGGAGTTGGTGTTAATTTCGTAAAGAGTTTCTATAAAATATTTCAAAATATGAAAAAAATTAATTTGTTATTCGTTTGTTTTTTTGTTTTTGCGACTGTTCTATATGCCCAAGACAAACCTATCAAAAACGTGATTCTGCTGATTCCCGACGGCACTTCCCTCGCCGCAGTTTCCGCTGCCCGCTGGTACCAACGCTACAATCACCCGGAAATCACAAAGTTACATCTCGATCCGTATTTATGCGGAACTATTCTAACGCATTCTTCCAATGCTCCTATCGGCGATTCTGCGCCCACTACGTCCTGCTTTATGACGGGGTATCTCAGTCGCGCAAGTTGGGTTTCGACTTATCCCAAAGCCGATCCGAAAAACGATTTGATTCCCATGGATCCGTCCAAAGCATACCAACCGTTGATGACACTTTGGGAAGCCGCCCGCATCACGCAAGGCAAATCCGTAGGCTTGGTTTTTACCTGCGAATTTCCGCACGCAACGCCCGCCGATTGTGTGTCGCACACTTATAATCGCGGTAAATACGATTGGATTGCGCCGCAAATGGTTCACAACGGCATTGATGTTTTGATTGGCGGCGGCGTACAATATTTAAAACCCGAAATGAAAACCGAATTGGAACAAAACGGTTACGGCGTTTTCTTGAATGATTTATCGAATTTCAAAAATTATACGGGCGATAAAATGTGGGCTTTGTTCGGCGAAACGGATATGTCGTTCGATATTGACCGCAATCCCGAAATCGAACCGTCGTTGGCCGAAATGACCCGGACAGCCATCGAAAAACTCTCGAAAGACGAAGACGGTTTTGTCTTGATGGTGGAAGGAAGCAAAATCGACTGGGCAGCGCACTCCAACGATGCCGCCGCCATTATTACCGATGTGCTGGCTTTCGACGAAGCTTGCGGTGTGGCTTTCGATTTTGCCGAAAAAAACGGCGAAACATTAGTCGTAGCCGTTCCCGATCATGGAAACAGCGGATTGAGCATCGGTTCAAAACGTTGTCCGAATTACGGAACGCTCACGAAAGACGAATTATTTGCCGGTATTTCAAAATTCAAAACAAGTATTCCCAATTTAATCAACCGGTTACAACAAACGGATGCGTCCAAATTAAAAGCAACGGTCTATGAATTAACCGGAATCGATTTATCAAAAGAAGAACACGAACAACTGCTTCCGCTGACCAAATCGGGACATAACGCCCTTTCGCCCACCGAACGAATGAAAGGAACCGATTGGACAAAAACGCTTTCCAAAATTCTAACCAATCATACCTGTTTCGGCTTTACGTCCTACGGACACACGGGCGAAGAAGTCTTCTTGGCCGTATTCGACCCTACGCCGAATCGCCTGACCGGCCATCATACCAACATCGAATTGCATCATTATTTGCGTAATTCATTAGGATTAAATTCGTTGGATGAATTGACTGAACAATATTTTGCCAAACATACCGACGTTTTTGCCGGATACGGTTATTCGATTAAAACGAAAAATCAACAACCGGTTTTGGAAGTCAAAAGCAAAAAAAATAATCTGGAAATCCGCCCAAACACCAACATCGTTTTACTCAACGGAAAAGAAACCAGATTGACAACGGTGGTAGTGTATGTCGATAAAAATAATACGTTTTATTTGCCGGAATCCTTGCGCGAATTATTGTGAAACGCTACTTTATCTATTTGGCATACAACGGGAAAGACTTTTGCGGTTGGCAAATTCAACCCAATGGAACGACAGTGCAGGAAACGCTCGAACACACTTTGGGCGTTTTGCTGCAACAGCCCATCGCCATTACCGGAGCCGGCCGAACCGATGCCGGTGTTCACGCCCGTTTGATGGTCGCCCACGCCGATTTACCTATTGAACCCGAAGAAACTGCAAATTTGACGGACCGTTTAAATGGGATGTTGCCCAAAACCATAGTCATTGATAAAATCGTTCCGGTTCGCCCGGATGCTCACGCCCGTTTCGACGCTGTTTCGCGCACGTACCAATATTATATTACCGGCCGGAAGAATCCTTTTCAATACGAATTAAGCTATAAAGTGAAAAAATTGCCGGATTTGGAAACAATGAACCAAGCCGCCCGTATCTTATTCGATTACAGCGATTTCACAAGTTTCAGCAAACTGCATACCGGCGTCAAAACCAATAATTGCCGCATCATGCACGCCGAATGGACGATGCAAAACGATTGTATGGTTTTTACGATTCAAGCCGACCGCTTTTTGCGGAATATGGTGCGATCGATCGTCGGCACATTGTTGGAAGTGGGCAAAGGCAAATTATCGTTAGACGGTTTTCGATCGATCATCGAAAGTAAAAATCGTTGTAATGCGGGGACTTCCGTACCGGCGCAGGCTTTGTTTTTGACGGGAATTGATTATCCGGAGTAAGAATCGTCATATTTTTGTCATATCTTTTTTACCAATCCTTTACAAGTCTTTCGCTTCCTTGTGATAAGTTAAGAATACTTTTGTGCCGTTAAAAAACTATAATAAATGCAAAAATTATTATTGACGGCTACATTCGTTTTTCTTTCAATGGGATTAATCGAAGCTGGTGTAGTGAAGGGAATTGTGAAAGATGCCGACAACGGCGAAGAAATCATCGGCGCCACCGTTTTTATGAAATCGCAGCCTGCACGAGGCGCTGCAACGGGATTGGACGGCTCGTTTGCGCTACACATCAACAATAACGATTTCCCTCAAACGATTGTAGTTAATTATTTGGGTTACAGACCTACCGAAGTGGAAGCGCGGATTGCCGACCAAGATGTGGAAGTTTTGTTAAAACCGGAAGTGGTGGAATTATCGACCGTCGTTGTTTCCGCCGAAAATCAGGGAAAAAGCGATAGTAGTGCGCGACTCATCGAAAAATTAGCCGGCAATGTACTGAATGTCGTGAGCGCCAAAGCCATCGAAATGTCGCCTGACTTGACGGTGGCTAACGTTGTTCAGCGCGTGTCGGGCGTTACCGTAGAGAGGGGCAGCAGCGGCGATGGGCAATACGCGATTCTCCGGGGAATGGACAAGCGATACAATTATACGCTGGTAAATGGTGTGAAAATCCCAAGTCCCGATAACAAAAACCGTTTCGTACCATTAGATATTTTTCCGTCGGAATTGCTTGACAGATTGGAAGTTACCAAAGCGCTAACGGCCGATATGGAAGCCGACGCTGTGGGTGGCGCCATCAATATGGTTATGAAAGACGCGCCCCGCGAAATGCAATTGACTGTCAATCTGGCCACCGGATACAACGCTTTGTTTTTCGATCACGATTTCAAATATTTTGACAGAACCGCCATTACGGCAGTATCGCCTTTTGAGAAATACGGCGAAGGCTATCCCGCCAAAGTACAGGATTTCTCGACCAAAAACCTGATTTTGGAATCGGAAAAAGCCAAGCCTTCTATCTTCGGCGGCTTCTCGTTCGGCAACCAGTTTTTTAATGAAAAACTTGGAGTAATCGCTGCATTGAGTTATCAAAACAGCTATCGCGGCAACAACAGCCTTGATTTTGATTTTGTTACAGCTTCCAACAATGCTTCCAATCTGCCGGTTTTGACCAAGAAAAACGACCGTTTTTATTCGGAACAGCAAACCCGCCTGGGCGCTCATTTGAAATTGGATTACGAATTGGGAAATCATAAATTCCAATGGTACAACGCTTATATGGATTTCGGCAATCAGCAAGTCCGCGAAATTGCGACAATCGACCTTTCGCTTGATTACAAGCCGCATGAGGGCAATTATTCGCTTTCGCAGGATACGCGAATGCGATGGAATCGCCAACAAATTATCAACAGCACCTTGAAAGGGGAACATTCGTTCGGAAGTTTAGGCATCGACTGGTCGGGTGTGTGGTCGCAGGCGCAGAACGAAACGCCCGATAATATGTTTGTTTATCTGGCTTCGCGGGTCAATCATTTTACGCCTAATCCGCTGTCGGTGGTGTCGTCGTCGGGCGGTTCGGGTGGAATCAAACGCCGGTGGGAACATAATTCCGACGAAGATTTGGCGGGTTATCTGAATTTCAAATACAAGATTCAGGCAGGAGAAGCCGATATTAATCTTTCGGCCGGCGGTATGTATCGCGACAAGCAACGCACGAGTTTCTACAATCAATATAATTTCAATCCCTACGACCCGGCGAAACCGGAAGGGCAGCAAAAGAACTTAATACAGGGGAGCGACTGGCAGACTTTTGACCAAATCAAGTTAAGCCTCGAAAATCCGCACGGCTCTACCGGCGACCCCTTGAATTACGATGCTTCCGAGAAAATCGGCGCGGGATATGTGCAGGGCAAAGTTGAAATCAATCAAGTGCTTGTAACCTTGGGCGTTCGGGCGGAAAATACGGCGCAGGGCTATGTCCTCAAACATCCGGTTGCGGGAGTTACAAGCGATAGTACGCAGCGTTATACCGACATCTTGCCGAGCCTTCATCTCAGATATTCGCCGCACAAGGATATGAATTTGCGGGCGTCGTATTACAAATCGATCAACCGGCCGAGTTTTTTTGAGATTGTGCCTTACCGCATCATCAACGAGGAATATCAGGAACGAGGCAATCCGAATCTCAATCATGCCGTCGCTCATAATGTTGATTTGAGATATGAGTATTTTCCCCGTCCTTCGGAACAGTGGATGGCGGGTGTATTCTACAAAAACATTGAAAATCCAATTGAAATGGGGATTTTCAGCGAAGGACAGAATACTTATTATATGCCCTCCAATTACGGTACGGCCAATAATTACGGCGCCGAGATTGATGTTACGAAATATTTTCGGTGGTTTGGCGTAAAAGCCAATTATACCTATACTCATTCGCAAATTTTAACTCAAAAAGTGAAGAATATTGAGAATCCCGACCCAAGCGCGCCTGACAGAATCAAGCAGATTTTTGTTGAGCAGAATCGTCCGCTGAACAATCAGGCGGCGCACGTGACCAATCTTTCGCTCCTCGTCAAAGAGAACGGATGGGACGGGCAACTCGCTTTTTCCTACACCGGCGAACGGCTCTACGCTATCTCGCGGTTTCAGGACAACGATATATGGCTGGCGGGATTTATGCAAACGGACGTTTCGATTGAAAAAAGTTTTAAAATGGGGCTTTCGATTTACGCAAAAGCGTCGAATTTATTGAATGCGCCGATGGTCAGGTTTCTTAAAAAGCAAAATTCGTTGAACGAAAACATTCTTGAATACGAAACTTTCGGAAACGGGACGTTAATTCGCCGCGATTATTTCGGACAAACATTTCAAATTGGGTTGAGGTATAAATTATGATGAACAACTCCTATAAAAAAGATAACAATTTTAATACAACAATATTTAATTTTTTATGAACAAGAGAATGAAAACATTCAAATTTTTGTTGCCGCTCCTGATGGTTGCAACAGTAGTTTTTACAAGTTGTGAGAAGACGGAAGAAGATTTTTCCGTCAAAGGAATCACGTTAGACAAACCGGCTCTGAACCTGAAACCGGGTGCGGAAGAAGTTTTGACGTTTACGATTTATCCAGCCAACGCCGCTAACAAGGCTGTTACGTGGAGTTCCGACAATGAAGCCGTCGCTACCGTATCAGCCGACGGTAAAGTTTCGGCAGTCAAGCCGGGCAACGCTGCCATTACGGTAACGACGGTCGATCGGAACGAAACCGCCACCTGTTCCGTTGTCGTATCGCTGAACGACCCGATTACCACAAGCGGAAACGTGGAAGGCGTTTGGCCGAAATACTCAATCGTGAACGTAACCGGACATTTGAACATTCCCGCCGGAAAATCATTGACGATTGAAGAAGGCGTGGAAGTAATCGTCAGCGACGCTGCCGTTGATGCGAGCGGAACGAAAATCGAAATCATCGTAAACGGAAACCTTTATAGCAAAGGTACGGCTGAAGCGCCTGTCCTGTTTTCAGTTACACCCGCGAAACGGACTTCTGCCAATGCTTTCGCCCGTTTTTGGGGAGGAATTATCGGGAGCGCAACTTGCGGCGCAATGTTGCTGCAACACACCACCGTCGAATATACGGGTGCAGTAACTACGGTCAATTCGCCGTCGGTAACGGCCGGACTTTTCAAGCCCGCAGGCGGCGAGGCGATGGTAGCTTTCAATACCAACAATCCCGCAGGAAAATATGTAGTCCAAAATTGCACCTTCCGCTACACCGGCGAAGACGCGATTTATGTGCAGGGTGGCGATTGTATTTTCTCAAACAATACGTTCTATGCTAATGGGGAAGCGGGCGGCGAAGCTATCAACGTGAAAGCGGGATGTACGGTCGATGCTGCTTTCAACCTGATGTACAGTCCCAATACCAATGCGTTGAAACTTTCGAGTTCGGGACAAGACCCGACCCGCCACCAAGCCTTGATTAAAGGCTACAACAATACGATTATCAATGCAGGATGGCGACGCGACCCCAACAAGCCCAAAGGTGGTTCGGTATGGCTCGAAATGGGTTGTTTGGTGGAAATCTACAACAATCTGATCGTTAATTCCATGTTTGCCGTTCGTCAGGACGGAGCGAACTTGCCGGACGACAACAGCCAAGTCAATCACAATTTTTATGCTTCGGGAACGCAGCAAAGTTCCGTATCTCAACATATTGCCAACGGAACGGTTACTGCATTCGACGGTTTCAAGGCCGGCGTTCAGAATATCGTTATCGGCGCGAATGACAAGGTTGGGCAATCGGCGGGCGACAACGATCCTCGTTTCGTTGATTTTCCCTATACTACCAATCCTCTTTTGAGTTATGATAATTTTTCCGCATCGTGGAATTTCCATCTTCAAGCCGGTTCGCCCGCTTTGACGGGTGCGAAAACCGATTTTGAGCCTTATTTTGCAGCGACCGGAATAACGATTGCGGGTAAAGAGTATAAATCGCCGCGTCCGGCATCTTATTTTGGTGCGTTTGGTGCGAATTAAAACAAGCTTGTCAAACTACTGTGTCATTCCCGCGCAAGCGGGAATTTCCTGAAAATCGTTAATGACTAATCTGCTATTAACGGATTGCGGGGGATTGCGGGGTAAGCCCGCAATGACGTATTAAAAACAAAATACAATGAAACATTCTATTTTTGCAACATTATTACTGATTTCCATTATCGGTTGTACAACTAAGCAAACCGATGTCATTCACTATCCCCAAACCGCCGACAACGCCCTCAACTTTATCGTCGCCAACGATTTAGGTCGCAACGGCTATTACGAACAAAAATCAATCGCCGCCATCATGGGCGATTACGCCGAAAATGCCGACGTCGAATTTATCGCCGCCGCCGGCGATGTGCATCATTTTAACGGCGTGGCAAGCACATCCGACCCCTTGTGGACAACCAATTATGAACTCATCTACACGCATCCCGATTTGATGATCGACTGGTATGCCATCTGCGGCAATCACGAATACCGTGGAAACACCCAAGCCGTCTTGGATTATTCGCACATAAGCCGTCGCTGGATAGCCCCTGCAAAGTATTATACCAAAGTTTTTGAAGCCGGCGACAGCGCCAAGTGCTTGCTCGTCTTCATCGACACCACGCCCATGATTGACAAATACCGCGAAGAATCGGACGAATATCCCGACGCTTGCAAGCAGGATTTTGAAAAACAGCTTGTTTGGATTGATTCGGTGTTAGTTCGTTCTTCCGAAAAGTGGAAAATCGTCATCGGCCATCATCCCGTTTACGCTTATACGAAGAAAGACGATAGCGAGCGTAGCGATATGCAAGCGCGATTGGCTCCTATCTTGGAGAAGAACGGAGTGGATGTTTATTTTTGCGGGCATATCCATAATTTTCAGCATATCAAGCCGGCCGGTTCAACGGTGGAATATGTAGTCAATTCCGCCGGTTCGTTGGCGCGGAAGGTGGAGGCGACGGATGGCACTGTGTTTTGTAGCGACAAAGCGGGGTTTACGTTTTGTTCGGCGACGGATAGTGAGTTCCGGTTTACGTTTGTGGATGGGTTTGGGACGGCGGTTTATAGTTATGGGGTAAGGCAGTAACTATCGGCATCCGTTGTCGGCACGTTTAGGAATGTATCGCTCGGTAGAAATACATTGCCCCCCCCTCTCTGCAATCCATAGGATTGCAACCATCTGTTATGTAATAGGTTGCATTCCTGCGGAATGCAAGGGGGGGACAAAGAGACTAAGAAAATAGAATAAAATGCAATTATTTATAATTTCATTACAATTTATGAAATAGAAGACACATCCAAAGCCTGAATCAACAACTTGTTCTCGTCTGGTGTCCCCACCGTAATCCGCAAACAATCGCCGCAAAGCGATACGGTATGTCTATTACGAACGATAACACCTTGTTTTACAAGTGATTGATAAACCGAATTAGCCTCTTTTACTTTTACTAACAGAAAATTGGCGTCCGATGGATAGATTTTTTCAACAATCGACAAATTTTGCAATTGCCGAATCAACGGTTCACGCTCGGAAAGAATTTGCCGCATCCATTCGTTTTTCTCGTTTTCTTTATTAAGTTGCTCGGATACAAAGTTTTGTGTCAGCAAATTGATGTTGTAGGGATATTTTACTTTATTGAAATAAGCAATAATATTTTCGGAAGCGAAAGCCAAACCGCAACGAACCGAAGCCATTCCCCACGCTTTTGAAAATGTCTGTAAAACAATTAGTTGCGGAAAATGGTCTAATTCATTTAACCACGAAGGTTCCGACGAAAAATCGATGTAAGCTTCGTCGATAACCACAATGCCTTGAAAAGTATTTAATATTTTCAGGATTTCCGTCCGTTCCATCTTGTTTCCGGTCGGATTATTCGGCGAACAGAGGAAAATGACTTTGGTTTGCGCATCGGTTGCTTGGAGTAACCGGTTGGAATTCAATGTGTAATCGTCGTTGAGCAACACTTTTCGATATTCCACATCATTAATATCGGCGCAAACCTGATACATCCCGTAAGTGGGGTCGATGGCGACGACGTTGTCCTGTTTCGGTTCGCAAAAAATGCGGAAAATCAAGTCGATGGGTTCGTCGCTGCCGTTACCGAGCATAATTTGCGACGGACGAACGTTTTTTATTTTGGCAATTTGTTCTTTCAGAGCCGATTGTAAGGGGTCTGGATAACGGTTATACGGTGCGTTATACGGATTTTCATTCGCATCCAAATATGCCGAAGCTTCTCCTTTGAACTCATCGCGAGCGCAGGAGTAGGGTTTTAATGCGGCGATATTTGTTCTTATTAAACTGTTGATATTCATTTGTTTAATTGCTTTTAATTTGTTGGATTTGTTTTGTCTTGCAAAGATAGTCGATTTTATCCGGAAGACAAAAGTAACGGTCGAAATTTTCAAGGCAAACCTTAAACTGATTTAAAGTTTGCCCTGTTTTATAACCCCCCGGTATTTTTTCAAATCTTTTTAGAATTTGAGACAATATCCCAAATTCCGGAAAAATTTAACCGCTTTGCAGTATATTAAAAAATTTTAAATAAATTAAATTAATTAATAGTCCTGACATACCTCGTATATAAGGTAGCGTTGTTACTCGACTTAGTGTACCTGTAACAGAGTTCCAAGTCCTGTTTGCCCCAAAATCAGGCCCCACACACAAATTCTTTGTGGAAGCAGGGAAAAGTGCAAGCGTTGAAGATACGCTTAATCCAGTATTTATAGCCGAAGGCCCGCCCTCAAAAGCCCCATTGGTAATCAAATATTCCGGACAACAAGCTCGATTTTGAATCTTAACCGTTTTACTCAATTGAACTTTCGTACCATCCGAATACTCAATATAAGCAACTAATGTAACCGTTTGGTCGATACTTGTTGCCAATGCCAAAAGTTCTGCCTGACTCTTGAATACCAAATTTTGGGTCGTATTTCCAGTACTGGAAACACTGTTCGTGGTCAATACATCAGCCGATTTAGTAATTGTCCAGATAACTTCCTTAATCGTTTTGGAACCGGAACCGGTTTCGCTAACAACATACTGTTGCGTGCCGGGATTGCCTTGCCCTGCCCGAACATCAATACAGGTAACTCCGCTCATCAACGGATTATTAAGTTGTGCCGTTAGGAGTTCCATAATCGCCCGGATTCAAAACCGTTACGGTTACCAAACATTCTTTCGTAACACCGCCGGCGGTAGCTTTTACCTTAAAGTTGCCTGCACTGGAACCGGCTGTAATTGTTGTGATATTGCTGCCATGTGTAACACTGCCTGCAGTGGTTGTCCCGTCTTCTGTACTCCAAGTTACCACCTCCAATCTATATCTTAAATCGTGGCGGAAGATTTACGAAATGCTTAGAAAGGAATTGGATAAATAAATTCAATTTTTTCTTGATTTTTCACTTCAATATTACTTTTTTAGCGGAAAAGCCTTCCTTTGTATGCAAACGCAGAATATACATTCCTCTCGGCAGATTGGCGACCGGCACTAGGATTTGATTCGCTTCTGCCATTGTATTAAATTGAAAATCAAGAACTTGCTGTCCGCCCGTATTCCATAAACCGACTTCCATTTTGGAATCATTTGCCGGAACGGAATATCGGATGACGATGAAATTGTTTGCCGGATTGGTATAAGTAAACTTCAATTCCTCCCGGATATTGTTGATGGCAGAGGGAATGGGCGGTTCGACTCCAAAATACAGCGTATCGGAGGCTAAACTGACGTTTCCCCATGGGTCTTTGATTTTAACCCAATATTTGCCTTTTTGAGAAATCGTGCGAGTATTGGAATTGCCGAAAGACGAATTGTTCCAGCTGTATTTATAGTCGGTGCTGCCGTCCAGAGTGCGCATCACTTTCACATCGAAACTTTTCAGGTTATACATATCGTCGGGTTCCATCACGCGGATGGCCGGTTTTATTTCCGTCATCCGTTGGCCTTTTTCGGTATCGTCCTTTGATAAATCGAGGTAAACCCAATTTTTGCGCGACATGATCCAATCGTTCAAATAACGCACATGCGCTTTGTAAGACGAGGGCTTATAACCGTCGCCATATTTCTCGCAATCGTTGAGAATGGACGGAAACCGGGTATATTCCCGCTCTAAAACGCCGGAAGTTTCCAATTGTTCGTAATTGGCATGAATAATTTGGGGAATCGAATCGAAAAGCGGCAATAATTCGACAAAACGTTGATTGAATTTTTCTGCATAAGCGGGGTCTTGATAAAGTCGTCCAAACCAGCGGTGGGTGCGAACCCAAGTTCCTTCTTCGGCGTAAACACCTGAATTTCCGTAAGATAAATCAAAATCCCAAGGAGCGCCCATGTTGAGTTTTTTATCGCGATCTTTCTGCAAAAAGATACTGGCGTGAAACAGGTTGTCGCAACCTTTCGACAATTCATACAGCATCGTCCAATCGATAAAACTGCTGACGCTGATGTATTTAGCATAGCCTTTGGCCGGATTTTTGTAATCGGAACCCTGTAATACGGTTTCATATTCGTCGATGTAATTTTTGATCCAAGCCCGTTGCGCTTCCGTAATATTTTGTGGTTTCGGGTATTTGAATGAAAAATTGATGTCGTATTTCGCCGATTTGATTTCTTTTTGGATTTCGAGGGGTTTTAATTTTTCTTCGGAACTTGCTTCTAAAATATATCCTCCGGAAAGATTGGTGGAAGCGGCTTCTAATTTCTTCACATCCACTCGGTTATCGTCGCGCTGTATTTTTTCGGATAATGCGTAAAAGCCTCGGTAATCGTTGTTGATCCACACTTCTACATAGCGGTTGCGGGGTGTCCAATCAATTCCGGTCATTCGTTGTCCGAGATAGGATGCGATTTGGAAGCGCATCAAACTGCGATCCATCCAGAAAGCCAGCAAACACCATTCGTCGCCGGCGGGCATACCCAGCAAAACCGATGCCGTATCGGTTTCCCAATCGTCTTTCACCAAATCAATGTTGTAAGGCCGTTTATCGTGATGCCACGAAGTATTGCCCCGTCCGTCGATTAAAATATTACCGGAGTAAAAATCTTTGGAGCTGTAAGTGGATGTAGCAGAATTGATTACGGTCATGCTTCCTTTCACTTTTCCGGCATAGTCGTCGTTGGCTTTTTCGTTTTTAATATCCCAAATTTGTTTGCCGCCGGCCAAGGTAATATGAATTTCGGCGATGCCTTTCGGCGAAAAAAGCAATTTTTCATTTTGTGCTTGCAGACAAGTGATTGTTACCAATAACAGTCCTGTACAATAGAATTTTTTATACATGTTTTTATGAGTTTAATCAATATTTAAGTTGCGATCGAGAACGTATTTTTTACCTGTTTCCGTTGGAAATGAAATGTAGATGCCGTTGTATTTCAAATTACATTCTTTTCCCGACAGCGACGTGATTTCCAGCTTTTTCAATGTTTTGTTTTCCCACCGGGCATTCAGTTCAAAATTGCCTCGCGCTTTGATGCCGTTGAAACTGCCTGTATGCCATTGATCGGGTAGGGCGGGGAGTATTTCGATGTATTCGCCCTGACTTTGCACCAGCATTTCGGTCATTCCGGCGGTAGCACCCAGATTGCCGTCGATTTGGAAAGGCGGATGTGTATCAAACAGATTATTAAGTGTCGATTCTTTCAACAATTCTTCCAACAATTTATGCGAATGATTGCCGTTGCGCAGTCGCGCCCAAAAGTTGATTTTCCAAGCTTTGCTCCAACCGGTGCCGCCGTCGCCGCGTGTATTCAAGGTTTTTTTCATGGCTTCGGCATAAAGATTATCTTGAGCGCTTCTACCGGGAATGATTTGGGAGCCGGGGTGCAGCCAAAATAAATGATTGACGTGTCGATGTTTGCCGTCGCCGGTAATATCGAAGGTGGTTTCGTCTTTCCATTCCATCAATTGTCCGTTCAGACCGATTTTGGGGCCTGCCAGACAGTTTTTCGCTTGACGGATTTCTTCTATTTCAGCATTAAAACCGGCAGAATGAGGCAAAATATCGCCGGCTTTCAGCACCATGTCAAACAATTCGGTAATAATGGCTTGGTCGCAGGAAGCGCCCAACGAATACTGTCCATGTTCGGGCGAATACGAAGGATTAGCGACTAAAGTTTCGTCGCGCGTATCGAGCCAAAGATTATCGACCCAAAAGAGAGCGGCATCGAGCATCGTTTGAAAATTAGCTTGCAGAAAATCCATGTCTTGCGTAAATTGAAAATGTTCCCAAATATCCTGACACATCCATCCGGCAGCGGCGGGAAAATAAAAACCTTCGTACCAAACGCCCGGCGCCGTATTTCCCCAAACATTGTTTTCGTGATGAATGACCCAGCCTCTCACCGCACTGCCGTCGGGCTTGCAATAATAGTGATTGGCCGTGCTTTTTCCGCGGGGAACCAAACCGTTGATATAATCCATAACCGGAAGATGGCACTCGCTCAAATTGGTGGGTTCGGCCAACCAATAATTCATTTGGATGTTGATGTTGGTATGGTAATCGGCTGCCCATGGAGGCGTAAGTCCTTCTGCCCAAATGCCTTGTAAATTAGCGGGTAAACCGTGTGGGCGCGACGACGAAATTAACAAATAGCGGCCGAATTGGAAATATAATTGTTCGAGATACAGGTTTTCCGCTTCGGTATTGGAGTAGTCTTTGTATCCGGCCAAAAGTTGGTCGGTAGTTTTTCCGTCGGGATTAGCGGCGTCTTTCAAATTGATTTTCATCCGGTTATAGAGCGATTGATAATCGGCAATATGTGTTTTGAAAATATTTTCAAACGTTTTTCCTTCGCTGGCATTGACCGCCTTTTCGGCTTTTTGTAGTGGATAACCGGTGGAAAAATAGTTGAAAGTATTATCCATACATTGTTGATAATTGGTAGCGGCCGACAGGATAATGACCATTTCGTCGGCATTCGTTATCACTAATTTTTGATCCGAAACCGAGATTTTTCCATTCGTTTTTACTCTCAGGAATTGGGCGAATTTCAAGCCGTTGGCTTGCTGGTCAGCGGGTTGGCCGGTCAATGTAATGGTTCCGCCGGCCGAGGCAGTGATTTCTGATTCGGTTTGCGGCGTGGTTAACCAAATTGTTCTCGAAATCGTTTTCGGCCGATCGCTGCTTAGCTTGATAATGAGTGCGTTATCGGGATAACTGACAAAATATTCCCGTTTGTAATTTATCGCATTTTGCGTATAATTGATTCGGATAAATGCGCTGTCGATATTCAATTCGCGATGATAATGGGTATAAGCGGGACAATCGACATTTTCAGGGTAGGCGATATTCAAATTGCATAAGGATTGGTACGAGCCGAAATCGGTTTTATCGCCCATCAAGGCTTTGATATTGCTTTTCAAGACGGCATTTTCAGGTTCGTAATCAGCGGAAACAAGTTGGCCTTCGTCATTTACATACGGTGTATGGTTGGCTGTAAAAGCGCTCATTTTTTCCTGCAAGGTATTTCGTATCTGCTGTAAATTTTGATGAGCCGAAGCGGGCGTCCCTTGATGTCCTCCGTTGTAAGCCGGATTTTTTCCCGGCCCGCCCGACCAAAGCGAGTGTTCGTTTATTTGAATGACATCGGTTGCCACATCGCCGAAGACCATGGCGCCGATGAATCCGTTTCCAAGCTGTAGGGCTTCGCTTTCCCAGAGGGTTGCGGGGTGATTGTATTGGCTTTTGAGAACGGGAGGATTGTTCCCATGGGCCATAGAGCAAAGGAGAAGCGATAATGTTGCTAAAATCGAATGTCTTTTCATGATATTTTAGATTTAGGGCAAAGATAAATTTCAGGGGTTAAAATATCATTAAAATAAGATTAATTAAAGAATAATTTATGCGGATGATTTAATATAGGAAGTAGATAAATGCAACCTATTCAATCAAAATAAGTTAAATGGGTAAAAATATCAGGGCAAACGCATCTTAATTTGTGTTAAAAGAAGCCCGTAAGGGCTTGAATATGAATAACCCCCAATGAAGCGAAGCGATTGGGGGTAAGACGATACCCCTCCATCCCTGAACTCCGTAGGTGTTC
>BNWW01000047.1 GCA_025999115.1 Bacteroidia bacterium
TCGCTTGCGGAAGCATAGACTTACCATGGATAAAAACAAAAGGAGAACATTATCGTAATTTTGCGTGGCAAGGCGGATATTCCGGTTATTCGGTAAGTCAGTCGAAAAGTGTCCACAGTAGAAAAATATATCGAGGAACAAAAAGAACATCACAAAAAAATTGCATTCAAAGAAGAATACGTACAATTCTTGAAAGAATATGGAAATCCAAATACCACTCAAATCATTCAAAATCAGATCTTTTTAATCAATTATGCAGGGCAACGCACAAATCATCCGGTCATTCCCCGAAATATCCTGTTTTAATTGAATATTCCGGAATCCTTTCCCGCGAAGCATCTCTGCTACGCTTTTTCCGAAAAGAGAACCTGTTTCAAAAAACAACATTCCTTCCTGTTTCAAGGCGCGAAGAGCAAAATCGGCGATAGCTTCGTAAAACAGCAACGGGCGGTCTTCGGGAACAAATAAAGCTTCATGCGGTTCGTAGTTCAAAACATTGGCGCTCATTTCCGCTTTTTCCGAAGGCGCTATGTAGGGCGGATTGCTGATGATGAGGGTGAAGTCTTTAAGTTTTAAAGTCTTCAAGTCTTTAAGAATATTTTCTTGGAAAAAGGAAACTTTCACTTGATTGAATAGTGCATTTTCTTGCGCAATGGATAAAGCGTTTCCGGAAATATCCAAAGCAAAAACTTCGGCTTCCGGTAAAACAGGTAATCAGGAAGGAATTGGTGCGTATGCCTATCAAGCCCAGATTACAGGTGGCGGTAATTATAAAAACAAAAGTGGAATCTATATCTCTAACTACGGAAATGAAGATTTGCGATGGGAAACTGCCGACCAGTACGATTTGGGATTCGATTTAGCCTTATTGAACGGCAAAATCAATATGATTGCCGATGTGTATTTGAAAAACACGTATGATTTGCTCTACTCAAAACCTGTTCCAATAACCTCTTTCAGCTCTTCCGTCGTTTCCAATATCGGTTCCATACAGAACAAGGGGATAGAATTTGCCATTAACGGACATTTCAATATAGGAAAAGTAAAATGGACTTCTTCATTCAACATTGCGCATAACTCCAACAAATTGACAAAATTATTGGACAATGATCAGATTCTTTCAATCAATTCCGGCACCAAAGCATACGCGGTGGGTCACGAAATCGGCTCCTGGTATATGTATAAAGCCGTAGGAATTTATCAATACGATGAAGAGGTGCCCCAAGGGCTTTACGATACAGGCGTGCGTGCCGGCGATGTGAAATACGAAGGCGATGAAGACGGGGTCATCAACTCTGACGATTTGCGCTTTGTCGGTTCTACCAATCCGAAAGTAGCCGGCGGGTGGAATAACACATTTGCCTATAACGGATGGGAATTTAATTTCCAATTTTCGTACAAATTCGGGCAGAAAGTTTATAATAATGCCGCACAGCAATCCGAACGTATCGGAGGCAGTTGGGGATTGCGTGAAGTTGCCGCCCTGGAACGCTGGACGGGTCCCGGAACTTCCAACACCTATCCGCGGGCATACAACTCATTTACCCACAACTACAGAGTTTCTACACGTAATCTGGAAGACGGTTCGTTTGTCCGCTTAAGGTCGGCTACGCTGAGTTACAACCTGCCGAAACAGTGGATGAAAAAAATCGGAATGAACAATGTAAGACTTTATGTACAAGGAGATAACTTATTGCTTTTCACAGGCTATACCGGTTACGACCCGGAAAGCATGAACTTTACAGATCCTCAATCGCAAGGCTACGACAATTACATTGTGCCTCAGCCCCGGACAGTTACTCTTGGTATAAACGCAACTTTTTAATGAATTAAACAGCAAATAATATGAAAAATTATAAAACCCATATCATGGCAATCGTCAGTTTCTTATTTCTGATGTCATGCAACAACATGCTGGACGAGTATCCGCATAGTGCTATCGCTCCCGACGCTGTCAAAGACAGCGACCTTCCTGCTTTGGAAAACGGAATGTACAATCGCGTTCAGAATATGCCTCGCGAATCATTTATATTCAATGATTTAATGGGTGGTCTTATTCAGGGAAGTACACACAGTTCCGCCGGCGAGTTAATTAATCTATTGACTCAAATAGAGAACGCAACTACACTCAGTGTGTATAGAGGTTATTTTCCGGCACTCGGTCAGGTAACCAATGTGTTGAACGTAACTTCTAAAATGGGAACTTCCACGTTGGTTGACAAGGCAAAGGGAACTGCACATTTTTTCAGGGCTTACATTTATCTGAACCTGGTTACACACTGGGGCGATGTGCCCATTGTGGAAAGAGCGACATCGGAACTTGTTTCACGCAATCCTGCTGCGGAGGTCTGGCAATTTATCGACAGAGATATTGACAATGCCATCGCTTTGTTAAGACCGCTCGACGATGTGGGTGATTATTATTACGCTTCTCAAGATGCTGCCCTGGCTTTGAAAGCAAGAATATTGCTGTATGAAGGCAAGAAAACCGAAGCTGTCCAAATAGCCGAAGGATTGATTGCTAAACCACGATTTGCATTGGATGATTTCGACAAGATATTTCGCAAGGAACCCAACACCGAAATCATCTTCGCTTTTGAAAATGTAACGGAAGAATCATCCGTAGCGGTGAGTGAGTTGTTTTACAATTACGCTCATCCCAATAAAGGGTCGTGGTTCTACCGCCCGACCGTAGCCATACCTTCGTTGTTCAGCGATGAAGATAACCGGAAAGTCATATCGTGGGATGTTTTCGGCGGGCAGAACTGTTTCAATAAATATCCGAGCGGTCAAACAGGAAAAGACCCTGTTATATTGTCTCGAATAGCAGAATTGTATCTGATTAGTGCCGAAGCGCAAGGATTGCCGGGTATATCCCGTTTGAACGAATTGCGCCGAAAAAGAGGATTGTCTGATGTGGCCGCTCCTGCAACGGAAGATGAATACTTGACACTCATTTTAGAGGAACGCACGAAAGAATTTTTGACGGAAGGACACCGGTGGTACGATTTGGTTCGTACCGGAAGAGGAAGTGAAATCGGGCTACGAGATGCGCAGCATTTGCTGCCGATTCCCGAAGCAGAACGTATCTTAAATCCTAATTTAGGTCAAAATAAAGGATACTGATTGAAGTAAAAAATGACAAATAAATAATGAAGATATGAAAAAACAAAATTTTATTATAGGTTTTTGTTGCTTGTTGTGTGCTATGACATTCGTTTCCTGTTCGCAGGAAGCAGAATTGACCGTATTCAAAGCGGAGGCTGAGAGCGAATTTGGCAAAAAAGTCATCAAATCCGAACTTATCGGAACAGTTCATACCGAGTCGTCAGTGGAGGTAGCAACCGGTGTACGCGAATCATACATGGATTTTTTGTCCATGCGAGGCTATGTAACAAAAATTTATGCGTATGAGATAGATTTATCGGTATCGGACATTGATGTGGTCGTGTCTACTGCCGAAAATTACAACTCGACTGCTTACAAAAAGCAGGAACTGACGGAACAAGCCCGATTAATTGATGCTCCCGGCAACATCATTTTAGGCGGTATCAACGGCGATGGTTTTAATGCCACCGGCAGACCCAAAGGAATATTGATTAAAAACGGAACCGCGATAAAAACGCCGGCAACCAATCCGTCTGCAAGTTATTTTGCAATTACCAACGATAAAAAGGCGGTCATCGGCAACGAAGCAGATTTGAAAACAGCAGGTACTGCTCATTTGCGCGATGCTATCGGAGGCGAAGACTGGTTGGTTTTAGACGGCGCAACTATGCCGCAACAAGTGCCTACCGAAGACGCAAAAACCGCTATCGGTGTGGCAGGAGACAGCAAAGTCATCCTTTTTGTTGCGGACGGCGGCAATTTTTGGTATTCCCACGGAATGACACTGACCGATGTGGCAAAAGTCATGCAAGCCTTGGGAGCGGAAAAAAGTATTGCATTGGCATGTGGTAAATATTCTACTTTTATTGCACGCCGGGACGACCGAATTATTTTAAGAAACATGCCGATACAGTCAACGAATAAGGTGATAGAAGAACCTGTCAGCAACGGAATCGTTATCGTTAAAAAATAAATGAAAATGAAAAGGTTAATATTGACATTCACGCTTGGTTTTTGCATTGTATTCCGGTTGTTTGCTCAAACGGAAGCCGATGGGATTGCCATACGGAACATCGCGTGGACAACAAAAAACGTTTACAACGGGATAGTTTTGAAAACCTGCGAAGCCGTAAGTTTCTTCAATTCAAAACAATCCATCGCGTTCATAGAAATTGATACGCTGACCGCAAAAGTTGATTTTAAAATTGATTACACGAAAACCGAATTTCAACCGGCCAGTGTTATTGGGAGGCGAAATCATGCTATCGCGGCTATCAACGGAACGTATTTCAATGTGAACACCGGAGTATCGTGGCATTTTATGAAAATAGCAGGACAGAATGTAGCGTCTACCGTAACCAACGAATTTTCGACACGGGCAACCGGGGTATTCACGGTAACAAATGGAGTTGTGGACATTTCCAATTGGAATAAAGAAAAAGAAAGTACTTCCGCCGGTGATGCAGAATATGCCTTGGTTTGCGGTCCGTTATTGATGAAGGATAATGTAGATGCTGAACTATGGGATGGCGAAACGCTCTTTTCTACCACAAGGCATCCGCGCTCTTGCGTAGCAAAAACGACTAACGGCAAGGTGCTTATTATTGCCGTTGACGGACGGCAATCGACCAGGGCAGCCGGAATGAGTTTGCAGGAACTCCGGTATTTTGTTCGTCAGTTGGGCTGTGTGGACGCGCTGAATCTCGACGGAGGCGGCTCTACCGCTTTGTACATCGCCGGAGAAACCAAAAACGGCATCGTAAACACACCTATTGACGAAGATATTCGGGGCAAAGAACGCAATGTCGGAAATATCCTGTATATAACGCCAAAGGATGGCTCAATACCCTACTGCTTTTCGGGAAAAGCACCGGGAGGAGTACCCGATATGCGTGTATGGCTGAAATCCGATGGCGAAGCAACTGCCGATGTATTCGATTATACGGGCTGGAACGATTTCGACTATCAAAAAAGTACGCCGGAAGCAAAAATCGAATGGAACGACAACCGTATCAATTCCTATCCGGCTTTGGCTTTCGACTCGGCAAGCGTGTTGGTGGGCAAACGTAAAGCGGATTATTCTACTTTCTACTCGGTCAATACCCTGAATAACAGGGGAACGCTGCTTGGATTTGATGAAACCGGCTCTACACATCCCAAATTCCGCTATTTTCTGATGGCAAGCAACAATGTGTATGTACACGACGGGAGCAACACAACCGGTGGCGATAACTATGCCTTTATCCCGTATCAGGACAGTTTCAACCAAAATTTCAATCTGTACAATTCGAGTTTCGGGAAAAAGTACGACAGTTTTGTGTTAAACGGAAAAGAGCAACTCACAGCCAACAGTAATTTTTGTACGCGTGAAAGTATTACGGCTTTTCTTCATGTTGGAGCGCGAAATTCGTATCCGGTAACCATTCCCGCCAAAGAGGAATATTTCTATCGGGGCGAAGTGGCTGAAGTGATTGCCTACGTCGATACGCTGACCGAACAGGAACATGTTCGGGTAGAATCCTATTTGGCTGTAAAATATGGTATTACGATAGCCAATCCGGAATACCGCTACACCGCTTCGTATGGCAGCAGATGGTGGGACGGACACAATGCCAATTACACGCCTTACAGCAATTACATCACTTTTATCGGGCGCGACGACAACTCCGGATTGCTGCAAACCAAATCAAAAAGCGTTGGAAATCACCTGTTGCCGAAAACAGGTAGCCTGCTGACATTGACGCACGGCAGCAACACCATAGACGATGACCAGTATTTTGTTTGTGTCGGCGCAAGTACAGATAATTTATCATCGACCACAGACCTCACCTCAGGTAATAAGACTTACCGGGTACTGTCGCGGAACTGGAAATTCAACACATCCGAATCGCTCTCGCAGCCTTTCAGGGTAGAAATCGATCTGCCTGCCGCATTGACTTTCAACGAAAATCAGGCAGGGATAGTGGTAAAAAACGGAGAAGACTATACCTGGTATCAAGGAGTGTTGAACGGCGAAAAAACGCAAATTTCGGTAGATAACGTAACCGTTAAAAAAGCCACTCAAATGTATTTAGTGTTGGATAAATCAACGGTGGGAATCAACAATCCATCTCCCGGTTTTATCCATACAGTGTCCGTCTATTCGTTATCCGGCATTTTACTTTACCGGACAACTACAACAGACAGTTCCGCGGTGATAAACGCATCGAACTTGGCGAAAGGCGTGTATTTGGTTGTATCGCAAAACGGCAACCAGGAAATTATCGGAAGAGAAAAAGTAGTTATTAATTAAATTTTTTAGTATAAACAATTAAAAAAAGTTATCATGAAAAGAATTATTACATTATTTGTGTGTTCAATGCTGTTCGTATCTTCATACGCAGACGTTTCAACTTCCTTTGCCGGCGGCGAAGGCACAAAAGAGAACCCTTACAAAATCGAAACTGCCGTACAGTTGGATTCCGTAAGATGGCACATGACGGAGCATTTCGTCTTGATGAACGACATCAATCTCGAAACATCAGGGTATCCTGTTTTTCGCGGATTGGGTAAAAGAGACACTTCGGAACCGAGCAACAGCTTCACGTCATTTAATGGAAGTTTCGACGGACAGGGGCATGTTATATCCGGTGTCAATATGATAGGCGCCGGTAACTACTACGGCCTTTTTGCCGTAATAGGCGGCGAAGTCAGAAATCTGGGCGTTGAAGGCACTTTGCAACTCAATGGAGCTTCCGCCGGACTGCTTGCAGGCTATCTCGGACAAGACGGCTTCCCGTCCATTATCGAAAACTGTTACGCGAAAGGAACGGTTGTCATAGCAGGCGACCATGCTACCACAGGGCAAGCCGCCGTTTTACTGGGAGTTCAAACCAAGGCACACAGTATCCTGCGCAATTGTTATTCGGAAGGCGAAGTCAGCAACACGGCATATACATACAGCGGTGGAATCGTTGGCCGGGTAATGAATGCAGGCGGAACACTGGAAAATTGTTATTCTACTGCAAATATAAAAGGAGGTGACCATGTGGGCGGTATTACAGGCTCAGTAAACGGCAACAACGTCAACTATACTTATGCCACAGGTAGAGTAGAAGGCAATGCGAATGTGGGTGGTGTGATAGGAACGGTAGCCATCAATTCGGCTACAAGCGGACACATTGCGGCAAATGCTTCCATCAGCGCAGCTACCGATCCTGTTGGACGGGTTGCAGGTAACATAGCCGGAACAGTAGCAGACGTATATGGCTTGAAAAATATGGAAATCAAGAAAAACGGAGTGTCGATAAGCGTATCAAGCAATTTATATGACAAAGACGGATTGACCACCGATTTGGCTGTGCTTCAAGATGTGGAATTGTACGAAGATGAAATAGGTTGGGATTTCGAAGGCGTATGGACAATGCCCGAAACAGCAGGATTTCCCATATTCCAATGGCAAACTTCCGGAGAAACCGCTATTGCTTCCGCAAGCACAAATGATACAAAAGCATTTTTCCAGGGAAACTTGTTGCATATTCAAGAATTGAGTGCTCCGACTGACGTAAGCGTTTATTCTGTAGCCGGACAGTTGATAAAATCAATTAAAAGTCTAACCGGCAGCACGGTAATTATTGTACCGCACACCGGCGTTTACATTGTTAAATTGGCTTCTAACGAGCAGACAAAAGCTATTAAGGTTATCAATCAATAAAAATAAATAGTATGAAAAATATTTTTATATCAGTTTTTTTATTGACTTTTTGCGTATCGGCATCAGCGGTAGATTTTGCAGGAGGCGAAGGAACCCCAACAAATCCATACAAAATAGCTACTGCCGCCCAGGTAAACGAAATCAGGAATAATATGACTTCACATTTTATCCTGCTGAACGACATTGATTTGTCAAGCGATTATCCGAGCTGGACGCCTATCGGGAAGACAACTCCTTATTTTAGCGGTGTTTTAAATGGCGATGGACACGTTATTTCAGGTATCAGCATAACATCTGCTTCGGGAAACTATACCGGATTTTTCGGAGTATTAGCCGGAACAGTTAAAAATCTCGGTGTGAAAGGAAGCGTAACGGCTACAACTGTTGCCAATGGCGGTGGAGCAGGTCTCTTAGCCGGATATTTAGGACAGGCAGTTCCTGCTACTTCCACCATAGAAAACTGTTTTGCGGAAGGTACTGTTGTTGCCAATATAGGTACGGCAGGCGGCGCGGCTCTTATCGTAGGGACCATTGCGCAGGCTCACGCTGTTGTCCGCAACTGTTATTCAAAAGGCTCAGTAACAAATACGGGAGCGCCTTATACGGGCGGAATTGCGGGACGTACAACGGCAGTAAATGCAACCGTAACAAACTGTTATTCGGAAGCAACCGTAACGGGACAAATGTATGTAGGCGGAATTATCGGACAGTTACGTGGCGACAATATATCGAATTGTTATGCTTCTGGAGCGGTTTCCGGTACCGATTACGTTGGCGGAGTTATTGGAAATGCGTATAATGATGCAGACAAAAAAGCGACCGGATTTGTCGCTCTTAATCCCTCTGTAACCGCTACAACCGGCAGCAATGTCGGACAGGTTTGCGGAGCGATTGGGGCAGGTATCACAGCCGATAAACTCTACGGTCTGGAAACTACAACGGTTATTTTAAACGGCGAGGCACAATCCATAACAAGCAATGCTACCGGAAAAGATGGCGCAACTACCGCTTTGACAACGTTATTATCACAGATTTTTTATAAAACAACCTTAGGTTGGGATTTTGATAATATTTGGGCTATCCGTGAAGGAAAGAAAATTCCTTATTTCCAATGGCAAGAGGCTGATTATGCTGCTGTATATGCTACTGAACCTTTTACTATTGGAGCAAATGTTGCAAAATCCGCAGTTGAATATGCAACACAAGGTAAATATGGCAATATCGTAATCAATTCTGACGGAACTAACACCGGACAATTAACCGGCATTACGGGCGATTTAACCGTAAGTGGTACCATAAGTTTGGTAAAACCATTCGAGCCGAAAAAATGGTACACCATCGGTTTCCCTATTGAATTTGGAACCGTAACAGCAACGGCTACCGGTGGAATTTTCAATGCAGGATATGGTGCTTTGGAAGTTCATAATGGAATAGAAGGAGTAGGCAGTCATGGCGATTTTTGGTTAAAAACCGTAAATTCGGACGCAGAAGGTTTCACTGTGGCTACAACTTTGGATGCAGGCAAAGGCTATATCATTCAATTCCCGGATGATTTTGAAGATATACCGGTTACTTTCACTTCGGATGCAAACATAACTTTATCTGCCAATTCTACTGAACTTCCTGCCGGTGATAACGCGGGTTATGCGTTAATTGCAAATCCGGGTTTGAGCGGTGTAACCGATCGTAGCGAAGATTTCAAAGGACATTACCAATACGATTTTACGAATCAACGGTTTGACGTTGAAACAGGAACCGAAATTAGCGTTTCCTTGAAACCCTTTGAAGCGTTGTTGGTAGCTCATAGCGATGTATCCGTTTTAAAATCATCCGTTAGCAGCGAAGATAGCGATGCAGTTACCGGATTGAATGTTGCGGATGCGAACGATCCGGTTATTGAAACACGATATTATAATTTGCAGGGTGTTGCCGTAGGGGCGTTGCGCGCAACGCCCCTACAACCGGGCATTTATATTGTGAAACAAATTCACGAATCGGGCAAGAGTGAAGTGAGCAAAATTATAAAATAATAATTACTTTACCCCTACATCCTCCACCACATCCACGTCATTGCGTGGCGATGCTATCGGTACACAATCAGCATCAGACAATCCGAATATTCCGGTAGGTAATGCTGTGTGGATAGTTGGATTACTCGCCGGCGCCTATATGATCGTAAAAGGCAAAAGATATGTGGTATAAGCATCTTTTTCTATTGTTGCTATTTTTTTCGGCATTTAATATCTTGTCTTTCGCAGAAAACGAAACTCTAAAAATACTCAGTTATAATATCTACAAAGGCATGGCGTTTGACACATCGGCAGAAAAATCAGATTTTGCGGAATGGGTCAAGACACAGTCGCCGGATATTGTGGCGTTGGAGGAAGCAAATGATTTTACGCAAGCTAAATTAGAGAGTTTGGCACGAAAATACGGACATCCCTACGCGATATTGTTAAAGGAAAACGGATTCCCTGTGGCATTAACTTCCAAGTATCCGATAGTCAATGTGCGAAAAGTGACGGATAATATGCACCACGGATTTATTCAGGCGCAAATTTTAGATTTTAATATCCTGGTTACTCACCTTTCGCCTCATAAATATTGGAAACGAGGAGAGGAAATAGACTTGATATTGAGCACAATTAACCATACAAATCCGGAAGAAAAATGGATAGTAGCCGGTGATTTTAACGCCTATTCACCCTTAGACTCCTTGGGTTATCAGGACGGCTTGCTGAAAGAACGGATCATGATGTATGAAAAAAAGTATCAATCGCACGAAAATCTGAAAAATAATACTATTGAGTATTCCGTCATCCAAAAAGTACTGGATTTCGGTTTCTACGATGCGTTAAAATTGAAAAATAACACGTATATATCGACTGCCCCGACTTTGGAAGAAACTTATATGGAAAGTAATAATGCAACGTTTCGGATAGATTATATTTTCGTTTCAAAAAATCTGAAAAATCAGGTATTGAATTGTTCGGTAATAAAAGACAATTTCACAGACCACAAGTCAGACCATTATCCGGTTCTTTTGGAATTAAAGCAATAATCAAGGATGAATAAAATCTTGTCTTTCTACAAAAAAAGCGATCCTTCCACTCCGTTTCAAGGCGATGAAGTCGCTGTGAAAAAGTATTATAACCGGCTTCGCTGGCAGGTTTTCCTGTCTTCTACCATCGGTTATAGTCTGTATTACGTTTGCCGCACCAGTTTGAATGTGGTAAAGAAACCGATTATCGAAAGCGGCGCGTTGGATGCGCAGCAGTTGGGGATTATTGGTTCGGCATTGCTGTTTGCGTATGCAATCGGAAAGTTTATCAACGGATTCCTCACCGACCGATCCAATATCAAACGCTTTATGGCGACAGGCTTAATTGTTTCGGCAATAGTCAATTTGGCAATCGGAGTGCTCGGCTTTGGCAGTCTTTCCGCAGGAATCACTTCCGCCGGATTCTTCGTGGCTTTCGCCGTACTGTGGGGAATGAACGGATGGAGTCAATCCATGGGCGCAGCTCCGGCTATCGTATCGCTTTCGCGCTGGTTTCCGCTGAAAGAACGCGGCACTTTTTACGGATTTTTCAGTGCAAGCCATAATTTGGGGGAGTTTCTCTCTTTTGTTTTTGTTGGCTTGCTGGTCGGTTTTGCCGGTTGGCAATGGGGCTTTGCCGATGCTGCAGTCGCAGGTTTTATTGGGGTGCTGACTATCGTGCTCTTTTTGCACGATACGCCTGAAAGTAAGGGATTGCCCGCCATAGAAGTAATCGCACAGGAAAAAACGGAAGGAAAACAGGATATTGCTGCCGCACAGAAGGGCGTACTCAAAAATCCTTTTGTATGGATTATTGCTTTGGCGAGCGCATTTATGTACATAAGCCGCTACGCTATTAACGGTTGGGGCGTGTTGTTTTTGCAGGAAGAAAAAGGTTTTTCGTTGGAAACAGCAACACAAATAATTTCGATTAATGCCCTCTTGGGAGTTGTCGGGACAGTTTTTTCGGGTTGGATGTCCGACAAACTGTTCAAAGGGAAACGGAATATGCCGGCGTTGCTATTCGGCGTTGTCAATGCCATCGCACTGTGTTTATTCCTGTATTCGGGCAACAGCCTTTGGGTAAACATCTTGAGCATGGTATTGTTTGGAATTGCCATTGGCGTTTTGATTTGTTTTGTCGGCGGATTGATGGCAGTAGATATTGTGCCGAGAAACGCTACGGGAGCGGCGTTGGGTGTTGTCGGTATCGCGAGTTATATCGGTGCCGGATTGCAGGACATTATCAGTGGAACTTTAATTGAAAAGAATAAAGTAGCAACTGGAATAGTAGATGGAGTGGAACAGTTTCACTATGACTTTACGCAAGTGGGCATATTCTGGATAGCCGCATCGGTTATTTCTTTTCTGTTGGCTACATTGGTTTGGAATGCGAAACAAAAAAGTTGAATCAATAGATAAAAATATTATGTTAAGAAGAACGATTTTCAGCTTGTTACTATTTTGCTCGCCGGTTGTATCTGCGCAGCAAAATACCATTGAAAAATTAGATACCGAAATGGTGTCGAATCAACAGACACCGGACGAAAACACCTTGTGGGTGGATGCGAAAACCTTATCTATCGAAGGGCAAGGCTGGAAAAACGGATTAGCCGATTTTACCCGTTTGCCCGATAAGTTTCAAGCGACAGTTACTTCTAATGTTTGGAATCTAAGCCGTCATTCTGCCGGACTTGCCGTTCATTTTTTTGTTACAGGCACCTCGTTTATAGAGGCGAAATGGACACTGACAGAAAACAGATATATGGCTCACATGACCTCAGTGGGCGTTAACGGACTTGATTTGTATGTCAAACAAAATGGGAAATGGCAGTGGGGTGGAATTGCCAAACCGGAGCGAGAAGGTTTGGAACAAAAAACATTGATACGAAAAGGATTTCTACCCGAAAAAACGTATGAATGTATGCTGTACCTGCCGTTATACACCGGTATTTCGGCTCTCGAACTGGGATTTTCACCCCAATCCAAGGTTACCGGTGCAACCAATAACGAGAAAAAACCGATGGTGTTTTACGGCACATCCATCCTCCACGGTTGCAGTGCTTCACGTGCCGGTATGCCTTTCGTTGCCATGCTGGGACGACAATTTGAACTGCCTGTCGTCAACTTGGGATTTTCGGGAAATGGCAAGATGGAAAATTATTTTGCCGATATATTAAGCGAGGTGGAGGCTTCGATTTATGTGATTGATTGTCTGCCGAATATGTCCGGTTTTTCAAAGGACGAAATAACGAACCGGGTACTGACGTTGATTAGAAATTTGCGCAAACACAAGACTGATACACCGATAATTTTAGTCGAAGATAGAACTTACACGCATCCGAATCTGACAGGAAAACCCGTTCAAAACCACCGCAGGGAAGGACAACAATCGGCTTATGAAGTATTGAAAAACGAAATAACCGATTTATATTATGTGGAGGGAGATGCGCTATTGGGCGATGACAACGAAGCGGCTGTCGATGGCTCCCATCCTTCGGATTTAGGTATGTACCGCTATTACACGGTGTTAAAACCGGTGATAGCGAAAGCATTAAACGCCAAAGATTCTCTCGCGATAGTTCAAACTCAGTGGGAAACATTACCTGTCGAAAAAGGGATAGTTCATAAGCATTTTCAGTTTCCAATGCTTTATCAACGGGCGCAAAACATTAATATTATTGAGATTGATACAAAAGTTGCTCAGCGTAAAGCGAAAATAATCATGGCTGACAGTTGCGATATAACCAGTAATATGGCGAAAAATAATCATGCCATAGTCGCAATCAATGCTTCCTATTACAACGAAAAAACGTTCGAATCGGTCAGCTATTATCGTATAGACAAGAAAGTGATGTCCTATACGGCAGAAAATGAGCTATTCCGCGTGAATGGTGCCTTGTTGATAAAAAACGGGAAAATTGACATCATTCCTTGGAGTCCGGAGATTGAAAAAAACTACAATGAACAAAAAGGAGAAGTATTGGCGAGTGGACCATTGCTAATCCGGCAAGGGGAAAGTCTAAACTACGACATCTCCGGCGACAAATTTTACGACATGGCACACCCGCGCAGTGCAATCGGAATTACTCACGATAACAAATTATTGTTGCTAACAGTGGACGGGCGTTTCGAGAAAGAAGCAGTCGGCGTTACGATTTCCGAACTAACGCAACTGATGAAACTGCTCGATTGCAAAGAAGCATTAAATCTGGACGGCGGACGATCCACTACGCTCTGGTCGCACAAAGCCCCGGACAATGGCGTACTGAACTACCCTGCATGGAACAAAGTTTTTGATCATTACGGCGAACGTTGTAATAACAATACATTGATCATTTATTAACCACGGCATACCCAAGTTGTTTGGATGTTTTAGTCATCAAAGGATGTCTTGATTACCTCAGTGTCGCCCCTAACTTATCCGCCAACGTTTTTTGAATCTTCGCCATTATCGAATCTATCAACTTATCATTCAACGTCTTTTCCTCATCCTGCAAAATAAACGCAACGGCATACGATTTTTTGCCTTCCGGTAAATTCTTGCCTTCGTAAACATCGAATAAACTCACTTCTTTCAGGATTTTGCGGTCGGTTTGATAAGCGATTTTTTCAATTTCGGCAAACGAAATGTTTTTGTCGAGCAACAAGGCCAAATCACGGCGAACCGACGGAAATTTGGATATTTCGTTTTGCTTGATTTTCAATTGATTGTTTTCTTTCAACAAAGCATTCCACGACAATTCGGCGAAATAAACTTCGGCATTGATGTCGAATTTTTTGCAAAGCGATTTTTGGACGATACCCCATACGCCCAAGGTTTTGCCGGAAACGGTTTCGATGGATAAAGCGGATGAAAAAATATCTCCGCTTTGTGCCGGAGATTGCGGGTCAAGTTCGCAATGACACGGAAGTGACTTGTAAACCAATTTCTTGGCGGAAACACCCAAACGAATCAAAATATTTTCGACACAGGCTTTTAATTCATAAACCGATGATTTTTCGGAAGGACGGATCCAACTGTTCGTAACCGATTGTCCGGTAAGCCATAAGGATAATTTAAAATCTTCGCGAATGGTCGAAAGAGTGTCGTTTTCTTTGAAGCGTTCGGGTAAATAAGCGTAGGTATTTCCAAATTCATAGAATCGCAAATCGGGATTTTTACGGTTGCGATTGTAAGCAATGGATTCCAATCCGCCGAAAAGCAAGGTTTGCCGCATCACATCCAAATCGGAACTCAACGGATTTTTTAATAATACGCAATTCGCTTGCGGAAAGGAAGTTAAACTTTCGTAATAATTGCCGGATGTGAGCGAATTATTCAAAATTTCGTTGAAGCCGGCGCCGGTGAGCTGTTCCGAAATCAGGTTTTGCAACTCAAAACTGCGGTCGGTCGGCGTTTGATACGAAAGAGTGGATTTCACTTCATCGCTGATTTCCACATTGTTATAGCCGTAAATGCGCAAAATATCTTCGATAACATCCACGTCGCGGGTAACATCCACGCGGTACGTGGGAATACTCAACGTCCAAATATCGCCATTTTGATTCAGGATGTCAATTTCCAGATTTTTCAAAATGTTTTCAATCGTCGTTTCCGGAATCGTTTTTCCGATTAAACGGCTGACTTTTTGTATGGATAATTCCACCACAGGATTTTCGATTTTTAC
>BNWW01000048.1 GCA_025999115.1 Bacteroidia bacterium
TTCTTGTTGACCGGAATTAATTTCCGAAGCGCTTTTTGCCGGCTCACCGGCCCGCACGAATGGGAAACAAAATGTTATACCCAATAGGGCTAACATTGCTTTTTGTGTTGTAGTTTTCATGATCGTATATTTATATGTTTATTAATAAAATCAATAAATGGTCTGTTTCATCTAACAATAGTTTCACGACAAATACGTCCCAAAGTTAAAATAATAAAATTAAAAATATAATTTTTTTTGGTTGTTTAACATTTTCTTTTTAATTTTGGCGCGAGATCTTAATTGAATGTTATTATCTTAACTCAAAAACATTATTCATTATGTCAGTAAACAAAGTTATTTTAGTTGGAAACGTGGGTAAAGACCCCGAAGTGAGGTATTACGACAACGGCGGCGCTGTCGCTAATTTTTCGTTGGCAACGACCGACCGTGGTTATACGTCGGCAAACGGAACAGTAGTTCCCGACCGTACCGAATGGCACAACATCGTTTTGTGGCGCGGGTTGGCCGAAATCGCCGAAAAGTATGTCCGCAAAGGGTCGAAACTTTACATCGAGGGGAAAATCCGCACCCGTTCTTACGACGACCAACAAGGAAACAAACGCTATGTTACCGAAGTCTGGGGCGACAACATGGAATTATTAGACCGTAAGCCGGAAGGTAGTACACAAGGCAATCGCCCGCCGTTTCCCGAACCGCCCGCAGCCTCATCGCCTGCTACAAACACGCAACCGGCGGCTTCTGCAGCAGCTCCTGTGAACGAACCGGTAAATAATCCTCCGATTGAAAAAGCGGAAAATGATGATTTGCCGTTCTAAATTGTGGTTCTAAACGCAGAAGGCGCGTAACATTTCCCGTTTTCCCGGCGGTCCCGGAATCCGTTCGACCGCAAATCCCGCTCGTTGCATCATCCGGCGGATATGGCCTTTGGCACAATAAGTTGTCAGGATGCCGGATGTTTGCATAGCGTTGTAAATCGTGTCAAATAACGATTGCGACCATACTTCGGTTTGTTTATCGGGGGCGAAAGCATCGTAATATACTACATCGTAGCAACCGGGATAAGTGTAGGCGGAAAAATCGGTTTGTATTTTTCGCAAAGTGAAAAACGGGGTAATTGGAATCGGGGTTTCCCATTCCGTAGCATGGATTTTCCGGAAAATTTCGGGAGCAAGTTCATCGTAATTGAGTTGATGGGTCGTTTCGGCCGGTAAAGGGTATTTTTCCAATGCAGTATAAAGCGTTGAGATTCGGCGCTTTTCGGCTTCCAATGCGGTAAGTAAAGCGTTTAGTCCGGTTCCGAAACCCATTTCCAAGACGTGAATCAACGATTTCGGGCACCGGTTGAATCCGGCTTCGATATATACGTGGCGCGATTCCTGCACGGCTCCGTTTACGGAATGATAATGCTCGTTCATTTCCGGCAGGAAAAGTGTATGCGAACCGTCGGCCGTGAATTGGATTTCCATTAATCAAAATTCAAGGGAATGTCTTTGCGGAAGGCGGTAGCCGTGAACAGAGCGATTAATTCTTCTTGTTCGTTGGTTACGCGGACTTCAAACGTGGCCAATTTTTTGTGCAAATGTACTATATTGGCTTCGGCGAACAGAACGCCGCTACCCACGCCTTTGAAATAGCGAATGCTCGTTTCGATCGACATGGCTAAGTTGCCGTAGGCATTCACGGCGGCGGCGAAAGCCAAATCGGCCAGTGTGAAGATGGCGCCGCCTTGGACTACATTGCCGGCGTTGAGGTGCATACCGGTAACCGGCATTTGCGCCGTTGCGTGTCCCGGCTCGACTTTCATGAGTTCGATGCCGGAGAATACGGCGTAGCGGTCGTTTTTGAAGAAATCAATTAAATTCATCCTTGTCATGTATTTTGTTCCATCCATAAATATTTAGAAACTCTGCGGCTTCTTGTTCATAATTCTTTTTCCGATGATGTTGTTCTTGGAAAAGAATATAGCGTCGAACTTTTTCTATTTGGGATTCGCTTACCGATACGGCGAAATAGTCATCCTGCCATTCCAATCGGTCTGCAAAAATATGTTGTTTATTTGCCCAAAAAGAAGATTCTCCTTTAATATTTCGCATTACATCGGCTATTGTTTGTTTCTTCTCTAATGAAATCAATAAATGTAAATGGTCTAAATAGCCATTCACACAATCTAAATAAATATTATTTTCATGTATTCAATCTCCACTCAAAACCCTCTTTGGTATCTTTAATTTCAAATCCCAAAGCCGTCAGCTCATTGCGAATTTTATCGGAAGTCGCCCAATCTTTGTTTTGTTTGGCTTGCATCCGCATTTGCAACAACATATCAATGGCTTTGGAAAAGGCTTCGTAAGAAGCATTTCCGTCTTTCAATTCGTTTTTGATTCCCAATAAATCGAATAGAAAAACTTGGAAAAATTGTTTTAATTGTTGAATATCTTCCTCATTCAAAACAGATTGACCGGCAACGGCCGAATTGATGATGCGAGCGGCTTCAAACAAATACGAAATAACGATGGGTGTGTTCAAATCGTCATTCATCGCTTCAAAAGCCTTGTTGAACAGTTTGCCGATTTCGGGATTTCCGTCTGTTGATGCGGGTTTGACGTCGTCGATGCGGTTATAGGCATCTAATAAACGTTCCAAACCTTTTTCGGAAGCTTGCAGGGCTTCATTGCTGAAATCGACCGTACTGCGATAATGCGCTTGCAGAATGAAAAAGCGAATCGTCATCGGCGCGTAGGCTTGTGTGAGTAGTTCGTGCGAACCTTCAAAAAATTGCGCCAGATTGATGAAATTACCCAAGGATTTGCCCATTTTTTGCCCGTTTACGGTAATCATATTGTTGTGCATCCAATAGCGAACCGATTCGTGTCCGAGTGAAGCCACGCTTTGGGCGATTTCACATTCGTGATGCGGGAAAATCAAATCCATTCCGCCGCCGTGGATGTCGAATGTTTCGCCTAAATACTTCTTACTCATGGCCGTACATTCGAGATGCCAACCGGGAAAACCCTCGCTCCACGGACTTGGCCAGTGCATGATATGTTCGGGCGAAGCTTTTTTCCACAAAGCGAAATCGATGGCGCGGCGTTTTTCGTCCTGACCGTCCAATTCCCGGGTGGTGTTGATCATATCTTCAATATTTCTTCCTGAAAGAACGCCGTAGTGATGGATTTTATCGTATTTTTCCACATCGAAATAGACCGAACCTTGACTTTCGTAGGCGTAACCTTTATCCAAAATCTCCTTGACCAATTGAATTTGTTCGATGATGTGTCCGCTGGCGTGCGGTTCGATGCTCGGCGGAAGTACGTTCAGCGATTCCATCGCTTTGTGGTAATGATTGAGGTAATATTGCACCACTTCCATCGGTTCAAGATTATCCAAACGCGCTTTTTTAGCAATTTTATCTTCTCCCGAATCGGCATCATTTACCAAATGGCCGACGTCGGTAATGTTGCGCACGTAACGCACCTTATAGCCCAGATGCGTTAAATATCGAAACAGAATATCGAAGGTGATGGCCGGCCGTGCGTGTCCCAAATGCGGATCGCCGTAAACGGTGGGGCCGCAAACGTACAGACCTATCCTGCCGGGATGGAGCGGTTCGAACTTTTCCTTTTTGCGCGTGAGCGTATTGTGAATGAATAGTTGGTTTTCCATTCTTTTCGTTGATTTTTTAATGAGAGGGCAAAAGTAGTGAAATTTTAAATATGATAAAAATATTATAATCAAATTAAAATGCATCTCTGTTCGCTTGTTGTTCAACACGCTACGGACATCGGGGATAAAAAGTCGCAAATTCTATAGATTTGCGACTTTTTTATTTTGTTTGCATACTAAGCCGTAACCGGCACCTAAAGCGAGCATAATCGCCATGCCGCCACCAACGGGACCGGGCGTTGTGGGATTGGTTGGATTGCCACTGATTGTTGGTGCACCTCGTAAACCATTGCCGGTAGTTTCTTCGGTATTGTTGCGTTGCAACCAATTCTCCGAACGATCGCGGAAAGTGTTTCTTTCGGCAAATGCTGTGCTTGCTAAAGTGATTGCTATTGCTAAAATTATTGTTTTTTTCATGGTGTTTCTTTTTTACCTCACCCCCCGACCCCTCTCCAAAAGGAGAGGGGTCGGGGGGTGAGGTGATAATTATTTCATTATTTTGCTAATTTTACTTTTACCTGATTCGTACACTGTTTTCACGATGTAGACGCCTGATTGCAGGGGCGTTGCGCGCAAAGCCCCTACCCGCACACCTTGCAAATTGTAATATTGCGTAGCAATTACGGCATCGTTTTTAACAACGATAGTATTGCCGGTTGTTACACCGGTATTCAAACCGATTCTTTGCGGCGCATTCTCTTTATCAACGGTAATAACCGCTTCAAAAGGCTGAATGAAGGCATCGTCTTCCATAACGTATGCAGTTCCTCCTTCTTGGAGCGTATATACATGTTGGTTTCCCGTCAATAGGCTTGCGACGTCTATCGGAGCCAATGTGGGATTGGCTTGCAGTGCGTAATCGCTTCCGAAAGACAATGTACCTTCCGTTACTGTAACAGCCTCTGAAGAATAGGAAATAATGGAACCATCGTCATCATATCCATCAGGCAATTGCATGATATATCCTTTTCCGGCCGATAATGTAGCGACATTCAAAGAACCGTTTTCCGGTGTGAATCCTGTAGGAATCGTTCCTTCAAATTCTCGTAACCAGAAATTAATGCCTGCCTTCAATTCATCCTGATGTTCTTCGCTGTAAATTTTCGTAACGGCGAACGGGAAACCGATAGAATACCATTGCGAAGGATTGACGGCGGTTTGCGCCTTGATACTTGCCGCGGTTAAAGTCTTGCCGTTCAGATTGATGCCTGCACCCGGTTCGATTGTTAGATTAGCAACAGTAGCATTGCCGGCTAAAACAGGATTATTGGCGGTAGAAGGAATAATCACATCCTTAATGGGTGTAGGGATTCCCTGATTCCAATTCCCTGCATCCGACCAATTTGTCGAGGCAGGACTTTGCGAAATCCAAGTAGTGCAAACCGGTTTTGTAAATGTGATATTGTAATTGCTGCTGTTGGCCGACGCATTTTTATCGACCGTGATAACAACGAGGTCGCCTCCGTGTATATCGGAAGGTAATTGAGTATTAAATTTGACCGTATTGCTATAGTTGGTGTTGAAACCGGGATTTGGATTTCCATTCGAACTGTAACTTACCCAAAACCGTTGGTCGTTAAGAGCATCGTTCGGGATGGTAAACAGGAACGAATAAGTTCCATCGCCATTGCTCATAAGATTCGGATAAGACTGAATAATGTCGTACCATGCTCCCGAAGTTTCATACGTGAATTTGAAAACATCTCTTTTAAATGTAATCCCCCAATTGTTGGCGGTAGAATTTTTATTTACCGTGATAACACAGGGATCGCCCGGTTGCAAATATGAACCTACGTTACCGGAAAAATATACTGTGGCGCTTTTTCCATTCGTAAAACCCGGATCAGGATTTCCGGTTGAGCTATACCCCACCCAAAATCGTTGATTATTATAATCATTCGCAGGGAGAATGAACGGAATGGAAAATGTGCCGTCGCCATTATTAGTGAAATTGGTTATGACATCCCATGGATTCGGTGAAAGTCCATAAGTGAACTTGAACACATCTTGGGCAAAAACGGTGGATGAACAAACAAGCATCCATAACAAAAATATCTTCTTCATAATGATCCTATATTTATTAAACAATAATTGATTTTTATTTTAAAATAGTGATTACCTGACTTCCCGTAGCCTTTTTTGTTTTGACTTTTACAATATAAAATCCTTCGGGAACAGCCGGCAAATCGACCGTTGTTGTTTTACTGTGAATTTCAGTTGTGTTTTTCAAAACAACTCCTGCGATTGACAAGACAGTAACCGTTTCTATTTCGCTGTCCGATTGTACAAATAATCTGTTTTTGGCAGGATTGGGGAAAAGCGAAAACGAAGCTGTTTCCAAGGGTTTTTTTATTCCGACCGTATTTTTCACATCGAATCCGAAAGGTTGCGTACAGGTTTCTCCGTATGCGTTTTTGAGGAATGCCCGTACATAATTTCCTTGAAATCCTTCGTAATAGAAGGTTTTTCCATATCCGACAATGGTGCTGTGCGGAAGTTCGCCGCTTTTTTTGTCCGTCCCCGAAATCCAATAAATTTCTTCATCCGGCGAATCTATTGTGATGGTTCGATTGATTTCATCCATATCAATGCGATCAATGCGTGGCGCTAAAGCATTTCCACTTCCGGCCGGTTCATACGAAAAGATACTTTTCCCTTTTTCCATGGCATCTTTCAACGCAGGGAGGGACAAGTCGTCCATCAGCATAAACTGGTAACTCCGAAAATATTGACCAGGGTTGTGCGCATCGTCGTTTGAATAACCGAAAACGGGACGTTCCGGCATCGTCATGGATAGAATTGCGTCCCACAATATCCGGTCATTTGGATGTTTGTTACCTTGATTATAGACTTCCAAGCCGATTAAACTGTTATAGGTTTGAAAATTACGCGCGTGCCACGCCGGTGAGTTTTTCTGAAAACCGGCATTGTCGTAGGTATTTGTTATTTTCCAATATTGTCCGGGATGATTGATGAGTTGCATACCTCCCAGCGTTTGCGTGTAGGTATATGATTCTTGAAGCGTTGCAAATTCCTGTCCTTTTCGTCCGGTAAAAAAATCGTTGTGATGATTAAATTCGCTGCTGCCGGATTCGTTCCAGTTATTTTGATTGGTTTTGCTCAACTCTATCGACGGGAAAGCCAGCATATCCAATGATTCGGGATTTCGGTTCGACAAATTTTCGTCAAACAGATCAAATAGATTCCATGGATAGGTATTGACGTCGTGATCGGTCAGCGCCAAGAGTTGATAACCTTTTGAATGATACGCATCCACGACATCATGGCAGAGGTCGCCCGAATCGAACGATTGTGATGTGTGCGTGTGAAAATTTCCCTTGTATCTGTTTACAATATCCCATTTAACCTCTTCGTAAGCATTGGCGACAATCGTTTTTCCGACATTTTGATAATCGTTTCCATAAGGAACTTTGATAGCAATCGTGTTGGAAATAGTTGAAGCGCCTTGCTTTGCGATGAATTTTACGTGATAAATACCTTGTTCGGCCGCGTTTATGTAATATTCATATAAGCCGGCATTCGGTGAGGTGTCGTAAGTTGCCGGTGTTCCGTAATTATGGCTTATTTCGTATGAAAATTGATAGCCTTGCATATTTTTCACCTCGGAAGTGATTTTTACCGGCATTCCCGCTTTACACAAAGCCGGAACAGCGCTGATAGACACAATCGACGGCGCATCGGAAATAGAAGCGAAACGGGTCGATTGTTGCAATATGTCCGCCGGAAGACTCGTCGCGGAGGTTTCTTCCAAACAATTGATCGTTACTTTGTTGTTTTTGAAACAATAGATGATTTGAGCTTTTGTGCAGTTGTTTTCTACTTGCAAGGGATTGAAAAGCGCGGTCATTTTCGTACCTGAATTTACGCTTCCGTAATAAATGGAAAATGTTTTGTCGATTCCCGAAAAATCAACCTCGCCGGCAACGGTAAAGGAATCATCGTTCCCTGCCGTACCGTCTTCTTGGGTTTGAGTCATGATAATTGCGGAATTATCGCCTTTCACTATCCTGAAAAAGTTTTTGGAGGCATTGATGATTTCCACCTCTCCACCGGCCTTGACAATCAGGCGTTGCCAAGTTATTGTAGTTTTACTGCTTGAGAATCCAATGGTTTGATTGGATGAATAAAGATTTGTTCCTGAACAAGTGTTTCCGCTGTTTATATTCCAATAGTAAGTTGTCTTAAAATCGGCAGGAATGATATTCATATAGGCCATTACCTCTTCCGATTCTCCGGCGCTTCCATTTGGATAATAAATCATACTTTCAAAAGGTTTATCTCCCGTACAAGTAACGGTATTTGTTCCCGTATGATTCAAAAATTGATAACCGGCCGGCGTTTCCTCATTAAACGGATAGGAATACAAATAGGAATAGGCGCGATCGAACTGTTTTCCCCACGAAACATCGTCGTGTTTGCCGGTTTTGATTATATCGAACCGTATTTTATCGTCGTCAAATCCTTTTGCTTTTGTGCTTTCGTAAAACTCATTTACAAGGTTTTTTAAATCAGTAGATTCTTTGCCGCCCGCAACAAAATACATTTTTTGATCGCCGCTTTTTTGCCACGTGCCAAGATAGTTTTGCAATTCGGGTTGATTAAACCAAAAAGCTGGAGAAAAAAGGGCGACTTTCCCGAACCGGTTTGGATATTTTAATGCCGCATAATAACTGATAAGCCCGCCCATATCGGCGCCTGCAATGGTAGTATGCTCCGGTGTGGTTAATGTGCGGTATTTTCCGTTGATGTATGGTATCAGTTGGTTGACAATCACATCCAAATAAAGATCGCCTTTTCCCGAACCCATAAAATCTTCGTTTGCCCATGGCGAAAACTCGCTGAGATACCCGTAAATTGTTACCACAATGCCTGTTTCTTTGCCTTCGGAATACATTTTATCAAGTACCGAACGGAGGTTCCACGAATATTCTTGGAAAAAAGCATCGCCGTTGTTATCATCGCCGCCTTGATGGTAGGTTTGGCGAATACCATGCAAATAAACAACGGGATAATGTCGATCCGTGTCTACTCTATAACCGGGAGGTGTAACGACTGTAATGCTTCGAGACGTCATCCCGCCGGGAAAATCAAAATGGACATTTTCGGTAATAAAGGAAGGATCGTATAAGCCTGCCCATTTTGCCACCACATCGTTGGCTGTTGCTGTTGTCCGGTTGGAGATTTCTCCACCCGATGCGTTTTTCTCGACATACATCCAATCCGGCCCCGAAAGGTATTTGAAACCTGTACTTACCGTAGTAACATTGGGAAGGTTTAATGTGAAATGATTGGGTGTGTCCTGTGTCATTTGAAAGGCATTGACGGCATCCCATCCGTTAAATTCTCCGGCAACGTAACATGCTTTTGTTCCTTCCGGAACGCTAACATTAAACGTAATTGCTTTGTTTTCAATTGAATACAAGCATAAGAGAAAGAGTATAAAGAAGGAATGTTTCATGATTTTGAGATTATTTTCAGTACAAAGATAGAATGATACTTATCTTTTCTATACCGAAAGTAAAGATGCAAAGTAAGTTATCGACACATCAAATAACAGTATAATTATTTAATATTCAAATAATTATCTATTCTTTTTATTTCAAACAAAGTATATTATAGGAAAAAAGAAAGTAAATTGTTTTTAATGATTTATGCCGATTTTTTTCAAAGCAAGCATAAAATCTTCTTTCGGAAGCCGCATTTTGTTCCGCATTTTGAGGCGGTAATTATAAACGGTTTGTACGGAATAACCTAGAAATTTTGCAATTTGGGCATTGTCGGTTATACCCAGTTTTATAAGGGCGAATATGCGCAGTTCGGGGCTGAGAATTTCATCTTCTTTCGGAATAATCGATTTATCTTTTAGAAGCATCGTGTTAAGTTCGGCGATAAAATTGGGATAAAGTTTAATAAAGAGGCTGTCGAATGTATGAAAAAATTCTTTTAATTCATTGGTTTCCAACAAATATGAATTTGTCAATCGCACGATTTCATCCACTTGATTCAGTCTCGCTTTCAAATTGATATTTTTCCGGTAGGCTTTCATTTTTTCGATATACGACGAACAAATATTGAAAACATAGCCGATGTATTCTTCTTTTACATGATTGGAGTCCAATAAATCTTCATTCAGCTCTTTCAGATGATCGTTGACGATTTGCAATTCCCTGTTTATTTGCTTGATTGATTCCCGCGTTCTTCTGATTTTCAGCAATTGAACGTAAATAAACAAAAGCGCCATTGCAAGCAGCAGCGAGAGCAGAGCAATAATAATGAGTTGCCGGTATAGCTTTGCTTTTTCATTTTGCATTTTCAGGTTATAGGATGACACGATAAGCGGAAGAATTTCTGCAATTTCCAAGGTTCGAAAAGTCGCTTTTCCTGCAATGGCATCCTCCATCGCACATTGGATATAGGCGTGCGCTCGATCTAATTCGCCTTCGCGGTACAAAATAGCAGCTAATCTCTGCAAGGCGGCATATTCTCGGTTGGTAGTCCGAATGTCGGCAATAGCAGCCATTGTGAGAAATATTTTTGCTGAAACCGTGTCATTTTCCGACAAGTACAAATCGGAAAAGACACTCGCCAATACCGGGTTTTTATCCAACTCCTCCTCCTGCTGCTCATACACTGCCTCCATCACGATTCTCGCCTGCTCTCCATTTCCTTCCGCAAGCAATTGTTCTGCCTTCACCATCTGATAGGCCAACGAAGCCGGTTCGAGAGTCAGAAGCAACGAATCTTTGTATTGCATCTCGAAACGATGGTATTTGTCCTTCAAATTTTTTTCAAAAGCATATTCACTCATCATGTTGTAAATGGAATGATACAGGTGATAATAATGAGAAAATTGGCCGGGTTCGATGGTGTTATACGGAATACTGTTTAAAATATCGAGGGTTTCTTTATACATACCGCTGATGCACATCAAAGAGGCCATGCGCATCAGCGAAGTATTTATTTCCCGTTGTGGATATAATCGTTGGGCGAGTTCCCATCTTTTTTGAGCAATGTGCATAGCCGAATCAATGTTATACGCCCAATATTGACCCAGCAAAGCGCGGTAAATCTGGTACAATTCATGGTCGCCGGTCGTCGTTTGCATACGTTTGTTCAACTCGGTTATCACACTGTCTTTTTTTTGAGAGTAACCCGATTTTTGCCGGATGGTTGTGTCCAATACACAGAGGAGTGAATCCAATTCGCTTTTTTGCAAGCGTTTCGGCTTTTCCGCCCATACGAATGATACACTGCTTGCGAAATACAACAAGATCAACAAGACTTTTGGCCGCATCGCTACTACTTTCCTGTTTTATTCCTCGGTCGCCTGAATATCCACCGCATCTTTCCCCTTTAAATATTCCGGTAAATTCATTCCTGCCTGATTAAACAAATCATTCAACGGAGGAACCGATTGCATCAATCCGGCGATAAAATTGGCCGTCGAAGTTTTTCCGTCTTTGCCGTTATTGCCGTCCCAAACCGTGATTTTGTCAATTTTAATGCCTTTCACGGCTTCTACTTGCGTTTTTATCAGTTCGGGCAGTTTTTCGATTAACAACAATTGATAAGCGCTTTGGGCATCTCCACCGGCGGCTTTCACCATTTTTTCGTAACCTTCGGCTTGCTTGGTCAGAATTTGGTACAAACCTTTGGCTTCGGCTTCCATCTTGGCGAAAATAGCGTCGGCTTCTCCTTTGGCGTTTTCGCGCACTTTTTCGGCTTGGGCTTGCGCTTCGATGATTCTCCGTTGTTTTTCGATTTCTTCCTGCACGATGATATTGGCTTGTTGCGTGGCGCGTTCGCGGTTGGCGCGGGCTTCTTCCGCTTTTTGTTCGGCCGAATAGGATTCCTCCAAGGCTTTTGCCTGTTGTACTTTTTCGGCGGTAATCGCGATTTTCATGGCTTCCGCTTCTTTTTCGCGACGGGCGGCATCGGAATTGGCGATTTCGATTTTTGCGGTATTTTCCCCTCGAACGGCGGTTGCATTGGCCTGTGATGTTCGGATACGGGTATCGCGGTCTGCTTCGGCTTTCCCGATTTCGCCAATTTTATCTTGTTCGGCTACACTCACTTTGGCTTCATTGATGGCTTTGGCGGCGGCTTCTTTTCCCAAGGCTTCGATATAACCCGACTCATCGCGGATGTCGGTAACGTTTACATTGATCAGTTTTAAACCGATTTTTTTCAATTCGGCTTCGACGTTGGTGGATACATATTCCAAAAATTTGTCGCGGTCGGAATTGATTTCTTCAATCGACATGGTAGCGATAACCAAACGCAACTGTCCGAAGAGGATGTCGCGCGCGAGTTCCTGAATTTGGTCGGAGGTTAAGCCCAAAAGACGTTCGGCGGCATTGTTCATACTGTCGGAATCGGTTGAAATACCGACGGTGAAGCGACAGGGGACATCCACGCGAATGTTTTGCCGGCTCAAGGCATTGGTCAGATTGGCTTCGATGGAAATCGGAATCAAGCTCAAATAAGCGTAATCCTGAATGACCGGCCAAATAAACGTACCGCCGCCGTGGATACATTTTGCGGACGAACCGCCGGTGTTGCCGTAAACAACCAGAATTTTGTCCGACGGACAACGTTTGTAACGGGATACAAGCCACATGATGGCTACAAAACTAACAATCACTACTACAACGATTAGAAAAAACGGAGTCATATTTTTTGAATTTTGAGTTATGAATTATAAATTTTTTGAAACTAAAACGGTTTGGGAATCGATGACGGCATCGACTTGAATGATGGAGCCGGTTGGAATGTGTTCGCCGTTGGTTTGTGCATCAATCTCATGGAAAGCGCCGCGCACGCTGATTTGGATTTTGCCTTTGCCCGATTTATTTTCGGGAATGACAAGGTAAACGTTGGCGGTTTTTCCCACTGTTTCGCTGATTTTGAAGGTGTTATCACGCTTCAATCGCAACATTTGTTTGAATATGAAGACAAAAATGAGTACCAACACAAGGCCGGTCAATACGGCGGCGAAAGCAATCCAAACTTTCGATTCGAATGTGTTGTAGAAACAAACGCCGCCCCAACCGAAACCCAAAAAGAAATTAATCAAATTCCGGATGGAGAAAAACGGATACGAGGCGTCGGCATGGACTTCGGTGTCGCTGAAATCGGTGTCGAAATCGACCGAAGAATCCATTCCGACAAAGGTCATAATTGTTTGAATGACAAAGATTAATGATGCGATTCCTGCAATCATCCAGTAGGTTTTTAAACCGGCATCTAATGAGTTAAACCATTCCATATTTTTAAATTTTCCGCAAGGTACGAAAAAATTTATTTATAATGAGAAATTTTTTAAAAACAACTTGAAAAAAGGGTCGGAAATAAAATATTCGTTACCCATCTTGTCAATTATTCCATCGTTAGTTAAGCCTTTTACTGAACGTTGCAAGGTGGCGGGGCTTGGTAAATGATTTGTCCGGATGTAGATTTCCGAAAAAACATTTTTCCCGTCGGAACAAAGGGCTATCAATAATTGCTTTTTGCTTTTCGACTGATGCTCAAATAATTCCATGTAATAATCGCTTTTTAAGGCAAGCACTTGTAAAATGCTTTTATCTACAATTTCACAAGTTATATTAACATTATTTTCAACATATTGCCAAATTTCCGCTGCCAATAATTGGATGTAGTGAGGGATATTGGCTGTTACCGAAATAATGTATTGCGCAGTATCTCCATCAAGATGCACATTTTTTTTTGAAAAATTTTGTTGCAAAAACGCAATCGTGTCTTTTTCGGGCAAATAGCTAATGATCATTTGAGAGGCCGCATGATAAAACGCTCTTTTTTTGTCGTTGAACATCGCTTGCATAATATGTGTTTTACTTCCGAAGAAAAGATAATTCACGTGCTGTTGTTGTTGAATTTTACTGCGCAAAAGTCCTTCAAAATGAATCTCTTTCAATTTTTCAACTTCTTGAAATTCATCGAAAAACACCAATACGCGCTTGTTGTTTTTGGCAATCAATTCCGGCAAATCCAAGAGTTGCGACACAATAGTTTCGTCGATCGTATTGCCGGCAAAATCGATGGAAAATTCCGGTTGCCCGTCTTGTCCGAAGCCTAAAATCGGGCGGATGCTTTTGACAATCGAAACAAAGGTTTGGGCGAATTTCTGCAAATTGCTTTGTTTGTTTGCCAACGATTTGGCGTAAAGTCGCACAAACGATTCGGGGGAAAAAACGGGCATAAAATCAAAATAAATGCAAATAAATCCTTGCTTTTCCAACAATTCCATTGCCTTGAAAACCAACGATGTTTTACCAAAACGGCGCGGGGCGTAAAGCACCATGTTGTTGCCGCCTGCAAGTGTATCCACAATGCGTTTGCAATCTGCTTCGCGGTCGTAAAAATTTGCGCCTTTTACAATAGTTCCATAACTAAACGGATTCATATTCTTTTAATTTTTCGATAAAGGTAGGGTTTGTTTTTTGATTATGCAAAAAAGAATTATGCAAAAAAGCATAATTATAAAAAAATACCGCCGCCCCATAGCCTAAAAATCACTTTTTCTACCTTCGGCAGTTTTTATTCCATGAAATGATTATTGCGAAAGATTAATTATCCCAATCCCACAAGTGGTTGGATATTGAGAAGCAATTGCCACGGTAAATTTAGGATAATATTTTATAATACACAAATTCATTTTTTCCAAAGCCACCCCCAAACCAAACCCCCAAGCGCCGCCGCCAAAACAATCCAAACCGGCGAAACGCCCCAATACCAGATTAAAAATGCGGAGGCTACCGGAATGATTGCCGTTTTCAAATTAATTCCTGCCGAACGGGCGGTTGTGAATACGGGAACGGCTATCAACGCCACTACCACCGGCCGGATGGCTTTAAACATCTTTGCGACATAAATATTCTCTTGAAAATTACGGAAAAACGCAGCAATCAACAAAATGATTACAAAAGAAGGCAGTATAGCGCCCGTTACGGCTACGATACTGCCTTTGTTTCCTTGTAAACGATAACCGGTCATGAGGGCGATATTGACCGCCCATATCCCCGGCAAAGCTTGTGAAACGGCCAATAAATCAATAAATTCTTCGGCCGGAATCCATTTTTTGCGCTCTACGATTTCACGCTGAATGAGCGGTAACATCGCATATCCGCCGCCAATCGTGAATGCTCCGATATTGGCAAATGTGTAAAATATTTGCCACAACTGTTTCATCAGGGGGTTCGTCTTACGCTACGGGTTCCCGAATCGGATTGAGATTTCGTTGCTTTCGGTTTTGATGTTTTTGGAGTTGAAGTTTTTGGTTTTACTCTGCGATTAGTACGTTTGGTTTCGTCACCGGCTTTCGCTTTTGTTTCTTTGGCCGGTTTTTCGACGATAGCTTTTTTCACTCCTGTTGAATCGTTATAAATCCACAAATCTTTTCCGAACTCCTTCAATTGCGTTTCGATACTGTCTTGCGCATGCTTCAGAGCCTCCGGCTCGCCGCCTGCCTGTTGCCCCAAAC
>BNWW01000049.1 GCA_025999115.1 Bacteroidia bacterium
AAAGGTGTAATGTCGTTTGAAATTTTTTGTATCTTTGCCATTTGAAAAACCACTTTATTTTTTTGTTGGGAGCACTAAATTTAGTGATAATTTTTCAAACAGCAAAGCGTTTTAAGTATTTTATTTACAACGCTTTGCTAATATATCTAATCGCTTAATTGCGGATTTAAGGTTGTAAATGAAATAAAAAATAAAAAACACGTGTGCGTAAAGCACATAAGATAAAACATATAAAATAGCGTTTGCTATATTCTTGTCATTGAAATGTGAGAAGTTTCGAGTACTACAAGGATAAGTTGAATGCCGCAGTAATGCGGATTTACTTATTTGTAGTACGGGTAATTCTCACAACCTCAATGGCGGATAACGTAAGTCCGCTATTTTTGTGTCCAAATTTTTGAAAATCAGAACAAAAAATGAATAACAAATTTAGAATACATAGTTTATGAACACTAAAGTTTTAGTAACAGCAGCAGGCGCTTATCGTAGCGGCGCAATGGAGACGGAACCCATTTCAAAAAACCGCGTCAATCCGAAAAACGAAAGGAGTAGGAGTAAATTTTGTTTGGCAGTAATTACAGCGGCATTACTCTTGTTCTGCGGACTGCCGATGGCGGGGTATGCTATGAGTGCTGACCAAGGCAGTCTCAATCTGACAACTTTGTGGCAAAGCACAGGAAGTAAAAAACTTGGAAGTATATTTTTTGCCAATCAAGATGATACTTACTCTTTTACCGCCACAGCAGGATATAGATACGAGTTTGAATTAACAGAACGTTTTGGCAGTGCGAAAATTACAATATACGATGCTAATGACAGATCCGTATCTAGCCTTGATAATCTTTCCGGCACTCATTATGTAAAAATATCAGGGAACGGTGCCTTAGTTGATGTTAAATATAATCTTGCGTACAGGAAAGTGGTAAATACCTATACCGTAGCGTATAATGGCAATGGTACCACTGGCGGCAGCACAGCGTCAAGCAGCCATACCTACGATGAAGCAAAAAATCTGACAACAAATGGATTTACAAGAACAGGTTACTCTTTTGCGGGTTGGGCAACAAATCCAAGCGGGCCGGTAGTTTATTCCAATCAGCAATCAGTTCGCAATTTGACTACAACTAATGGTGGAACTGTTACGCTTTATGCCAAATGGACGCCTATCACCTACACCGTGTCTTATAACGGCAACGGCAATAATGGCGGCAGTACAGCGTCGAGCACTCATACCTACGATGCAGCAAAAAATCTGACAACCAACGGATTTACAAGAACAGGTTACTCTTTTGCGGGCTGGGCATTATGGGAAAGCTGGTAGGCAGTTTATTCCGATAAACAGGATGTTAGTAATTTGAGTACAACTAATAATGGAACTGTTACGCTTTACGCCAAATGGAACTATGAACCTGTACCGATAAATCCTACTGGTATTTTCGACCAGTGGACTAAAAAAGTTACCCTCTCTTGGACTTACAACAATCCCAGTAATTTAATCGGAAAATTTTATGTTTACAGACGACAGGTGCCGGAAGCCGAATATACGCTTTTGGCAAATCCCATTCCTGTAACAAACGAAAGTAACAAAACAATGACTTATGACAATACATTAGTAGAAACCGATTTTTCCAAGAATTTTGAATACTTTATTGGCTTCTACGAAGGCACAGATGCACCTGCTAACGAGAACGCTATTGCTGCGGCTAACCGCGTTGTTGTGCCGGTAAACACTGATCCAACACTTCCTTTTAATGTGGAAACCGAAGGTCATATCAGCAGTATTGACATTTCATTCACTCCTGACCGTCGTTTGTACGGCACTGATTATACCTATCGGATTCAGCGCAGAGTGAATGCTATTACTCCTGACGCTCCTTTTGTTGATTGGGTCAGCTCAAATCAATATTTTAATCACACCAATGGCAATATCACATTCACAGACGACAGTACCAATTTCACAGTGAAGCACAACGACCCGGGACTAAATTTGCAGTGCGATATTTACGAATACAAGGTCATTATTTCGGCATTTGACACTACGTTTGAGCGTATCTCTGTCAAGACATCCCCAGCCAGCACCGCTTTTGTCAAAATAGCAAAACCATTTACGGCAACTATGGGCGAACACACGAACTATGTGCGTCTGCAATGGACAGTTGACAAACTTTCGGCGTCTACAACTGAAACCTACCGCGTTTTCCGCCAACTTGCTTCTGACAATCCCGAAACAGGTGCGTGGGACGAGTTGGAAACCGTTACTTCCAGCGCTGCAACTGTTTATTGGAACGACAACAACGCCCTTACAGGCGTATTCTACCGCTATCGCGTGGTGCTTTATCAGGTTTGTTCAGGTGTTGAGAAATATCTTGCCCAAAAAGACGACATTGGCTTTACGCAGGCATTCGGCTTAGTGAGCGGACGTATTACCTACGGAACCGGCGGAGATCCGGTAAAAGATGTGAATGTGCTTGTGAAGAAAACCGACCTGATGGACGGTGAAAAGCAATATCATTCGCTCAAATCTACCGGCGGCGGACAAAAATTTGAGTTTTTGGCTGACTCTGCCTATTTCAACACTATATGGACTTCCAAAAACTGGACTTTGCAATATTGGTTGCGCCCTGATGGAACAAATACCGGTAATGCTACTATCGGATTTATCGGCGGAAACGAAATTTATATGTCGCAAGTCGAGGGCGGATACAGGGTTTATACCAATTTTGGCGGCTCAACCTATACTTCCGAAATCATTCCTGCCAATAAATTTTCGCATATCGCTATTACACGCAGTGGAAACGATATGAAGATTTACACCGTTATAGACGCAAATCCGGACAGTATTTCGCTCAAAAACACAGCGTTTATTTATTCGGCGGCAAACATTCAATCCGCTGCCAACAGCAAAATCTCTTTCGGATATTCGTTGAAAGGCTATGTGGACGATATTCGTTTTTGGGGCAAAGCATTGACCGAAGCCGAAATCCGGCGCGATTACAGCCGTATGCTTGTTGGCAACGAAAACGGCTTAAAGGGCTATTGGACACTCGACGAAGGACTTCCGGGCTACGCCTTCGACCGATCGCGTGTGGGAACAACTTACAACAGAAATCACGCTACCACTGTCACCCTTACCGGCAGCGACATTGTGCCGGATGACACCTATCAACTGGCGCTCAAAGGCATTACAGACGCTAACGGCAACTACCAAATCAACGGCATTGCATACAGCGGCGAAGGTACAAGTTACTCCATTGTTCCGTCTTTTGGCAGTACATATTTTGCAGCAGACGGCAATGAAATTGACAGTCGCCACAAGTTTAACCCTACCGAACATTTGCGCTATATTTCTCCTTCTTCAATGGTGCATAACGCCACCGACTTTACCGATATTTCAGCCTTTATGCTGCGCGGACAGGCGCTATATGAAGGCGGCAACTATCCTGTGGCTGATTGCTCGTTTGAAATAGACGGCTCGCCTGTAATAGCCAACAATCAGCAAATAAAAAGCGACGTCAACGGCAATTTTGCAATCAGCGTTCCTATTGGCGTGCATAAAGTGCAAGTTAAGAAAAATGGACACACTTTTGCCAACGACGGCTTGCTGCAACAGGCAGGCGCAGACATTAACTACAATGCTCCGCGGGCAGATATTATATTTGAAGACCAAACCCGCGTGAAACTTATCGGACACATTGTGGGCGGCAAGCGCGAACACGAAAAAACGTCGAGCTTTGGCAAGCGCGTGAACAATATCGGCTCCGACGTGCTGAAACTGACTCCTGCAAAAAACTATCATTTTTTGGCAGAAGACACGTTGTTTTTGCACAATACCGGCGACCAATGGGCAAAATGGTCTAATCAGACCGGCACTTCAAACGATACCACGCGGATGTCGATTGACGGCAACAACATTACTATCCACATCAGCCCCCGCACAGGCGAATATGTGGCTTGGCTTTATCCTGAAGTTTATACCGTCAACAATATTGAGGCGGGCAACTACGGCGATATTTACACCGAAAACGCCACACTCGACCTGCGCGATGCGCCGGTTATGGACGAACGTTTGTTGAAATCAAACGTGCTGACTTATGTCGATTCCGTTTGGGTGCCCAAAAAAGGCAACCAACTCGCACATTGGGAATATGGCGAAAAATCCGACACGGTGCGTTTCCACCACGAATGGGGCTACTACTATCAGGCACAGCCCTCTTATGGCGTACAACAGTTAAAAAATAGCAAGCCGGTGGATTATTTTGGCGACGAAACATTTAAAATAGACGAAGACACCACGCTCAATCTGGTTACAGGCTCAACTTATTTGTTTGGAAAATCTGTTTTCACTCAGAATGAGCCTTACGCTTTCCAACTTTCGGCATTTGAAAACTATTACAATCCTGCTACTGCCCTTACCGACACAGTACCTGTAACCGGCGCATTGGTGTCATTCACCGGCGCATTGCTGGCAGAAAATCCCGACCCTATTGAATTGGATTCACTCGGACAAGGCGTATTTGAATTTTACGGCGGCGCGGTAAATCTTACTACCGGCATAGCCGCGTTAAGCACAGTGATGGATGTGGACGGATTTTCATATTATTCCACAACATTTGGCGAAGACGGGTTAAGTGCCTACGTTTTAGGCGGAAAAGGTACCGGCACCGACTTTGTAACCAGCGCAGGCGATAAGATTGACTTTGTCCTGCACGACCCTCCCGGAAGCGAAAGTTACGCCTATATCGAAAAAGGCTCTATTGCTTCTAACGGCGTAACGTGGGAATCCGTAGATGGTTTGTACGGAGATGCTTCGCTATCAGCCCTATTGGGTGAAGATTTATCAATAACAGTAGGTTTCTTGGGTAATGGAATATCAGTACAAGCACTTGAGCTTGGAACTGAAGTTGGCGCAGGAGTTAGGACATCTACCAAGTATGTGGGAAACAATACGTGGATGGAACGGCACGAATTTAACGAGCGTTTCCAAACCTCTGCCAGTCCCGACTTTGTAGGACACGAAGGCGATATTTTCGTTGGAACAGGCATAAATATGCTCTACGGTATAACCAATAATATTATCGTTAGCAAAGCCGCAGGATTAAATCCCGCAGATATTATTCTGACTGTAGGCAATTACGCTGTGGCAAAACAAAAATCGTTTTCCATTGGTGCCGATTTCGACACAAAGTTTATTTATACCGCTTACGAAATCGAAAACATTATGATTCCAAAGTGGAAAAATATGGCGAAAGAACTTTTTGTTTTCAGCGAAGAAGGCATTGACCCCAACAGCATTCCCAATCCGGTGTATGTGTCGAAATTGCCTGTGAATGACCCGAATTTTGGAAAAAATAACGACGACCCGGATTTCGGCACACAAGCTACAAATAAAGCATTTGACGGACCAAGTTATAAAGTAATTCTGCCCACTGCACTGGCGGCTATACTGAATTTCAATCCCACAATATCTACAGGAAGAATCTTTTTCACCGACTCCATACGTTATTACAACGGGAAGATTGGAATGTGGAAAAAACATTTGGCTGACAATGAACGGCGCAAAGTGGAAGCGGATTTCGACCACGCCAAAAATATCAGTTTCGGAGCCGGCGCACAATATGAAAAAAGCGAAAGACACTCTAAAAACGACAATTTCCAAAACGGGTTCCAACTTACTTTCGATATTTATGCCTTTGCAGACGTACAAACTAAAATAAAAAGTTGTGGGGTGCATATTACTGCCGAAAGCGGCTTAACCTTCGATAATACCGTGTTATTTAATTCCGAAAAAGAAGACAGTCGCACCACCGGCTTTGTGCTGGCAGAAAATGGAACAACAGACGAAATTTCAGTTGATTATCTGCTCGACAACGCTAACACCACCAACCTGCCTACTTATATGTTCCGTACACGCGGTGGGCGCACAAGTTGTCCTTACGAAGGCGCAACAGTTGCCAAATATTACCAACCGGAAAAGCAGCATATTCTCAGCGCAGCGACTATGCAAATTGAAGTGCCGAAAATCGCTGTAACAGGCGGTGCGTACCGCGTACAGGTGCCTTCTACCCGTGCGGCGGCTTATACGCTCGAACTGACCAACGAATCGGAAACGGACGGCACCGGCAATTTCAAACTCTTTGTTGACGAAAGCACCAACCCCGACGGCGCAGTGCTTAAAATTGACGGATTGCCCATTGGCAACGGTCGTTACTTTACCGTTCGGTCAGGACAGGTTTTGCGGAAAACGCTCACGATAGAAAAAGGACCCACCGTTGACGCATACAATGACATTCGCCTGATTCTCGCTTCCGACTGCGACGGAAATCTTTCGGACGATATATTGATTTCGGCGGAATATCTGCCCTCGTGTAGCGATGTGTCGATAAAATATCCGGCAAATAACTGGATTATCAATACCGAAACGGGCGATAATATCTTGGTTGAATTGGAAAATTACGATGTGAATTTCTCTAATTTCGGTTATGTGGAATTGCAATATCGTTCTGTTACGGCTTCGCAATGGAGCAGCGCAATGAAGTTTTATGCCAACCAAACGCGCTACGACAACGCACAGGGTGATAAAACTCTGCTCACAAGCAGCGACCAAAGCATTAAGTATGACTGGCACAAGGGACAACGCCCCGACGGCGAATACGAGTTCCGCGCGCACACCGTTTGCGCAACTGAAGGTGGCGTACAGGTGGCTGAATATTATACGCCCGCAGTGCGCGGTACAGTGGATATGACCAAGCCCCTTTCTCTCGGCGCACCTTCGCCCGCCAACGGCATTTACGGCGCAGGCGATGAACTGTCGATAACTTTCAACGAAAATATCAATACCGCAATGGTAATTTCGGACAATATCGTGGTTACTTACGGCGCAAGCAAAACCGCTGTGCCTGTAGATTTTGTAACTTCGGCAAACAAAATCACCTTTGACTATCCGGTAGATTATTTCTCAATCCTCGAGGGCGAAACGCTGGATATTACCGTCAGCGGCATTTACGATATGCACGGCAACCAATCCGATACGATTCGTTGGCAGGCGTATGTAAACCGCAATGCCTTGGTTTGGGAAAGCGACGGAATCAATCTCGTGAAAGAAGCAGGCGAAACGCTGCAATTTACAGCGAAAATCAAAAACGCAGGCAGCAACACCATCAGTTACAAATTTGATGATGCCAATCTGGATATGCACCTGCCGCAATGGTTAAGCGTAAATCAGCCCACAGGCACTTTACAGCCCTTGCAGAGCAAAGAACTGACATTTACCGTTTCGGCAGGCGTAAATATTGGCTCTTACAGAGAACAAATCGGCGTTACTAATGGTAATTTGATTGCTAAAAACCTGCCGCTAAATCTTACGGTAACAGGCGCGTTGCCCGAAGGTTGGACGGTTAATCCGGCAAACTACGAAAGCACAATGACCGTAACCGGTCGTGTTCAGATTCTCGGGATTGACCAAAATGACCCCGCCGACATTCTCGCGGCGTTTATCGGCGATGAGTGCGTTGGAGTTACTGCACCCATCAAAACGCAGGAAAGCAGCAACGAATACTACACCTTCCTGACGGTTTACGGCAACGCCGCCAATGCAGGACAGGCAGTTAAATTCAAACTTTGGGACGCCAGCACAGGCAATATCCATTCGGTAATCGAATCGACATTGAGCGGTGCGGTGCAAAATATCACTTTCGCTGCCAACGCGATGAAAGGCACTGTGTCTGTCCCAATTATTCACAACGCGCAGGATATGGTAGAACAGTCTGTCGCGCTCAACAATGGTTGGAGTTGGATTTCGGTAAATGTTCTCAACAGCAATCCGGGCATTCTTTCGCAGTTTGTTGAGCGTATTGGCGCAAACGGCATACAGTTGAAGAGCAAAAACGGTTACACGGAAGCCCCTGACTGGATTGGAACGCTTTCGAGTATCGAAAAAGAACAGATGTATCTCGTGCAGACCGATGCGGCAACTACGCTGAAATTTGACGGAACGCCCGCCGCTCCCGCTTCTTCGCCCATTACGCTGGCAAACGGTTGGAACTGGCTCGGCTACCTTCCGCAGTTCACGCTGCCGGTCAATGAGGCGTTAAACAACCTCGCGGCGCAAACCAATGACCAAATCAAAGGACAGACGGCTTACCGCAGTTTTGCAAATTCGGAAATCGGCTGGGTTGGTACGCTGAACTATCTGCGTGCAGGCGAAGGGTATATGTACTATTCGGGGGCAGAAGCGTCCAAAAACTTCACCTATCCGGGCGCAAGTTCGCAAATCTATAGCGTAAGAAGCGCGGCGGCAAGCGAGGCTTCCGAAACAACCCCCGACAATCATTGGACGGTGGATATTCACGCTTACCCGAACTCGATGACGATGACTTCTGTGATAATTAAAAACGGCGAGGAATTGCAAAGCGACCAAATAGAAATTGCCGCTTTCGATGCCAACGGCGAATGTCGTGGTTCGATGCGCTTGAACAATTATCAGCAGGTAGCCGAGCACCCGTATCTTGCCCTCTTGATGATTTATGGCGAAGAAAGTGTAGCACTTACCTTCAAAGCCTACGACCACACCACAGCAAGGGAATACGCCGTTACGAATACCGAAAATTTCACTATCAACAACCGTTTCGGCAATTCACGCGCACCTTACGAGTTCGTTATTGCAACCCCGACAAGCATAGATGAAATCGGTATAGAACAAATTTGGGTATATCCCAATCCGGTAAAAGACGAGTTGTTTATCAAATCCGATTGGCAGATAAAGAAAGTAGAAATCTATACATTAACAGGCGCTTTGTTAATGCAAGAAAGTAATTTTAACGAGAAAATTTCTGTTTCTTCATTGCCCGCAGGCGTGTATATGATAACAGTCCATACCGAAAGTGGAACCTCAATTAATAAATTTGTAAAAAAATAAACCTTTTGCAATATTTGTAGAAACGGCAAAATTCAGAAATGGGTTTTGCCGTTTTTTTGGTTTGAAAAGTTGCAAAAATTCGCTATATGTAAAATCTTTTGTACCTTTGCGGCTCAAAATCAATAGTATATGCCTGAAACTCAGAACATAGAATACAAATCAAGTTGGCGGGAGAGTACCTGAAATGGATTTGCGGTTTCGCAAATGCCAACGGTGGCACTTTGTACATTGGCAAAAACGACAACGGCGCAGTGGTAGGCGTAAAAGATTCCAAAAAATTGATGGAAGACCTGCCCAACAAGATTACCACCATTTTAGGCATTGTCTGTGATGTAAATTTACACCAAACAGCCGAAGGCGAATTTGTAGAAATCGTTGTTGAGCCGCAGCCCAACCCTGTGAATTACAAAGGCGAATACCACTATCGCAGCGGTAGTACTAAACAAGAACTCAAAGGCGCGGCTTTGGATAAATTCATTTTGCAGAAATACGGCAAAAAATGGGACGGCGTAACCATTCCAACAGTCGCCATTTCCTCATTGAAACAGGAAACTATCGACTTTTTCAAAGAAAAAGGAATTGAGGCAAAACGCCTTGACGAAAACTGCCTCAAAAACACGCCGGAAAAGTTGCTTGACAACTTAAAACTGACCGAAAACGGCTATCTGAAACGCGCGGCATTACTACTTTTCCACCCCGACCCCGAACGATTTGTAACAGGCGCATTTATCAAAATCGGTTTTTTCCGAAGTGAAAGCGATTTGCAGTTTCAAGACGATATTCACGGCAATTTGTTAGAACAGATTGAACGCACAATGGAACTGCTTTTGACAAAATACACGCGGGCATTGATAAGTTACAAAGGCTTGTCGCGTATAGAAACATACGAATATCCTGAAAAAGCATTGCGCGAGGCACTCCTGAACGCCGTTGCACACAAGGACTATGCGGGTTGTGTTCCTATTCAAATTCGCGTTTATCCCGATAGAATAAAGATTTGGAACGAGGGAAAATTGCCCGAAGATTGGACTGTGAAAAATCTGTTTGACGAGCATTCTTCGCGCCCATACAACCCCGATATTGCCAACGCATTTTTCCGCAGCGGTTATGTTGAGGCGTGGGGGCGTGGTGTAGATAAAATGAGCGAAATGTGCGTTGTGGCAGGTTTGCCTGTTCCGCAAATCACAAACGAGGGTAGCGATTTTTGGATTACCTTCAGAAAAGACATTTACAACAAAGAGGAATTAAACAACAGAGGGCTGAATGAACGACAAATAAAAGCAGTGCTGTATGTGAAAGAAAAAGGGAAAATTACAAACAGCGAATATCAAAAAATAAATGATTGTTCACGAGCAACGGCAAATAGAGATTTAACGGAGTTAGTGCAAAAGGATATTTTATTGTTTAATGATATTGCAGGGGCAGGGGCAAATTACCAATTAAAGTAATTGCCTCATAATTGCCTCAATTGCCTCACTAATGATTCAAGATTGCCTTTTGCCCTCATAAAACAGAGTGTTATGAGGGCAAAAGGCAATTCAAAACAAATTCCCCAATATCCCCTAAATCCTCAAAATGAGGATTTAGGGATTTGAATTTTTTAGCGGTATAAATCATTATTTGATGTGCCCCCGCACAAAAACAACATTTACGACACTTCCGGTAACCGACTTGGTTCGGATTATTGACCGCTAACGGCACATTTGATACATCTTAAAACTTGTAGTTATACCCTATTCGTATCACTTGTGTTTCATAATAATCGCTGAGTGTATAACTAAATGTATCTCCTTGAATCTCTTTACGGATAACCATCGTATTCAGCAAGTCCGTAGCGCTTAAAATCAACTCTCCCTTGCCTTTCTGAATGGTTTTCTTCAAGCCCAGGTCTAAAGAAAACCGCGATTGAATCTTTCCCTGCGGGATGATGTCGGGCGCCAGCCAAACGGCTGATAGCTGCACTTCAAATTGAGCAGCCGGACGAAACAGATTATTCAACTTTACGTTGCCGGAATACATATTTTGCCGGCCGGCTGAAAAAGTATGCTGAATCGGATACTTGTTTTCCACCGTGAAGGCGTTAATCCGGTTGTAATAGACATTACCGTTCAGATTGGCGGTGTAGAATTTTGAAAAATTCTGTGTCAGTATCGCTTCAAATCCGCTGTTGTAACTTCTCCCCGCGTTCTGAAATATGGCGTATATTAAATCATTGCCGGAAACGGCGGTTGAAATGCGGGTAATCGTTCCGTCCGTGATTTTGTGATAGAGTGCTCCATACCAGTTGCCGGTGTTCCAGGAGGTCTTAAATCCAAGTTCGGCGGAATGGGTAAATTGCGGGTGCAAAGCCGGATTGCCGACCTTGACGATTTCCGCATCGTCATATTTTGGGAAAATACGGATATCCACTTCGTTCGGGCGGTCAACTCGCCGGTTATAAAAAAGGCTGATTTTATTCCGTTCATTGAACTTGTATGCCAAACGAACAGTCGGGAAAGGTTCGATATAATTGTAGCCGTCGCTTTTGTAGGTCGGATGAAGAGGGTTTACTTCGTATTTCAGATTCACATATTCGACACGCAAACCGAGTTCCGCTTCCCAGCGTTGGCTTTCATATACGTAATTTCCATACAGGGAAGGGATAAGTTCCTTGTAAGTGGCTTTTCCTCCGGCGGCGGCATCAAAGGCGGTTGTGTCTTTGTCGGCATAGAACTGCATATCGGTGGGTATATCCCTTTTGCGGAATTTGACGCCCGTTTCCAACCGTCCGTTTTTCAGCGGTTTTATGTAATCAACATTGAAGTCCATTACCTGCTCGTCCGAAATGAGTTTATACCAGTCATAGCCTTTGGCAACGGTCAGTATATTGTCGAAAAAATATTTTTCGTCTTCACGGTGGAAAGTGTAGTTGAAGCCCACATTCAGCAAATGTCCCGCTTCCTTGAATTTATGTCGCCAGGCGGCGGTAGCCATAACGGTTGTTTTCAGTTCGTCTTCGAGGAATTGCCAAAGGCGGCGGCGTTGCGTAAGGTCGGCGTTGAAGAAGGGCTGGTCGCCGTGGTCAAGCAGTTTCTCACCGCCGTATAATCCCGATACGGTAAGCACGTTGTTTGGGTCAATATCCCAATCCGCACCCATTTTCAGGGTAGTAAAATGCGTGTCGCGGTTTCGCTGGAGCTGGCTGCGCACAATATTTCCGTCCGAATAGCTACGTGTAACATATTCATTCTTATTCAACGTTTCGGTATATAAATAATCGCCCTGAAAAAAGAGATTGACCTTTTCTTTCCGGTAATTGACCGACAGAGAGGGATTGACTTTGGGCGTTCCGGCGTATTGCGGGCGCATATCGGGCAGATTTTTCTTCCGCTCCCACAAAGCACCCATTCCGGTGGATACGCCTGCTTTTCCGTTAAAGCCTTCGCGGTCGGTTTTCTTGTAGATAATGTTGATGATTCCGGCACTGCCGTTGGAGTCGTATTTGGATGAAGGATTATTAATGATTTCAATACGGTCGATTGCCGATGCGGGAATATTGTCCAATCCTTTCTGGTCGCCGAACCCGGTAATGGCGGTTTGTTTTCCGTCCATCAGAATTGTTATTTTATCATTGCCGCGCAATTCGATTTTTCCGTCCTGAACGGTAATGCCCGGAAGATTCTGCATGGCTTGCAAAACGGAGCCTCCGCTTTGGCTGACGTTGTTTTCGAGGGAGTAGGCTTTCTTGTCCAATCGTTCGTTTACCCCCGATTGCCGTGCTGTAACCACGATTTCGGACAGCATCTGTTGATTTTCTTTCAGTTCGACAGTCTTCAAATCCAGATAATCGGAAAGGCTACCGACATATACCGGAACCCTCTGCGTGAGGTATCCTATACACGATACGTGCAGCGTATAATTCCCCGGCTTGACACCGGCAAGTGAGAAACGTCCTTCTTCGTTTGTAATTGTTCCGAGAACAAAAAGACTGTCCTTTTCGGTCTTGACAATTACATTGGCAAACGGAACGGCTGTTTTGTCGGATTCGCTTTTTACAATCCCCGACAGCGTTACCTGAGCCTGCGCGCTCAATGCCGCGACACACAACCCAATGGTAACAAACCCGCAGAGCCTTTTTCTTTGTTTATTGAAGCAATTCATATTTTTTAATTTTCACAACAATTATATTTCAAAATTGCGGCAAAGGTATTTGCCAATTTTGAAGAAATTTTGAATTTGACAGTAGGGGCGTTGCGAATAGTCATAATTACGCAAACGCATAGAACGGCGGTGGTATATTTCGGGGTTAAATTTCATATTATCAATGTTTTGGTGGATATTGGAGAATTTGAAGATTTGCCAAACCGTCAAGTTCGTATTTCGGTTTTTGATTGCAGGATATGAACATTAAAACTGCAAATGAAATGATTAAATGCTTTGTTTTCATATTTATATTGTCTCAACTAACTGATTTTTTACTGATTCCCATGCAGTTTCGTGGTTATAATCCACATCGGAGTTTAATATCAAAAAAATATCTTCGATAAATTCGCGCATTGTGATTTTTTCTTCCATATTTGCCAAAAATTGCTTTTGTGTAGGCGGCTTTTCTACCGAAAAAGCAATATATTGCTTAAAACATTCCACAACTTTCTCACAGTCAATGTTTTTATGTGTTCAATAACCAAATCCTGTTCGGTTTGCTCGTATGTTTTCCAAAAATGGTAATCTTTCCAAGTTTCCAAATAATGTGCAGGTATCATAATTCTTTTTCTATTTCATAATTAATATCCACTTTCCATTTGTCATCAATATTATTTTTTGAGGGCGTAATATTTGATAAAAGCGTATTGTGTAATTTTCTGTTTTTAAGTATTTTATGGATAGAATTTGCTAATTTTTCGTTTTCATAAAACCTGTCGAAAAGATAACCCAAACGCTGCAACGCTGCTGTGTGAGGATATTTTTCTGCCGTTTGTTTCATTTTCGAGGGCTTTATTTCTTCTATTAAATCGCTCAAAATCGGTTCAATACGATTTATACCGCCTATTTTTCCGCTATAATGCATACAATCCAAAGCCGTCAATTCGGGCGACGAAACATTAAAATAACCTGCCTGTGAGTTTTTTTGCACAATGCTTTCCCTGTTCCATTGTTTATTTGTATAAAAACGAATTTTTGTATTCGGCAAATTCATATTTTTCATTTGCCTGTTTGTAACTACCTGAAATTCCATTGATTGCTGGTGTGCCGCACCATACATTTCCGCCGCCGACAACCCGAAAGCCTATTTGCCCGATGTGGCTACGACTTTGAACAATTTTTCGTGGTATTATCTTTTTACAAAAGAATATGCCGAATCCGAACAATCCGCTCGCAAAGCATTGGAATTTAACACCGCTTCTTTTGCAAAAACAAATTTGGCACACGCTATACTTTTCCAAAACCGTTTTTCTGAAGCAGAAAAAATATACAAAGAATTGTCGCAAACGATTTATAAAGATAATGAAACATTTACTAAAACACTTTTGGATGATTTTGACACATTGGAAAAAGAAAATGTAATCCCCGCAGAACGCAACGCCGATGTAGAGAAAATCTGAAAAATGTTAAAACAAAAATAGACAATATGAAAACAAAGCATTTAATCA
>BNWW01000050.1 GCA_025999115.1 Bacteroidia bacterium
TTTATTGATTTGGAAATTCTCTGCTAAGATAGTCATTTTTAATAACTTATTAGCTAAATATGCTACTTTTTTTTATCTATTTTTCGCCTTTTTATGGGCGTAGAACTTGGTGCGAAACATTAGTAAAGTATAGTAGTGATTAAATAACTATTCCAATATTGACAGTTCTTCCATTCGGCAAGCAACTTCTTTACCTACAAACGCAACGCCCAGCAAGGCGATGCGTTTGCTGTTTCCGGCATAACGCTCCGCATATTTCTTTTCGTGAATTTGCAACAATGCCACCTCTAACAATTGGCCGGTATCTCCGGTTTCTGCATATTTAACTTCTGCAATCACTACGCGTTCCGCCCACGTCCACACAGCATCTATACGCCCTTTGTCGGTATTCACTTCGGCATCCACTTTGAACCCCAGCAAATTTAGCCACAGCAACAACAGCGAATGATAATAGGCTTCCTTGGGAATATGCAACTCGTAAGGGATATGCGCAAACAGGGCTTGCAGGCTACGTTCAAACGCCTGTGAATTGCCATCCAACAGTTGTTGCATCATTTGAGTGCGTCCCTGACCCACGTCCACCGATGAAATTCCTGCATAACTTGCCAATAAATGGGCTGTTAATGCTCGATTGACCTCTTCATTGGGAACTCCCAAAGTGTATAACATAGTATCGCTAAACGGATTTTTCTCTTTCTTTTTTACAGTCAGATAGCCTGTTTGAAACATCAGTACTTCCGGAACTATCGCCTGAATATCGAAACTGTCAAAATTGTCAGCCTCCAACTGAATAGATTTCAATAACGCTTTTACGTCATTGCGCTCCTTAATGAGATTGACCAAAAAAGTGGGCGTACCTGTTGCAAACCAATGATCAGTAAACACTTGTTTGCTAAAAAACAATAAGGTAGAGAATGAATTATACACAAAAGTTTTACCATCCCAAGAATAACCATCATACCAATATTTGATTTTTTCTATAGCTATTTGTTTGGAATATTCTTCTTTCTGAGCCAGCACTTCAATGTAGGGATCGAAATAAAATTCCAATTCGGATTGTGTGTAACCACAAATAGCAGCATATTTTTCGTCTAATGTAATATCGTTCAAATGATTCAATCCGGAAAAGATAGACACTTTGGAGAATTTGGATACACCGGTCAAAAAAAGAAATTGCAAATGTTCATCGGCGGCTTTCAAAATCTGATAAAAAGCATGAAGAATGGTGCGATTTTGATCAGCCAGCTCCAAATTGGTTATATGGTCGATAATCGGTTTGTCGTATTCGTCAATCAAAACCACCACTTGCAGCCTTGTAGTCTGATGCAGTTTTTGGATTAATTCTCTAAATCGAAAGGCTAAATCTCCCGCTTCGAGTACAATTTGATACTCTTGTGCGATATTTTTCAGGGACGACATTAAGGAACGAACTAAGGCTTCCGGAGTGTCAAACGCCATCCCTCCAAAATCAATCCGAATCACCGGATGTTGCTCCGTCCAATCCCAATTATCCTCTATCCAAAGTCCCTTAAACAGTTCTTGCTGTCCTTGGAAGATGGCTTCCATTGTGCTGACAAGCAATGATTTGCCAAACCGGCGCGGACGAGAGAGAAAAAAGGTTTTTCCTGCTGTGATGAGGTGATGAATGTTTTGTGTCTTGTCAATATACAAGTAATCTTTGCTGCGTAAATCAGCAAACGACTGGATTCCGATGGGTAACTTTTGCATAGACTTTTATTTTTTACTAAGATACAAATTCTTCTCTAACTATCTATAAATCAGCAGCTAATTTCAGCCTAAACCCATAAAACCTACATATAGACATACAAGAACCGTAGTTATTAAATCATTTATATCAAGTGCAAAGATAGACAGTTTGCCTGAATTTCACAAGTAACTCTCATTTTTTGCTATATATTCTATACCGCTGTTTTTTAGCCAATTACAGGTTTATATAAAAACAATACGTCTGTATACAGGCTTTAAGTTGCTTATATACAGACATATTGTCTGTTTTATTGGTATTCGAAAAAGAATACATGAAAACTATTGCTGTGGCTCTGATTGGTCACTGTTATCAGCTTTTCCCTTTGGTTTTCTTTCTGTCTTACCAGCCTGTCCCGTTGAGTTTTTCTTTTGCGACCACTGGTATTTCTTTTCCGCTCGCAGCATTTGTTTCTTCGTATAATACTTTCTTTCCTCTCCGCACAACCTGTCGTATTCCTGCAAGTTCAATGTGTTGAGATGTTCCATCCGGATTTCAACATCGGATTGAACATGCCTGAAATAATATCCTCCCGAGGCTACATACTTGCCTGTACATGCAAACGATATGGCCTGCAAATTGCAGTAGTTCATCAGTTCCGCAGCGGAACGTAAGGAACGGGCTATTGCCACCAGTACTTGCGACGAATTGAATATCAATACGTTTTTTGCGTCTTTGTATTTCTTTTCCATGGAGTAAAAAAACAGGAATTATGAATCCTTTGCAGGCTTGCGTTTTCCTTTCCCGATTAAAGACCTGTATTCCGGAGTTACATTAAACCGCACTACTTTCTTCGGCGGGACAACAATTGCTTCCCCTGTCCTCGGATTGCGAGAGTTCCGTTCCGGATAATCTTTTATCAGGAATGTTCCCAAGCCTCTTATGTAAACGTCTTCTCCCTCCAGGAAGGCTTCCGAAAGCGCCTGTATAAATGGGGTTACGCATTGCCGTATTTCCGATCGGGTAAGTCCGCTGATTGCCGAGGCATTTGCCATAAGTTCCTGTTTTGTCATCTATTTGCCAATTCACTGTTTATACTAATCCTCCTGTGAATGTTTACTCTTGTTCCATAACCCTGCACACAATATGAATGACAGGGCAGCCGCTCCTATCCAAAAATAGCGAATGGATGAAAAGTCATAAGCTGTAATGCCATCCACAACCGTTTTGCTGTCGCCAATTAAGCGACCGCTTAAAATATCCTGAATGCCGGCTCCGATGTAGCTGGCTATCCCGACAACGCCTAAAGCTGCTCCCGATGCTTTTTTCGGCGCAATATCGACAGCCATCAAACCGCCCAAATAACAGATTAATACGCCGATGGATAAGCCAAACAAAATCATACTGAAAATGTCTATCACAAAATAGCCTTTGGGAACAAAGACAAATAGGCCAATCCCAATGGTATTGCAAATACCAAATATCAATGCCGGAAAATTTCGATTTCCGTTAAATAATCTATCGGAAAACCAACCGGAAAAAACCGTTCCTATGATGCCGCAGACAGATGATACGGCAATGATGCTGCTGGCTTCCACCGATGAATAGGCTTTTTGGTTTTCAAGAAAAAAGATACCCCAACTATTAATTGCATACCTACTGATGTACATACACGCACTGGACAATGCCAATATCCAAATGCACGGATTTTTAAGCACCTCCAATTGCATGGATGCAACGGATTTACCCAATTCTTTTGGAGGAATTACCGGAACAAGTCCCTTGCTTGTCGGGCTGTCATGAAGGAAAAATAAAATAATGACTACGCCAATTAGTCCGGCTATACCGGCAGCTTCAAATCCCCATCGCCAACCGGCAATACTGACGACAAAGGCTGTTGCAATAAATGTCAATGCCTCGCCTATATTATGACTGGCACTGAAAAATCCGTAATAAGAACCACGCTCTTTATCGGTGAACCAACGGGATAAACCTACAACACTGCAAGGCGATCCCGCACTTTGTACCCAACCGTTAATGCCCCACAGAACAACAAATACCCAAAATGTGTGAGAAAATCCCAGCGTAATGTTTATCAAAGAAGAAATCGCCAAACTAACCGCCATAAACCGTTTGATATTAATTCTGTCCGCTAAAAACCCGTTGACAAATTTTCCGATGGCATACGAAAAGAACAAGGCGGAACCTATAATCCCCAATTCTTGTTCGGTAAGTATGCCACCGTCCACCAAGGGTTTCTTTACTACATTCAAACTAAGACGGCAAACGTAGTATAAGCCGTATCCAACTGTAGCGGAAAGAAATACCGACCATTGCAGTTTCTTTAAATATTTTGGGTCTTCTTTCAACTCCGCTCTATCCGGTTCGAGGTTGAAAAATTGTATAATTTTCTTAATCATATATGTGTCATAACTTTATTTCTTTGAATAATTTTCCTTCCTCATCTGTAATACGAATCGTTATCGTATTGTTTTGTACACGAACATCTGTAAGATGGCGATTTGAATTGATAAGAACAGGAAAATCACACTCCCCTTTACCTTTGGGGATATAGAAATGTTCATGTAAATGCCCACTCAACATTAGATTAATTCCTGCTTTGTTGAGAAGAGGAATGAAAAGTTTTTTTATTTCAATTGAGCCATGCCAGGTAGATTCCACGGGTGGCACATGTAAAAGTACAATTTTCACAGAAGATTGTTTAAAATCTTCGCTGTCAATCACTTTTTGTAACCATTCGACCTGCTCTTTTCTATATTGATCGAAAGCGCCTAATCCATTATACTCTATATCAGTATCGGGTTTATCTTCTCCTCCATCCATTACAATAAAAAAGGTGGGACCTTGACGGAATGTATAATATGGTTGTGCGGAAGCAGCAGGAAAATAATCCATGTATTCATTGGAAAATACTCCACGTGCTTCATGATTGCCACGAACGTAGACGAATGGCAGTTCTGAAGCAAACGTCTGAACCGATCGGGTAAGAAAGGCATCGAATAGTTGTTTCTCGGATTCCATGGAACTCAACATATCACCATTGAAAACTACGAAATCAGATGATTTGAAGTCAACTTGACCGAGCAGTGATGCAAGAAGTGTGTCGTTGGCATGAATGTCGTTTATCATGGAAAAATGACATTCAGATTTGGATGTATCAAGGGTTTTAAATGTTAATGGAGCCTTACGATACACATTAGAAGCGACAATTTTTCCATACGCTACGAATTTGGATGTTTCTTCAACCACTTCTTTAGAAAATATACGATAACGGTATTTTGTAGCCTTTTCCAATCCGTAAAGTCGAACTTTATGCAACCGACCTATCGCCTTTCTGCCGAAGTTCGTTTCAAAAAACTGCGGTCTTTCTTCGGCATAAAAGCTTGTTTCATCATCGGGTGCAAGTTCAACCCAAGAAACTGCATTACTGTTTGTTACCCACACAACAGTTACTTCATTTTCAGTTACATTCTGAAGATAAGGACCACAAATAATATCAAACTTCTCTGTTGCCAATGTCCATATTGGCAACAGAGAGAAGAATGCAATCAGGAATTGTTTCATCTATTGAGATTCTGTTACTGATTGATTTTATTTTCGAGTTGGTTCACCTTTTCCAAAAGTGACTCATACGAAGTAACCACTTTTTCCAATTGCTCAATCTTTTTGTTTTGTTCAATAGAATAGAGAGTCAATTCTTCTACTTTCTGAAGGAGTTTTACATTCATATTATGTAAAGAATAGCCGTTTTCTTTCACTTCCGAAGCTGTCGGAATATTGGGAAGATGATTATTCGCTTTGATATAATTTTCAACTTCATTCAGATTTTGCAGTTTGTAATCACTATTAAAAACATGATCAGCCCATTCTGATTGAGGAGCCAAAGCAAAATCTTCCGACAATACGCCTCCTGTAATGAAAGCTGAAAAATGATCTAAAGTTGTTGTGGCAATGCTATCAACATTTACATTTATAAATAACTTTCCATTGTTTAGTTTTATATTTCCATTAACAGTTAATTTCTGATCTGGATCGGATAGACCTATTCCTATATTTCCGATAGTACTTATAAACAAATCTGTTTGACTGTCAGTTACACCTCTATCTCCTGCTGTAAAAGATAAATTATTTTTAGCAATAATACGATTCCACTTATTATTACTATTATTTGAGACCGGAAAATATAATGTAAAATCGTCATTCACCCCTTTTTTTATTTGAAGCCCCTTAGTATCTTGTATATTGAAAGAAATAGGCTGTTTGTTTGTGGTATGCAGTTCCAATTCATTTGCATAAATCAATTTTCCTCCACTGTTCATCCTAATATTTCCCTCGACTGTTAATTTTTCATTTGGCGAATTTGTACCAATACCAATATTTCCGGCTTCTGTTATTGTTAAATCCGTTGTATTATTTGTTAAACCTCTATTCCCGGCAGCAAGAGATAAAGATGTTGCAGCTACTATACGAGCAGGATTATCTTGCACCGGAAAATATAAGGTAGGAATATAATTGTATCCTAAACGCATTTGAAATGCTTTAGCATTTCCTATATAGTAACTGATAGGAATATTATGACCTCGAATTTCAAATTCGTTATGCGCACTATTACCTTGTAATACGCCAACAAGATTACTGCCTGTGCCAACATAATATACATCCTTTGTATCAGTTGTTTGACTAAATACGTTCATACTTAATACTTGAAATACGCACGCCATTACTGTTAAAAATACAATCTTTTTCATGTTTTTTAATTTTTAATTGATTTATAAATTAATTGTTTATTCTTCCGACTTATTGGAAATTTTGTTGAATATTGCTTCTTAGTTCGTTATAAGAGAATCCGTATATTTTCACAGCTCCAATATATGATTCATACATGATGGGCCCCAACGAATCATCCCCTAAGCTAATAAACGTAAGAGGCCGTCTCTTTATAAAATGATGCATAGAAGAATTTATATCAGGATATTTTGTATTATAATCTAATCCAAAAAATATAGGAGATAAATAATAATTATTTGAATTTTCCTTATTTACCGCAATGAAAATAAAATTTGATGTAAGATAAACTCTCATTCTCCATATAGTAAGACCGGTTGCATCCTCAAATAATCGATCATACAAATGATACTCATAATGCTTAATTTGACCACCATTCATACTTTTATCTCTTGTAATGGTTACCGTTTTGGCTGAATATTTAATTGACAAAATGTTGGGTTCCCAAAGGAAAGTCTGAAAAGATATTAAAGGCTTATTATCTTCATTATCAACGTCTAATTTAAGATCAAAATCAACCATAATTCCATCGTCTTGACTATTAGCTGTCGGCACGTTTTCCATGGATATCAGTCTATAAGAATATGCAAATCTTGAAATTAAAGGATCAGCTGTCCAGTAGTAATTGCCAAGCATTGGTGAATATGAAAATGGCCCGGATACCTGTTGTGCATTCAAACTCAAATTTAAAAAGAAGAGTACTAATAAAAGAAAAATATTTTTCATGATAAATAGTATTTTATTAATTAATAATTAGTTTTATTGTTTTTTGCCTTTCTCCTACTATTTTCAACAGATAAATACCTTGCGGCAGTTCCGTTGGAATTACCATACTTGGTTCAGTTTTTATCTTTTCTTGAAGCATTAAATGTCCTTGTAAATTATATAATAAAATGCCACTTTCTAAGTCTATTTTTTCTAAACCACGTATAATAATTGATGAAGCATCATAATTAGCATTAATAGAAATATTATCATCAATTATTATCTGATCTATTTTAGTGATATCCGATTCAGACCCTACAAATGACATCGTTTGCTGTGGCTGTGAAGAAAAGGCACTTTTAATTTGTTGCCAAACATCTGGTCTATCAGTAGTGATTACTGCAGTTGAAAAATAAGGAACACTCATCAATCCAAAGTGGTCTCCTCTGATATCTTGATCAACATTTTTCATTGACCATTCCGCCCAACGATTCACAACTCCTTTAGGTCCTACAGGCTCCTCTGAAAATATACCGGGACGGAACCCTTTAGAAGATACGTAATGCAACAAATTATCATAAGTAACATTATTTCTGACAAATGATTGTAAATATGGATCAGACAACAATTTAAAATTAGTTTCTATTGCCAAAACAGATGACTCGGCACTATTAATCCATGAATCAATAAAAGTACAGGCATTAGACAATGCATTTGCACTTGCATCCGGTTGTATCATAGGCATAAATAAAACTCTTTCCAATTTTTCGTCAGAAAGCCCTGTTGCCGTCTTTATTTCGCTATATGTATATGGTATTTTGAAAGCAATATAACTTAACATATCAAGACTTGCTGCTTGGGTATAACATTTCTTAAATATTTCGGCCCAACTATTTAGAATAGATTGCTGACCCGCGGTTGTTGTAGGATCATAATCACAATTGATGCATCCTCCTCCGGCAGTATTTTTCCTGAGAAGTCCTTTTATATCTATTAATACAACCATGTCTGATCGCTTCAAAATAGACAATAGTGATGCAAATCGCAAGTAATAATTCTCCATATTTTTAGCCATGTTTCCATCAGGTGGGATAGATCCATTACGTTTTCTTAATTTTAAATAACGAATTGAAGAGTAATTTAAATCAAACAGATAAGCAGGATTTTGCCCTGAATAATCTGACAATCTGTTAATATTATAATCATGACTTAAAATTAGCATGTTGTCTTGTGTCTTCATAACATCGACTTCGACAATAGGGGTTTGTAAATAGGCATTTTGTATTGCTCGTCTAGAATTTTCTTGATCTCCATATCCTAAATTTCCACCCCAAAGTCCTCTATGAGCAGCAATAATAAGATCAGAACCAATACTCGTATTCGGTGATTTTATCGTTTGCCACACATTACAAGGACAAAAAGACGCAACTTCTAAATCAGCGCAAAAATGATCTGGGGGAAAAAGAGGGTTAACTGCAATCTCCGGAGGTTCTATGTTAAAATTAGGTAATGTTATATTATTTTCGATACCGGGAATTTTAATGCTTGAGAATGTAGCATGATGCAGAATAACAATAACTTTGACTCCAATAGGTTCTTGTAATAGGGAATATGGAGAATCAGAGTTATTTCCATGATTATATTTATCAACTCCCAATGCAGACGATTTTATATCCTTACTATCCCATGTAGGTGGAGAATACATAAATTCTTCACTCCAAACAGGATCGTCGTGTACTACAGACAAGCCTTCATAGGTGGTTGACGTGTGATCTAAGTGCATTTCATAAAGGATTGTATTTCTCACAGTATCAACAACAAAAACATCAATTTTGCCACCTAAAGACTCATTAACACTACCAATAATACCTCCGTTAAGATCTGCTTGAAGAGAAAAAACGGAAGATACATCAAGACTTGCATCATACTCACGTGTTTTGCTTTCGTAACTTTGAGCAAAAGCGCAAATCCCAAATAAAAACATAACAACAAAAAGTTGCATGTGTTTTGTCAATTTTAAATGTTTCATAATATATTTTTAAAAAAATAAGTATTTTTCAATTTTCATATCAACAACATAAATACAAATTCATTGTTTAATCATGTTGTCCTCGTTTCTTTAAATAATCAATCAAATACGCCGGACGATCCGTCTGAATTATCTTTGCACCCAGCGTATCGATCAAATAACCATAGCCCGCATCGGGATTTTTCAGCGACATGTCATCGTCATGACCGCCCGCCATCGTATCCCACAGCGTATTGTACCAAATCAACGATTTGCCTGCCAATTGCGATTTCATTTGTTTAGGCAATGGATGGCTATCGTCCACAAACAACAGTTCAAATGCAACCGGATATAATTCTTTTACAAAGAGTTGTATCTGCTCTGCTGCACCTTCCGCGTCTAAATGCACGATGGGCATATAAATCACTTTGTCAAGATAAGTTCTGAATTGTTCTTTCACCTCTTCTGCCGATTTACCTCCTTTCATTATTATTTGTTTAGTTGTTCCTGTTTTTTCCAGCAAAGCATATACCTCATCAAAATAACGGTCTGCTTTATCTAAATTGACTAAGATACGCCCTTTCATCAACAAGAGTGCTTCTTCCAAAGTCGGCGCTTTTTCTTTTGTCTTGATGGCGCAACCGTTTTTTAAACGGAGTGTTTGAATGGAATCCAATGTCCATTCGGCAATTTTGCCTTTTCCGGTAGAAGTACGGTCGAGTGTTGCATCGTGCATCAAAATAAATTGTCCGTCTTTGGTGCGTTGAACATCCAATTCCACAATGTCCACGCCCATTTTAATGGCATTTTCAATGCCCGGCAACGAGTTTTCCGGGGCATTGCGCCAGTCGCCACGGTGGGCGGCAACGAAGACGTAATTGCCGGTGGAATTGTGCAATTTTTGCAGCAACGTATCTACTCTGGTTTGTGCTATTGCTGCCGTTTGAATAAACAGCAGCAATAGAAAACTGATTTTCTGTATCATTGTACAATTACTTTACTTGTGTTATCGCCTAATTTCACCAAATAAATTTGTGAAGATACTACAGGAAAAGAGTGTTGTCCTTTATTTACCCATTGCTTCAATATCAGTTGCCCAAACAAGTTATATATGGAAATTTCACCGTCTTGTGTGGCAATCAGTTCAATCGTTTTATTCCCTGCAAAGGCATGTAATTCTTCGGTATTTAGAATTGAAATATTTGTTCCAGGTTCAGTAGCAAGTTCGCTGCGTTGCAGACCCGAACGTTGTGCATTTCCACCTTTCATTGCCCAATAACTGTTTGCCGGTCCGGTTACTCCTGTTACATTCACTTTGAACAGGTAAATATCTCCTGCTGTTTTTCCTGCCAAATAGATAGAGCCATCATTTGCTATTGCAGGTGCTGACCATATTTTGGTTGTCGTGTTCGTTCCATCGCTCAATGCCGCTTTATAAATTTGGTCTGCACTCGTTGTTTTATCTTCTATGATATAATAATTTCCGGCATCATCTCCGAAATGGATATAACCCAAATTATCAATAGCCGGAACGCTGCCCGCATTTCCGTCTGTTGCAAATTCCCATTTAAGTGTTCCGTCAGGATTTAGGGCGAAGATTTTTTTATTTTCCGATCCGGCAATGTAAAGAGTTCCGTTTGCACCTATGGCAACTCCCGATTGTTCTATTTTACTCAAATTGGCAACGGAAGGATACGTCCAGTTAGCATCAAATGTAGGAGTTAGATGGAGAGATACAACTTTCCCGGAACCTGCTGCTGCCAATAAATTTCCGTCCCCATCCATAGCCGGAGAGCCTGCTGCATAATAATTGGTGGAAGGGTCTATCTTATAATTGCCTAAAAGAGTCGGCGCCAAATCGGCATCAATACTATTCAGATTGTATGCGTAGAAACCGGAATTTCCTGCTTGAGAATAGGAAACGTTATCCTGCGAAACAACAATCGACCCAAGTACACCTCCGGAAGGTTTGATGTAGGCTTTTCTTGTTCCTGTGGCTTTATCCACCAAATGAAGAGCGCCGTCTGTTCCGTTGTTGCCAACCAAAATATCGCCGTCCTTCGTTATCGCAGGAGTGACGTAAGTGATATTTGCTCCACTGCCAATGGTATATTTCCATTGTTCGGTTCCATTTGGATTGATGGCATACAGATAAGCAGGATCAGTGTTAGTTGTTCCAATAGGCACATAAACTACACCGTTGTTGCCAACTGCCAAACCGGTCCGGGAAGGATTTGATTTGGCTATTTCTAAATTGTAATTCCAAACCGATGTGCCATCAGAAGCGTTGAACGCATACAATTTTCCATCTGTGCCATTGGCATAATAAATAGTGTCGCCGCTGATACTTAATGCCGGAGAGGTACCTGAAGTGTCTCCTGTTCCACAACTGACTGTCCATTGAATATTAACACCGGGTTGGGCAAAACCAATCAAACTTGATGCTAATAATAAACTTGCTAATAATGAGTAATGTTTTTTCATGATAATTTAATTTGTAAGTTTTACATCTTGCTATTTTAAATAATTCTTAATAAGTTCTGTATAATCCGTTTGGATTATTTGCAACTGTATTTGTTTCATCTTGTCAATAGACGAGAAATGGTTTTGCAATACCGCATTGTCTCCTGCATCGTCTAATGAATTGGAATAAGTGACCATTTGCTTGGCACGAGCAGTTGCGATTAGCGAAGCGGCATCTGTTGCCTGATAATCTATCTGCGCGAGATACGTCAGGGATTTAGCAGACCAATAGCTGACATCCGTACTGTTTGAAATCCAAGGAAAAACAAGACTTTGCGTATTGTTGTTTTTTATCTGGCTTCCGGTTTCTTTGTTACTGCTGACATAAAAAAGTGCCCGATCAAGCATGTGCAGCGAATCAACTAATGCCACTAATTTACGCGGGTTTCCGATTTCGTTTACCTTGTCCAAATTGAAATATATCTTGCCTTGACCTGCCAATAAAGCTTCTTCCAAGGTGGGAATAGTATAATTTGTCAATGCTCCATTTGCAGCCCGCAGTTTATAACTTTTCAATTGCGCCAATGTTTTGTCTTTTACATTGCCCGATGCGTTGGTAGTACGAGTTATCGCAGCATCGTGCATCAATACAAAATGTCCGTCGGAAGTCGTGCGCACATCAATTTCCACCATATTGGCACCTGCTTCTATCGCTTGTTGAATGGCTTCCACCGAATTTTCGGGGATGCCGTTTTGTTTTCCTGCGTAGGTGTTGGCACGGTGGGCACAAAGCCATATTTCCGACGGATTGGAAACCAGTCTTTGTAATTCGGTATGTAAACTTTTTCCCATCACTTCCACGGGAACATGTACCGTTGCTTCACCTCCAGATCCGTCTGAAAACACCAACGTAACATTGTATTGCTTTTCAGTGATGTAAGTATGTTTAGCCAACGCATCGGTAGAAGTCGTGCCATCGCCGAAATCCCAAACCGGATTTCCGGAGATGTCTGATTGATAATAAAATTGCACTTCTTCGCCGATACATGGAACAGGATTCGATACAATCACTTTCGGTGCCGGTATTTCATGTTTAATCTCCTGATTTTGTCCGTCGCAGGACAAAATCAGGAAGGCTAAAATGACCAAACAGAATAATTTATTCATTTCTATTTTTGTGTATTTGTATGTTTGCGGTTTTGTCCGCGCATAGGCCACGCTGAATCGGCAACACCGGTAATGCCCGGATCGGTCAAAGCAACCAATGCACTTTTAGCATTGTCGTTCGTGTTGGTAATTCCAATGTAGATAACGCCATCATCGCCAATCGTGGGAGAGCTCCAGATTCTTCCGGTTTCCGCACTCCAATTTGTATTGCCATTTTCTGCAATTAGAGCCGCAATATCGCGTTTTACCACTAATTCGGCATTGCTTCCATTGGCTTTGACAACATAATAATTACCGGACTGCGTTCCGAAATGAATATTGCCTGCCTGGTCAATGGCTGCCGTCCCACTTACATCTTCCGGTATGCCGTATTGCCATTTAACACTTCCATCAGTAGGGTTGAGTGCAACGATTCCGCCATTGCTTTCTCCTTCAGCGCGTTTCAAACTGACAATTACTGTTCCGTCCGCAGCAATTACTACACCGCCCTGGTCAAGTTTACCGACTTCGCCCAATTGTGTTTCCCATACGGTTACGCCTTCGGCTGAGAAAGCCAATACCCGATTGTCATTTGCCGCAAAAGTGGCTGCAACATATACTGTTCCGTTGCTGCCAATGGCAGGAGAGCCGTTGGGATATTCCGATGTTTTATTCGGTGCTGTGGTGTACAGATTCCATGTCCATGTTGTGTTACCTCCTGCTGCTAAAGCGGATGCAGGAACGCCGAACAAGCCGTTGTTTTGTCCTGTCCAAATGAGTGTTTTGCTCTTGGTCATCACCAATCCACCGGAAACACCGCCTGCGGGACCGCCATCGCCGGTAGCATTGGCTACATAACCGTGTCTTGCACCTGTATTTTTGTTTACTGCAATTACAGACCCGGTAGAACCACCATTACCCATATAC
>BNWW01000051.1 GCA_025999115.1 Bacteroidia bacterium
TCACATTTATTCTTGACTTGAGTCTATATTCCCAATTGCTTGGCTTGTACTACGTTGTATGGAAATGTTTCAAAGATCGCTATCCGCTTTGTTTATACCCCTTTTCGGGAAAGCGGATGCAAAGGTACGACTATTTTTTTAACCTGCAAGTATATCTCAAGAATATTTTTCTATAAAAACACTAATCATCTGATTATCCACTGATTATTTTCCAAAATATTTTTAATTCTCATTTTCGTTGCTCATTTTTTGAAGAAAGTGTATTTTTGCAGTCTGATTTTTTCGATGCATATATGAAAAATAAACAAACTATTTGGATCGTCATTTGTGTCCTGCTTTGCATCGCCACCGGCGGTGCTGTGTATTACATTTTCCGGCAACAACAGCAATTTCAGGATTTGGTGGATCAATCCGAGATATATAAGGAAGAGCTATCCGACGAATACAATCAATTGTCGATTCAATACGAAGGTTTTAAATTGCAAATCAGCAACGATTCGTTGATTGCTCAATTGGAAACGGAACAGATGAAGGTGCAACGCCTGCAAGAAGAATTGCGAACCGTAAAAGCCACCGACGCCAAACGGATTTATGCTTTAAAAAAGGAATTGGAAACTTTGCGAACCATTATGCGCGGTTATGTGGTACAGATCGATTCGCTCGACCGCTTGAATAAACAATTAACGCACGAAAAAAATCAAGTTACCGCCCGTTACGAAGAAGCCACTCAAACCGTTTCGCAACTTACGCAGGAAAAGCAACAGTTGATAGAAACGGTACAAATCGCCTCCAAATTGGATGCAAGTAATATTATGGTACAAGGATTGACCGAAAAAAACAAAACTACCGACAAAATCAAAAAAATGGACAAATTGGAAATCCGGTTTACCATTAATAAGAATATCACGGCCGAAGCGGGTGAAAAAACCATTTACATCCGCATTCAAAAACCCGACGATGATGTGCTGATTAAAAATCCGAACAATCTTTTTACTTACGAAAATAAAAAAATCCCCTATTCGGAAAAACGAACCATCGAATACACCGGCGAAGAAACGCAAATAAGCATTTATTGGAAAATCGAAGAATTTTTGCAAACCGGCGCCTATCGCGTGGATATTTTTGCAGACGGAAATTTGATTGGACGTAAATCGTTCCAATTAGATAAATAATCCTTTTATTCATTATTAATCATTGTTTTATGAAACAAAAACATTTGAAATTACGGCAAACTTACCGGTTCAGGAAGTTTGCCCGTAAAGCATACGCCGCATTCGGCAGTATGCACAAAGTGGTAAACATCGGCGTGTTGGCGGGTTGTGTGCTGACATTGGCGCACACTACGGAGGCTTCGGCACAAACAACTACGAGTGTGGCGCGCGATTCGATTGCCGGTCAAGAGTTGGATGAATTGGTAGTCAGTTCGGCTAAAGCGGATCTTGCGCTCAACCGGACGGCGAAAATCGTTACGGTTATTACCCGCGCGGAAATTGAGCGACAGCCTGTTACGAGCGTTCAAGACTTGCTGAAAAACATTGCCGGTCTTGACATCCGCCAACGAGGGGCGGGCGGCGTTTTAGCCGGAGTTTCGGTGCACGGCGGCACCTTTGAACAAACAGCTATCCTCCTTAACGGAGCCAATCTTACCAATCCGCAAACGGCTCATTATAATCTCGACCTTCCGGTCAATCTTTCCGACATCGATCACATCGAAATTATTCAGGGACCTACTTCCTTATTATATGGTGCGAGCGCTTTTTCGGGCGGCGTGAATATCGTTACCAAAAAAGATTCCGAAACGGGCGCGATGCTGAAAGCGGAAGGCGGTATGCACCAACTTTTCGGAGGAGAAGCGCGCGGGTCGCTGAAAACCGTCCATTCTTCGCACAGTTTATCAACCGGCTACAATTCGTCGGAAGGATATATCGCCAACAGCGATTACCAAATTCTGAACGCTTTGTGGCAAAGCCGCTTTCAAAAAGATGATTCAAAAATGGATATTCAATTGGGAATCAACGATAAAGCCTACGGAGCCAATACGTTTTATTCGCCCAAATACGCAGAACAATTCGACGATACGCGATCGGTTTTCGGAGCGATTAAAGGCGAAGCGGGCAGTAAATTAAAACTGATCCCGCAATTGTATTGGAATCGTCATTACGATCATTATCAATTAATTAAAAATTCTTCCACCGGCGAAAATTTCCATCAAGCCGATGTTTTCGGTTTTAATTTGAATATGCAATACCAATGGATGGCCGGCATTACCAATTTCGGTGGCGAAATGCGCAACGAAGGTATTTTCAGTAGTAATTTGGGACGCGACTCCATCCAAACCGGCCATTATAAATTGACCGACAACCGCAACAATATCAGTTATTTCGTCGAACATACTTTTTTACATCAAGGATTGAGTGCAAGTGTCGGATTATTAGCCAATTACAATACAGCTTTCCGAGATAACCGCATTTTTTACCCACATGTGAATCTCGCTTATTGGTGGAACGAGCGCTTCAAAACATTTGCTTCATGGAGTACGGCTACGCGAATGCCCACTTTTACCGATTTATATTATAAAGGAGCAACGCACGAAGGCAATTCCGATGTACAACCCGAACAATCGGAATCGTATGAAATCGGATTAAAATATCAACATCCGGTTTTAACCGCCTCGCTTTCATCTTATTATATGAAAGGAAAAAATTTGATTGATTGGGTCAAACGCAATCCCGATGATAAATGGCAATCGCGCAACTTGACTAATTTAGATAAAATCGGCGTAGAAACCTCGCTTTCGTTGCGTTTGGGGGAAATTTTGCCGCAGCTCTCCTCTACCCGATTGGATTTGGCGTATCTGTTTATGAATCAGGATAAAAACGCAAGCGGTTGGATTTCCAATTATGTGATGGATTATTTGCGGCATAAATTGACCGCCGGACTTTCGCATCCTATATATAAAGGTATAAGCGCCGATTGGCGATTCCGTTGGCAAGACCGCGCGGGGACTTATACGCATTACGATAATCCGCACAAAGTTACTGTCGATGGAGTAGAAAAGATGGAATGGGACACCGCCGAAAAAGATTATCCGCCTTTTGCCCTGTTGGATTTGAAAATCAATTGGAAAATCAACGACTTTACAGTGTATCTGACGGCAAACAATCTACTCAATACAACTTACTACGATTTAGGACAAATTCCCCAACCCGGATTTTGGTTGATGGGCGGCGTACGATACGATTGGCGAAGATAAAATAAATTTGTACCTTTGCGCCCAATTTCAATAATAAATGAAACATAAAATATACGTTGCGGGAGTTTTTGCTATGATTTGCCTTGTTTCCTGTTCCACATCAATCGAACAAGAACGGCGAATCACGGTAACTATCGAACCGCAACGTTATTTTGCAGAACAGTTGGCCGGCGATTTATTTGAATTTACTACGATGGTGCCGCCCGGATTGAGCCCCGAAAGTTACGACCCGACGCCTCAACAAATGACGCAATTAGCCCACAGCCGGGCATATTTTGCGATTGGAAAAATCGGTTTTGAAAATGTTTGGCTCGACCGCTTGAAAGAAAATAATCCGCAAACGCTCTTTTTCGATAACAGTGAAGGAATTGATTGGATTGTGGCCGAATCGCACGAAGAACATTCCGGGCATCATCATTCCGCGGAAGACCCGCATATTTGGATTTCGCCGCACGAAGTGCAAATCATCATCCGGAATATGTATCACGCTTTGGTACAACTCGACCCGGAAAACGCCGCCGTTTATCAATCGAATTATGAGAAATTGACGAAAGAAATTGACGAAATCGCAAGTCAAGTCGAAGAATATCTCAATCGAGCACCCGTAAAAAGTTTTGTCATTTACCATCCGGCGCTGACTTATTTGGCGCGCGACTACGGTTTGAAACAATATGCCATCGAAAACGAGGGAAAAGAACCTTCGCCCGAACAATTGAAATCGCTGGTCGATCGAATCAAACGCGAAAAAATCCGCACGGTTTTTATCCAACAGGAATTTGACCGGAAAAATGCGGAAATCATCGCTCGCGAAACCGGTTGCCGGTTGGAACCCATCTATACGCTTTCGTATCAATGGAAAGAGGAGATGGTGCGCATCGCAAAAATATTGGCCGATGAATAAAATATTGGTCGAAATCGAACATCTGTCCGCCGGATACAATCAAAATATTGTGTTGCGTGATTTGTCTTTAAAAATATACGAACACGACTTTCTGGGAATTACAGGTCCCAACGGCGGCGGAAAAACCACGCTTATCAAAGTGATTCTGGGCTTGTTGAAGCCGCAATCGGGCGAAATCCGGTTTGCTTCTGAAGCATTGAAAAACCGCACCGGTTATCTGCCGCAAACGAGTTGGATTGATAAACAATTTCCGATTGTCGTGTCGGAAGTGGTGGCTTCGGGCTTGAGTTCGGAAAAAACGCTTTCGAAGGCGCAGAAAAAAGAACGGGTACAAGCCATTATCCGCGAAATGGGTTTGGAAAAACTTTCCGACCGGCCTATCGGACAATTATCGGGCGGACAATTGCAACGCGCTTTATTGGGTCGCGCCATCATCCGCCAACCCGAATTGTTGATTTTAGACGAACCCAATTCGTATTTGGATGCCGAGTTCGAATCGCATTTCTACCGTTTATTGGAAGAAATGAACCGGAAAGCCGCCATTGTATTGATTTCGCACGATATAGACGCCATCCGGTCGATGACAAAAAATGTATTAATCATGAATTGAAAAAACGAAAATATGCACAACTTTTTCTTTTCCCTCAATGTTGTAGCGCCGTTATTTGCTTTAATGGCAACCGGTTACGTAATTCGTAAAATCCGGTTTGTGAACGAAGATTTTTTCAGTCAGTTGAATAAATTAGTGTTTCGGTTTTGTTTGCCGTTGATGTTGTTTCAAGACATTCGCTCGTCGTATGTGGGCGATTTTTCCAATACAAAACTGATTTTTTCGGCGCTCATCGGCACGACAATCGTTATTTTACTGTCATTTATGATCGTTCCACTGTTGATTAAACGCAAAGGTTCGCGAGGAAGCATTATTCAGGCGATTTATCGAAGTAATTTTTTGATTTACGGCTTGCCCTTGGCGCGAGGGATGTATGATAACGATGCCGTATCGAAAGTTTCGATGCTGATGTGCATTATGATTCCGTTTTATAATGTGGCCGCCGTGATTGTGCTATCCATTTTTTCGGAAAACGGGAAACAAAAAGTAACGTTCAAAAGCGTGATGTATGATATTGTTACCAATCCCTTGATTCTCGGATGTTTCTTCGGATTATTAGCCGGATTTACAAATTTGCAATTGCCGCAATTTATTGAAACGCCTTTGGCGCAATTTGCCGGAACAGCGACGCCTTTGGCTTTGTTTGTGATGGGAGGCGAATTTCATTTCCGTAGTTTGCGCAACAATATTATGCCGGTTATTCTCAGTACGGCGGCGCGTTTGATTATTGTGCCTGTCATTGCTATAGCGGTTTTCATTTCTATGGGTTTCCGGGATGTGGAATTAGCTGTTTTACTCAGTATTTTTGCTACTCCGGCGGCGATGGCCAGTTATATCATGGCCAAAAACATGGGGAATGACGGCGAATTATCGGGACAAATTGTGGTTTTAAGCACCGCCTGTTCGTGTGCAACAATATTTTTTATGATTTATTTTCTTCGAACATGGGGATTTTTATAAAATATTATTACCTTTGCAGCCCGAACGCATAAAAGGCCACCGTAGCTCAGTCGGTAGAGCAGCGCATTCGTAACGCGCAGGTCACCAGTTCGAGTCTGGTCGGTGGCTCCCTCCTATAAATAGATAATTTAACCGACGGATTGGGCGGTTTAATGGGTGGTAAGAAATAAATTCAGATTTCGCGACAAGTCAAAATTTCCGGCTTGTTCACAAACACCACGAAATCTTCACACGCAGGATGTCCCGGAATAGGAATGGAATATTGTACATGACTATTTCGGGCATTTTTCCAGAATAACATATAACTGACCGGATATTTGGAAACAATCGGATACACATAATCCGAAAAGAAATTAAATATTTTGATACCATCCAACCCGATTTCGGTAATGGACGGGATTTTATGATTGTTCTTCGAAAAAGTGGTAATCACCGATAAATTCCGGTCTAAATCCTGTTTGAAAATTTCGCCGTCGGGATCGTTTTCCAATGAAAAATACACTTCACTGCCTACTACATCCACGTAATCGTTGCCGGGATAGTAAGTCATAAATTCATCCAGATTCTTTACGTTAAATGTCGAATAGGCATAAATCAAATGATTGACTTTTTTGTTAATGCGGAGATAATCGACCGTTGTCGCCCACAATTGCTTGTACTGTTCGGGAGAAGTTTGTTTCGCATTCACACTATGGAAAGGCCGGAAAATGACCGGAATTGCGGTTCCGTTTTCGTCTTTCAAATCGGCAAAAAAACCGGCCAAACGATCTAAATACGTGAGGTATAAACTATCGCTTACATCATTGTCGCACAAAGAATTGGGAGTTTGCCACGACAAAGTAACAATCCCGCCCAAACGATGCGCCCGCCGGATGCTCTGCTGAATGGATTCGAAAGAAATGGAATCGCGGTTGAACGGCGAACCAGTTTCAATCAAACCCAAATCCCAACCGAACACCGCCGGATAATCGCCGCAAACAATTTTGATGTCGGAATCATTACTCGATTCACCCGATACATAGTGTAGCTCCAAATCGTCTTGATGCCCCAACATAATTCCTTTTTTGGCCAATTGAAACAACGACGAATAGAGTTGATTCGTCGATTCGGTCGCTTGTTTATCTGCCAATCGCATCGGAAAAACATCCGGCGATTGCGGCGAATTACACGACAGCAGACCGAACGACATCGCAACGACCACCGCCGTCAAAAAACGATTTTTATTTTTACCTTGCATCATGAAAATACTTGTTTTGAATTTTTGTCAAAGATAGATATATCTTCTCATTCGCTTTTATACAACGGGAGCGATTGACCGAACAGAAAGAAAAATGATTTATATCTTTGTCGCAAAATGCAGGCTGTTTTGAGGGATTGAATAAAAACGCTACCTTTGCAGAGAATTTTTAATAAAAAGCTATGCAAAAAATCAATTTATCCGGAATAAAAAATATCGTCTTCGATCTGGGCGGTGTGATTGTTACGCTCGATCATTCGGAAGCCATTCGCCGGTTTATAGCAGCCGGCGTGGACGATGTAGAAAAATATTTGGATCCCTATCATCAAAACGGTATTTTCTTGGATTTGGAAGCCGGAAATTGCACCAAAGAAGAATTTTATGTAGCGCTCCGGAAATTAACCGGAAAAAACATCCCGGGCGAAGCCATTGATGCCGGATGGCTCGGATTTTTAAAAGAAGTGCCGGTTTACAAACTGAAAATGTTGGAAGATTTGCGCGCACAAGGTTACAAATTGTATCTTTTGAGCAACACCAATCCGGTGGTAATGGAGTGGGCGCTCACACCGGCTTTTTCATCTGAAAGCAAACCGTTGGACGCTTATTTCGATAAACTCTATCTCTCGTATCAAATGAAATGCGTGAAGCCGGATGAAGAAATTTTCCGGAAAATGATTGCCGATTCGGGGATGATTCCTTCCGAAACGCTGTTTATCGACGACGGCGTGAATAATGTCGCAACAGGGAACCGCTTAGGATTCAAAACTTACCTGCCTAAAAATGGCGAAGATTTCCGGGAAATATTTGTCCGTTAAGATTTTTCAATTAAATATTTCCAAAAACGTTTCGGCATGAATTGCCGTTGGAGTTTCAGATTTTTGCGTTCGCGAATCGTGATGGCCGACAAATAATCTTTCCACAAATCCTGAAAATCGGTTTCGGATTCGTCTTGCCGGTCGCGATTGATTTTTCCGTGCCGAAGCCAATCCGGAGGCGTTTCAAAATTCACCGTTTCAACGGTTTTCAAATCATAAAATAAACCGAATTGACGGTGGCTATCGTAAATCAACCATTGTTGGTCGGCATAACGGTCTTGAAAAAAATCGACGCAAAGCGGTAAAACATTGTAGGCCGGTTCCATGACAGCAAAAAATACGCCGTCGGCCGTTTTTTGAAAACGTACAAACATCCGCATCCGTTCCGCTTCACGCGATACTTTTTTGTAGATTTTCGACAATTCCAACACATCATCGTCCGCAAAATTCGTTTCAATCGAAATATTCGACGCCAAGGCTTTTTGAATGTAATGCAAAATCGTTAATTCGATATTTTCTATTTCGGATAAATGACAGGTATAGAGCATGTTAATGGCCGAGCGCGAAATTTTCTTTTTTAATCCCTGCAATACGCGAGCGGCTTTTTCGAGATCGGTTATCACGCGATGCGTTTCGGTAAAAAGAGGGACGGCCGTTGCTTCCCCGCAAATCCGTTGTGGCGATTCTTTGCGGAAATAGAGGTCGAAAACGGCCGTAAGAAGACCTTCAAATGTATTGTCGTAAAGATAATAAAGCATAGAAATATAGAAATCAGCAGATTTTTTTCAGTGGTTTGCGGGTGGTTCTGCTGTTGCCTCTTGCGTTTGTAAATCTTCGCCCGAATTATGATTTTGCACATCTGCTTTATCGGGAATTCTATGATCATTGCTAATTAACATTTCTGTTTTTTGTTCCTGTTTATTATTTTCTTTTAAATCAGTACATTTTGACAAAACAAACAATATACCAACCATTACAATAATAATTGATAAGGGCAGGGCAAAACATTCCCCAAAATAGACTTTTCTTGTTTCGTCTTTGTCTCTTTTTTTCCAAATTAAATTTATAACCACAATAAACATCAACAATGCAGAAGTGAAAATCACACCAAAAACTGCATATTCAAATAGGTTTTGAGCAATTTTTATCAACCCGACACTTGCTGTAACAAATGCTAAAAGTGCAGCAAAAACACCTAAAATCGTAATAGTTTCTTTTTGCGTTTCTTGCTGTTTCTGCTCGTTTTTTTCTAACATTATTTTAATTTCTTCTTTTACCGCTTTTTTACTTAAAACGTGGTCATATTCAAAATTCAATTCTTGAATATTTATTTTCCATTTTGTTATTTCGGATTCTAAATAAAAGATATTTATGGGTGCAAGCCCCGCAGAAGCAATAAAAAAGTAGTTGGCAAAATCTTGTGTTTTAATATCAATAGTTGTGTATTTTTCAATTTTGTCTTTCAAATTGCCTGCAAACGATATTTTTTCATTTTCAACAGCATAAAAACTGTATGCAAACACAGGCATAAATTGTTTGATTTTGTTTGTTCTGGCACGTTCCGTAAAACGTTCCATTTCGACAAGAAGTTTTGATAGCAAATTTAGTCTTTTTTCAATTTCCGGAGCATCATCTTTGTATGTGAAATTTTTCAACTTATCTTCTATGTTTTTGGTTGAAGTTTTAATCAGTTTTACAAACAGTGTTTGCGAATTAAAATGCCTGTGATTATTATTTTCCAATAATGTTAGCAATTTTTCTATATCTTCACCAGATAAGTCGTCCTTAAAATACGGTGAATTATTACAATATATTTCTATGCCTTCTTTGGCATAGTTATCATAAGTGCAAGTATCTTTGTGTTTTCTTTGGTCGGAAAAAATGTCATTCCGCGATGTGTTGAATTGAGTTTTATCCAATACTTCATTTTTATTGTCTTCTACGATTTTTATAAAAGGGTTTTTTTTGAATAAATCATTTTGAATAAATTGATTGTAGTATTTTTCTATTTCTTGTTTTTCTTCCGCTTCGACATTAACAATTTTATAATCACTATCGTTGATTTTGCTGTCTAACATTCTTTTTAACAGAATAGCCGTTTTTGTTTTAAGCATAGATAATACAGGTAGCCATTTGGGGTCGGGGCTTTGATATTTTTCAACAACTTTTACTCTGCGCCAAAGGCGAAAAAGTTTATCAAAATTATCTTCTGTTACCGTATAATCAAGGTCAATAACAGTTGTATCAATTACAGATTCCATCAGCCGCCCATAAGGTAAAACTTCCTTTTTCCCGATTGTAAAATCAACTTGTGAAAATGCAGGAGTACGATAAAATCTTAATTGTCTATCATTATTGAGACATATCAATCTTTCTTCTGAATTGTAAAGATAATGTTCGTGTTTTTTGCATATTTCCACTGCATAATACAGTGCCTGAAAGAGCGATTTTACTATATAAAATGAAAGATTTTTACTATTCTTTTGCTTGTTGGTAAATTCTTTTGCGTAATAATTCTTGATTTGTTTTCTTGTTTCTTCTATTTTGTCAGAAAAATCGTCAAGTATCAAAAATTCTGCATTTAGAAACGATTTTATAAAATGAAAACAAATTTCTTGAACAGTATCTGAAATATTTAGAGATTCAATAGAGGTAATATAATGAATAACTTGTGGATTGTAGTTTTGCCCATCACAAAAACAGTCTTTAAATTTTGACAAAACATTTTCAAAATCAGCATTGTTTTTTTTTGTTTTTTCTTTAATTATATCTGCCGCCTGCTTTAATGTTTGACAATCAATATTATTATCGTCAAACAATTTTGTTAAATTGTTTGACGGGTTGTCAAAAGTAAATTTTCCGGCTTTGTCAATGTACAATTTGCCCAAATTTTCATTCTTTGCTAAAATAGACAAATTTTCAACGTCAGTTATTGTTGAAATTTTAAATTCGCTAAAAAATTTCAACAAACATTTGTCAAAAATTTTTGCATTAGAATTAAACGTTGCAATGTTTTTGAATTCTTCGAGTGCTGTTTCTATGTGTGTTTTCATACTCAAAAAAAGAAACTGCCTAACAAAATAGTCAGTTTCAAAATACAGGGTTAATTATATTATGCGGCTGATTTATAATCCACCATTAAATGTTCCTTTCTTTTGTCAAACTCTGCGAGTTCCATATTTACAAAATATTCCACATCTACATCCATTTTCTTATTGTTTGCCCATTGTGCCAAATTCCATAATTCACCGTGCGAAATCCATATCAATTTACCAATACTATCATCTGCATTTGCATCGTACGGAATAGATTTGTCTGTATTATTATAATGAGTTAAAGAATAAATGCTTTCGTCTATCATTTTTTTGTAAACAGATAAATCTTCATTATCAAGAAGAGTTTTCAAATCTTCTTCCGTTTTATCTGTTTTGTATTCAAAATTTTCATTTTTGCTGATAGTTAGCATTTGTCCTTTATGGTCGTAAATAGTTTGTTCAACAGGTCCATTATCGTATGCAATCCAATTATTAAAATATTTAAACAAATTATCCGACTTATAAGAATTATTTTCGCCACGCGCACTTTCCAAGCACGTAAAATACGCCAACTTCATAAAGCGAGTTGTCGAAAACTTTTGTATTGCGGCATTTTTTGCCTTAAACGTGATAACCTGCATTGTCGGGTTATCTTTTCTTGCTTGCAGTTCAGCCCATTTATCAATCATATAATTGAACAAAGCAAGTTTTTTTGTTAATTGACACATAATTATATTTTTAACTCTTTATGCAACCAAGTTGCATAATCATTCAATTTTCTACATTTGGTGTTGATTTATTTTTCATCTAATTATTCATAAAACGCTATAAACCAGATACTTAAATCAACGATGTGCAAAGGTACAACTTTTATTTTACATTTCATACCTTTGGGGCAAAATTTTGTCTTTTAGAAGTTTGTATGGAAATTTTTCGTACTTTTGCACCTCAATTTTGAATCAATATTATATGGCAATCATCAAACCCTTTCGGGGGATTCGTCCTCCCAAACAATACGTTACGGAAGTAGTCTCCCGTCCTTACGATGTGTTGAGTTCGGAAGAAGCGCGTGAAGAAGCCCGCGGCAACGAAAAATCGCTGTACCACATCATCAAACCGGAAATTGATTTTCCGGCCGGAAAAGACGAACACGACACGGATGTATATGACAAAGCCGTCGAAAACTTCCGGAAATTTCAGGAAAAAGGATGGCTCGTGCAAGACGAAAAAGAGCATTATTATGTTTATGCGCAAACCATGAACGGCCGCACGCAATACGGCCTGGTGGTGGGTTCGTATGTGAATGATTACCTGACCGGCGCCATCAAAAAACATGAACTCACGCGCAAGGACAAGGAAGAAGACCGCATGAAACACGTTCGAATCAACAACGCCAATATCGAACCAGTGTTTTTTGCTTATCCCGATAATCCGGCATTGGATGCGATTGTGAAAGCCGTTACGGCGCAAACACCCGAATACGATTTCGTTTCTTCCGACGGTATCGGCCATCATTTTTGGATTATTGCAGATGAAACCGTAACTCAAAAAATTACGGATTTGTTTGCTGCGATGCCCGCTTTGTATATTGCCGACGGCCATCATCGTTCGGCGGCAGCGGCTTTGGTGGGCGCCGAAAAAGCCAAGCAAAATCCGAATCACACCGGAAAAGAAGAATACAATTATTTCATGGCGGTTTGTTTTCCGGCTAACCAATTGAAAATCATGGATTACAACCGTGTGGTAAAAGATTTGAACGGATTAACTCCCGCCGAATTTTTGCAAGCATTGTCGGCCGATTTCGACCTTACTGACCAAGGCGAAACGATTTATCATCCCACACATCTGCATAATTTTTCGCTTTATCTCAATAAACATTGGTATTCGCTGGAAGCCAAAGCCGGCGCCTACAACGATTCCGATCCAACCGGCGTATTGGACGTTACCATTTCGTCCGATTTAATTTTAGATAAAATTTTGGGAATGAAAGATTTACGAACCGACAAACGCATCGACTTCGTAGGCGGATTACGCGGATTGGAAGAACTGAAACGGCGGGTGGATAGCGGCGAAATGGCGGCCGCCTTGGCCCTATATCCGGTTTCGATGAAGCAATTGATTGATATTGCCGATACGGGGAATATTATGCCGCCGAAGACGACTTGGTTTGAGCCGAAGTTGAGGTCGGGCTTGGTGATTCACCGTTTGGCGTAAATACTATTATAGTAAAGAAAACGTGGATAAGCGCGGATTTTTATTGCGAAAATCTGCGCTTATCTGCGTTTATAGAAGCGGAATTTGGAAAAAGTATCTAACAAATCCGAGTCAACTCTTCTTCGCGATAAGACTGAAAGAGGATCAGCAGCAAAACCATGTGTTTATGAAAGGCGCATAGCGCCAACATCTTTGTAGCCGTGTGCGTAAGCGCACGGTAATAAGGGCATACACAAACCCATAGCAGCGTAGCTGCGCCACTTTTATTCGAAGAATTCAAACAAATATTTGGGGTCGTATTCAATCTTTGCTTTTTTCAACATATTCAGATATTCATCTTTGAATGTTTGCTTTTTATGATGCTCTTTTTGATTCTTGATATAAT
>BNWW01000052.1 GCA_025999115.1 Bacteroidia bacterium
GCCTACGCAACGGGCGCAATCGTCGCCGAATGTGCAGGAAACCATGGATTTGTTGGGCAATAACTATTACAACTCTTATTGGGGATGGCAAAACGGTAAAAAACGTAATTCCAGAATCATAACGGCTTATGAACCTACTGCTATTTTCTCGCATAAGTACAACATCAATCGCGAAACGAAATTGACGACGAGTTTGGGGTATAAATATACGCTTTATGGGGGGACGGCTTTGAATCGGAAAGATGATCAAGATCCACGCCCCGATTATTACCGCGAATTGCCGAGTTATCAAGTTTCTCCGGAAGCAAAAGATTTATATATTCAATTGTGGAAAAACAACGATCCATTGGTAACACAAATTAATTGGAATCGTTTATATCAAGCCAATATAGGACAAGACGAATCGGATAATATTGTGGAAGAAAAACACAATAACCAACAAGTTATTTCTTTAAGTTCCGTATTAAATAAACAAATAGGTCGAATTGAGTTGGTTGCAGGAATCGAAGCAAACGCCACAAAAGGGATGCACTATAAGACGATCAATGATTTGTTAGGTGGAAAATATTTTGTGGATGTTGACCCGTTTGCAGAACGTGATGCGGAACAAAATCCCGATATTAATAAAGATGTATTTGGTCAAAATGACTTAAATAATCCTAATCGTCATGCGACCAAGGGCGACCGCTTCGGCTATGATTATAATATTCATGTAAATACGGCCAATGCATGGTTGCAAAACACACATCGTTATAACAAAATTGATTTTTATTACGGATTGAAATTAGGTTATACTTCCTTTTATCGTTACGGAAATATGAAAAACGGTCGCGCTCCCGAAAATTCGTATGGAACAGGCAAAACTCACTCCTTTTTCAATCGTTCGGCAAAAGTCGGTTTGATTTATAAATTGACAGGAGCGCATCTTTTGGTAGGAAATGTTTCCTATTCCGTTTTGCCTCCTTTAACAAGTAACGCTTATGTTTCGGAACGCATTAAAGACAAAACGGTTGGCGGATTATCTTCAGAAATAATCTTGTCGGCCGATGTTGCCTACATGTTTTCTACTCCAATTTTGAGTGGAAAAGTAGGGGCTTTCTATACTAACTTTTATGACCAAATGGAAAAAACAATTTATTATGATGGGACGAACAATACGTTGTTAAATTACACATTGTCCGGTGTAAATAAAACCAATAGAGGGATTGAAGCTGGTTTAAACGTAAAACTTAATTCGATATTTTCTTTGTCGATGGCGGGAACATTAGCTGAATATATTTATACGAATAACCCGACTGCGGTTTCTTCGGTAGAAAATGGTTTAATTCCCGATTTCAGCGAAACGGTTTATATGAAAAACGTATATGTAGGAGCTACGCCTCAAACCGCTGGTACATTGGGTGTTCACGCATTCTATAAATATTGGTTTTTCGATGTAAATATAAATGGTTTTGACCGTACTTATATAGATCCGTCTCCGAATCACAGGTCTGCAAATGCTATTGCTGGAATGATGACAAAAGAAGACCATCAACAAATACTTCCTTTGGGGTATCCTAAGGTATATGAGGCTGTTGCTAAAAGAGTTACAGCACAAGAAAAATTTGATGGCGGTTTTACGGTTGATTTCTCCATCGGTAAAACACTACGAATCCAAAGGAAATATAATTTGAATTTCAATCTGCAATTGAATAATATTTTGAATAATACTAATTTAAAAACAGGTGGATTTGAACAAGGTCGCTTGGATTCTGGTTTAAGTTCCTCTACTCAAAATATGATGAGATTTCCCAATAAATACTATTATGCGCAAGGCTTTAATGTGTTTGCCATGGTCGCATTTAAATTTTAAAAAATAAATTAAAAATTAAGTAATATGAAATCATTAAAAAATTTAATTTTATCGGTATTGGTTTTACTTCCTTTGTTGATGGCATGTGATGAACGTGAGTATGATATTCCAAATATGCCGGTTCCGGAAGCGACATGGAAAGCTACTAAAACCATTCGTCAAGTGTTGGATACCTATAAAGGTAAGTCGTTGGAGAAAATAACCGATTCGATCTTTATAAAAGGAATTGTTTCTGCGAATGATATATCAGGTAACTTGTATAAACAAATTCAGGTACAGGATGAAACAGGCGGTATCAATATTATTATCAATGCTTCATCCGGTTTGTTTCGTGATTTTCCGGTTGGACAACGAGTTGTAATTAATTGTCATGGATTGTATTACGGAGAATATGGCAGTTTTCCGCAATTGTGTACAGAAGATACCACAGATCATAGCAGTACACATATTGCTTTAAAATTATTTAAAGAACACTTACAGAAAGATAGCATTCCGGCTCCTTCGGAGCTGAATATTCCAAGAATGGAATTGAGCGATCTGAGTATAAACAGTCCTTTGGTAGGAACTGTCGTTACTATAAAAAACGTATCATTTGAGAGAGCAGGAGAAATACAATATGCGGAAGCACCAGCAGGTGGAGGTAATCCTCAAACTGTCAATAGAATATTAAAATCGGCTATAAATAGCGCCAGTGTAATAACCGCAAGGAATAGTAGCGCTGCTGATTTTGCTTCAGACACTCTACCTAAAGGTATTGGAAATGTAACTGGACTTCTGACGAGGTATAATAATACTTTGCAAATTATTTTCCGTGATTATAACGATTGTTCCGCCGATAGTTTTGTGTATGTTGGCAATGGTACGGCTGCAGATCCCTATTCAATCAAATATGCTTTGACCAAACAAGACGGTAATGTTTCCGGTTGGATCGAAGGCTACATTGTAGGCGCAGCCGCACCGGGAGTTAGCGACGGTAACCCCATTAATGGTAACGACAAACTTTCATTTACCGCTCCATTTTTCAATAATTCGGTAATATTGGCCGAAACAGTCGATGTAAAAGATTGGACAAAAGTAATAGTTGTGGAATTACCTGCGGGTACTGATATTCGTACAGCCGTGAATTTGAGCGATAATGTAGCTAATTTAGGTAAAAAACTGAAAGTAAACGGAACGTTGCAAAATAAATGGGGTGCAGCCGGTTTGGTAACCGGTGGTGCAGCGGCTAATTTTGCTTTGGAAGGCAGCGGCCCGAGTGTTGGCGATGGCGATGGCAGTGAAGCTTCCCCTTATAATGTAGCGCAAGCTAAATTGAAACAAGGAGAAGTCGCCAAATGGGTAAAAGGATATATTGTTGGAGGTGTTGTTACCGATGAAGCTGTTACATCTATCAAATCAGGAAGTGATGTGGTGTTTGGTGTTACAGGCATTCGTTCTACTTCTGTTTTAATCGCAGATTTGAAAAATGAAACCGATTATACAAAATGTGTGGTAGTTAAATTAAATGACACATCGGACAATCCTGCCGATTTACGTTCAAAAGTAAATTTGGTAGACAATGCAGGCAATTTGCATAAAGAGCTAAAAATACAAGGTAAATTGGAAAAATACTTTGGAATTGAAGGTGTTCGTTCTGTTACTGCTTTTGAATTAACGGGAGAAGGCACCACTCCGGTAGATCCCCCCACACCGCCGGTGGTTGGCGAAGGATTCTTTCATGAAACATTTGGTAATGGAAACTATCCAAGCGGAAATAGACCTAAACTTGCGGCTTTTACCGATTTCGACATGAAAGCGCCTTATGTAATTGCCGATCAATATAATGTAGCCGATATTCGTTCTACAAACACTATTGATCCTCATGTATGGTTGCCTGCTTACAGTGAATCTTTTGATGCAACCTCTCAGTTAAAAATAACAGGTATCGCTTCCGGTTATACCCAAATGAAATTGTTTTACGACATTGCTACTAATTCCGCCAATGGCGCAAATGCAAATAAAATTGTAGTCAAATGTAATGATGTTGCCATAGCAGTTCCAAGTACGACGTTTAGCGCAGCAAACAAGTATGTAACTATATCATTAAATATTCCGGATAATACTACATCCATTGAGTTTTTCAGCGATCCGGCAGTAAATAAAGAAGGCTATCGTTTGGATAATATTTGGATTGACGGTAAATAGCAATTTGCTAAGCTCATAAACTAAACAACCTCATGAAAATTGGGGTTGTTTAGTTAAAAAAAATAACAGAAGAAGAACTCAAAAAAATAATTTCATTTTTAAATTATATTGTATGAAAAGAACATTTACTTTTAAAAAAATGAGCATCGCTTTCGTAGCAATGTTTATGTGTGGGAACGCTCAATCGGCTGCCGTTACTGGCGATTTTGAAAAAATCACTTCGTTAGCTGATTTAACGAACGGTAAATATGTAGTAGCAGATGCTACAAGTGGATTTGCGATGTTGAATGAAACGAGTGGAACTTCTTACATTAAACATCAAGCAATTACCGTAAGCAATGGTACAATAACAAACCCCGATGAATCCATCGTATGGGATATTACAACTCATGCTGATGGTGGTTATGTTATTGTGAATGGCTCCAATTATGTTGCTTATTCCGGTTCCGGTAATTCGGCCTATTTTGATATCGAAATAGCAGCTAAAACTCGGTGGACTATTGCCTATGATGCAACCAATAATTATTTTAAAATTGAAAATGCAGGTACATCTGGTCGCTTTTTGCAATATAATTCGAGCACCCCACGCTTTGCTTGCTATACAGGATCGCAAAAATACATCATTTTATACAAATTACCATCCAATTGCACAAAACCACAATTGCAATTTTCCAATGAAGATGATGTTGTTAAGCACTTAAATGATGCTAATTTTACTAATACAGCAACTTCGCAAGCCGGTAGTACGGGAGCTATTTCTTATTCGAGTTCTAATACAATTGTAGCCGATGTAAATGCAACAACTGGAGAAGTAACTATCAAACACGTAGGAATTACTAATATTATTGCTTCAATAGCGGCTATTGATGCGTTCTGCGATGCTTCGGCTTCTTATCAATTAGAAGTCTTACCCGCATTAGGCAATGAAAAAGATTATATTCTTATTACTTCTGTTGCAGGTTTGATTGCCGATGCTCAATACATAATTGTTGGAAAAAAAATAACAGCTGCGGCTGCAGAAACACCCGAAATAGTGAAATATTATGCTTTGGGATGGCAAGGTACTAACAATAGAACTGCTATAGCGGTTACGGAAGAGAATAATACGATTTCCGTAGAACCTGCATCGGAAGTGTTTACCGGAGATGTTTATTATCCTTATGAAATAACATTAAAAGCATTAACAACTCCTATCGAGGGACAATGGGCATTGTATGATGCTCTGAACGCTAAATATCTTACTCCTGTAAACGGTACCGGCGGTAATTATTTGCGACTAAACGATACCGAAATAGCTTGGTCATTGACGTTTACAGAAGGAGCGCTATCTATTATAGGACAAGAAGGTATTGGTACCGGAGATTTGGCGCGGGCAACATTCCAATTTAACCAAGGTTCGGATGTAAATAATCCGTTATTCTCTTGTTATGCTTCCGCCTCTCAAAAACCAATTTATCTTTACAAAAAAGACAATAAGACCGATATTAAATCGGTTTCAACGACTATTTCCGTTTACGCCACAAACAACAATATCATCATCAACGGCCTAAACACTCCATCTAACATCGTCATATATGACATTACCGGAAAACTAATCCGCCAAACGACGGCAACTTCTATTCCGGTGGCTCAAAAAGGCATTTATATTGTAAAAGTAAACGGTCAAGCATTCAAAGTTCTGATGATAAAGATAACCGGTTTCATCTTCCCGTAAAATCGTCCCTTCAATTGTATCTTTTTGATTGATAGCAGTTTGATTGAAATTTCGAATATACAATTGTACATATTCTTCCAAAGCTTGTTGCGGCGGTAAATCTACGAACGAATCATCCAACAGTTTGGAAATGAAAACATTTTGTAAACGATTCAAAATCCGTTCATTCGCCGAATCGGGATAAACAAATTCGATGGAAATACAGCAGGAAGGTTGCGAGGGATCATTGTTCCAATGCGCTGTCCGGTTGATACTGATGGTATCGAAGCGCACGGCATTTTCGACCGTTTTCCGTTTGTACGGCGTACAAGCAACTCCTATCAACAGACAAAAAAGACTGGTTTGTATGCGAAATTTTCTCATCATCACTACTCTCTCCTATCTTATTTTAATGCTTCCGAACCGCCGATAATATCCAGTAACTCGCTGGTAATCACTTGTTGGCGTTGCTTGTTGTATTGAATTGTTAATCCGTCGAGCAAATCGCCTGCGTTATCGGTTGCAATTTGCATCGCCACTACGCGTGCAGCTTGTTCGGCCGCTGCAGAATCCAAAGCGACCGCATATACTTTGCTGTGCAACGATTTGGGAAGCAACGAATGCAATATCGTCGCTTTATCCGGCTCTACAATATAATCAATTGATATTAAATTGTTTGCATCTGCAGGTTGAAGTACAACCGGCAAATACTGCTCGGTAGTCGGCACTTGTACGCCAGCACTTTTTAAATGATTATACAACAATTCCACTTTGTCGATTTTCTTATTTAAGAAATTGCTAATCAACTCGTTGGCAATCGTTTTTGCGCCTGAAAAATCGGGTTTGTCCATCCATTCGATATAGCTGCCCATGATTTTGTACGACAAATTCATTCGTCGCACTTGAGCTTCGATTTTCTTTCCGACCGGATAAATTTCGATGGCATCGTTCGGTAAATGTTTGTATTTGAGCAATGTTTCTTTCAACAATTTCAAAATATTGGAATTGAATGCGCCACATAAACCGGAATTGGACGAAAAAACAACAATCGCCACCCGCCGGATTTCGCGTTCCTCTTTCAAATTCGATTCAAAATCGGTAACGGACGACACAAACGCTTGAAACATCTCGGCAAGTTTCCGCTGATAAGGCAAAAAACCTTCGATGCGCGACTGGGCTTTCCGCAAATTGGCAGATGCCACCATTTTCATGGCCGATGTAATTTTCTGCGTGGATTTAACGGATGCAATCCTGCCTTTTATTTCTTTTAAGGAACTCATTTATAATTCTTTGCTAATTCCATTGCTACATTTTTCAATTTTGCTTCCACCTCCTCATTCAAAACGCCTTGTTTCAAGACATCCAAAATATCTTCCTTGTGTTTCATTTCCAAAATATCCAAGAAAGCGGATTCAAATTCGCGCACTTTATCGACCGGAACATGACTAAGTAAACCTTTGGTTCCCACGTAGATAATAGCAATTTGTTTTTCTACCGGAAGGGGTTTGTATTGCGCTTGAATCAGGAGTTCCGAATTTTTGCGGCCTTTGTCCAAGGTATTTCTCGTAACAGCATCCATATCGCCGCCGAATTTTGTAAACGCCTCTAATTCGCGGTATTGCGCTTGGTCGGTTTTCAAAGTTCCAGACACTTTTTTCATCGCTTTGATTTGAGCGTTTCCGCCTACGCGCGACACGGAAATACCGACATTCACAGCCGGACGGATTCCCGCATTGAACAATCCCGTTTCCAAGAAAATTTGTCCGTCGGTAATCGAAATGACATTGGTAGGGATATAAGCCGACACGTCGCCCGCCTGCGTTTCGATAATCGGAAGAGCCGTCAGCGAACCGCCGCCTTTGATTTTCGATTTCAGATTTTCAGGCAAATCGTTCATTTGAGCAGCTACAACATCGTTGTTGATGATTTTGGCCGCACGTTCCAACAATCGCGAATGTAAATAGAAAATATCGCCCGGATAGGCTTCACGACCCGAAGGACGGCGCAAAATCAACGAAACTTCACGATAAGCGACTGCCTGTTTCGACAAATCATCGTAAATAACCAAGGCATGACGGCCGGTATCGCGAAAATATTCGCCGATGGCCGCGCCCGCAAACGGAGCGTAAAACTGCATGGCCGCCGGATCGGAAGCTGTTGCAATCACGATGATGGTGTAATCCATCGCACCGTGTTCTTTCAATTTATTGACGATATTGGCTACCGTCGAACCTTTTTGGCCGATGGCTACATAGATGCAATAAACCGGTTCGCCGGCCTCATAATTGGCTCGTTGATTGATGATTGTATCGATTCCGATAGCGGTTTTTCCCGTTTGGCGGTCGCCGATAATCAATTCGCGTTGGCCGCGACCAATGGGAATCATCGCATCAATGGCTTTTAATCCGGTTTGCAAGGGTTGATTAACCGGTTGGCGATAGATTACGCCCGGCGCTTTGCGTTCGAGGGGCATATCAATTAATTCGCCGGTAATCGGACCTTTGCCGTCCAAAACTTGGCCGATAGGATTGACTACGCGCCCCAACATACCGTCGCCCATGGGAATGGATGCAATTTTTTTCGTGCGTTTCACGGTGTCGCCTTCTTTCACACTGTCGGTTGCACCGAATAGCACTGCGCCTACATTGTCTTCTTCCAAGTTCATAACGACGGCCATTTCGCCGTTGTCGAATTGCAACAATTCGCCAGCTTCGGCATTGCTCAAACCGAAAATACGCACCACACCGTCGCTCACTTGGAGGACTTTGCCTATTTCTTCAAATTTTACGCGGGTATCGACGCCTTCCAATTGCATTTTCAGAACGTCGGATACTTCACTTGCTTTGATATTCATAATTTATAATTCTCAATTGTTCTTTCACGCTTGCATCCAAACGTTGATCTTCTATTTCCAAAATAAATCCGCCGATAATATCCGCATCGGTTGTAGTGTGAAACTCCACTTGGTTGCCGGTAGCTTGCGCAATTACCGGAATCAGCGCTTTTTCCAATTTTTCGTCGGCCGGTTCCACGGTGGTCAGATGTACCACAACTTGGCCTTTGGCTTTGCGATAAACCGTTTCGTACATCCGCGCTATGTTTTCCATATAAGCGGCGCGACCGTTATTTATCACCAAATTAACCGCTTGCGACAGAATTTCATCGTTCGACAATCCGCCGGCCGTAGTCAATAACTCGACTTTTTTTGCGGCTTCAACGGTTGGATCGTTCATCACATTTCGCATTGCCGGATAGTCGGAAAAGTTTTTCGACAAAGTCTGCATTTCGCCGTACAAGCCGGTTTCTTTTCCTTTTTCAGCGGCAAATTCGTAAATAGCGCGCGCATACCGATGGGCTATGATTCCTGCATCCATTAATTCAATTGTGCTTCTGCGATTAATTGATCAACCAATTTCGATTGAGCGGATTTATCTTCGAGATTTCTCCGCAAGATTTTTTCAGCAATTCCGACCGAGAGCGCAGCTATTTGATTGTGGACGTCGCGCATAGCCAGTGTTTTTTCCCGTTCGATCGCGCGATTGGCTTCTTCCATCACTTTTCCTGCTTCGATGTGGGCTTGATCTTTGGCGTCGGAAACGATTTTTGTGCGCATTTCGTTGGCTTCCTTCAAGATACGCACTTGTTCGCTACGCGCCTCATTTATCATCCGTTCGCTTTCTTCCTTCACACCCAGCAGTTGTTCGTTGGCTTGTTTGGCAGCATCCAAGGATTGGTCAATGTAGGCTTTTCGTTCGTCCACCATTTTCACGATGACCGGAAAACCAAACTTGGCCAATACGAAGAAGACTATCCCGAAAGACAGCAACATCCAAAAGAGCAAACCAGGTTCAGGCGTTACTAAACTCATAATTTTATTTTAAGAAGAATCCGCAAACCAAGATTGCAAACAAAGCGGCGCCTTCAACAAACGCTGCCGACAAAATCATATTCATCCGAATATCACCTGCGGCTTCGGGTTGACGGGCAATACCATCCAATGCGGCAGAACCGATTTTTCCGATACCCATACCTGCGCCGATAACGGCCAAACCTGCGCCCACTCCTGCGCCTAATTCTGCTAAACCTAATCCGGTTGAAACTTCTAATAACATAATTTTTTCGTTTTTAATGTTTATATTTTTAAAATTATTTTCTCTGTTTTGGGGGATTGCGGTCAAGCCCGCAATGACGCTCCCACTGCTAATGCTTTGCGTGGTGCGGCTCGACCTGCGACAAACCGATGAATACCGCCGAAAGCATGGTAAACACATAAGCCTGCACATAAGCCACCAGCAATTCGATAAAATCGATAAATACGGTCATTACCACCGAGAAAGCCGACATCAAACCGTTGCCAAGCGCTCCCATGGTAGTTGTTAAAAAGACAATCGCCACCAAACCCAAAACAATCGAGTGTCCCGCCAAAATATTGGCAAACAAACGCACCATCAAGGCAAACGGTTTGGTAAAAACACCTATCAATTCGATGATCGGAATAATCGGGGGAATTTTCAACCACACCGGCACTTCCGGCCAAAAAATTTCTTTCCAATATTCTTTTGTTCCGAAAACGTTTACAATCACAAAAGTAAAAATCGCCAACGTGAATGTGATGGCGATATTGCCCGTAACATTGGCTCCTCCCGGAAAAATGGGAATCAATCCGAGCAAATTATTAATGATAATGAAAAAGAAAACGGTCAATAAATAGGGCGTGTAACGTTGATAATTCTTTCCTATACAAGGTTTTATCACATCATCGACAATACTCATCATCGTCAGTTCCATAAAAGCGACAAAGCCTTTGGGCGACAATTCTTCCGGTTTGCCCTGCCGTTTTTTATACCATTTGGCGCAGGATAAAACCAAGATTATCAATAAAATACTGCTCATTAACAGAGAAACGGCATTTTTAGTCAATGAAAAATCCCACGGGCGAATTTGTGTTCCATCGGATACTGTTTCTACGATTTTTCCTTTATAATCACCTTCTTCCGCAATCGAAAATCCGAGGTAGGATTCGTGTCCGTGATGAAAACGGGCGGATGAAAAAACGTGCCAACCGCTCTCTTTTCCTTTCACAATCACGGGCAGAGGAATGGCAATGTGCGTTTGTCCGAACGAAGTGATGTGCCAATCGTAAGCATCGCCCACGTGTTCAAGAATCATGGAATTTACGTCGAATTTTTCAGCAGGGACTTCGTGCAACTCCGTTTGGGCATTCATTGTTAATGCATTCAGAAATAACAAGAACAATGCTGTCATTGCATTCCGTGCTACAACGCAGAATCTTATCCGATGATTATTTTGTTTCATTATTCTTCTTTAATTTTTTTTCCACCGACGTCAAATACAACGTATCAATAATCAAAAATACACCGTACAATATACCCGAAGCGATAACAAATCGTTTTGTTTCAATCGAAACCGCTAACTTATACACCAGCAAAAACACCAAAAGCAAAAAGATTTTCGCCAATTTCAACGCCATATATAACGATAACAATTGTTGCGGAGTAGTCGTAAACTTCTTTTTATGAACGATATAAATAGATGTCAACGAATAAGCCGCGAAAAACAGGAAAACTCCAGCCAACCAATACCACGTTTCTATGTTCGTAAAAATCATCATTTTTTTATTCCACACAAACCGTTACGACATTGTTTTTTACTTCCACAAATCCGCCTTCCACTTCCAAAATCCGTTCTTTATCATTGTGCCGGTACACTATTTTCCCTTTGTTCAAACCGGAAATTATTGGTGCATGACGATCTAAAATGGTAAATGAGCCTTGCAAACCGGGCAGTGTTACCAATTCGGCATCGCCTTGATACAGACGTTTTTCGGGAGAAATAATGATTAACTTCATGCGTTTTCCGTCAGTTGTTTTGCTTTTTCGATGGCATCTTCGATTGTTCCGACATTCAGGAAAGCTTGTTCGGGCAAATCATCCACTTCACCATCCATAATCATATTAAATCCTTTGATAGTATCTTCGATGGATACCATTACCCCTTTCACGCCGGAAAACGCTTCGGCCATAAAAAACGGTTGCGAGAGAAAACGTTGCACACGGCGAGCGCGATTAACCACCAATTTGTCTTCATCCGACAATTCTTCCATACCGAGAATGGCGATAATATCTTGTAATTCCTTGTAGCGTTGCAACAATTGTTTTACCCGTTGAGCCGTATTGTAATGTTCTTCACCGATGATATTCGGATCTAACACGCGCGAAGTTGAACCCAACGGATCTACCGCCGGATAAATTCCCAATTCCGAGATTTTACGATCCAAAACGGTGGTGGCGTCCAAAAAGGCGAATGTGGTGGCGGGAGCAGGGTCGGTCAAGTCGTCCGCCGGAACATAAACTGCTTGAATAGAAGTGATGGAACCGTTTTTCGTGGAAGAGATACGTTCCTGCATTTTCCCCATTTCCGTGGCCAAAGTCGGTTGATAACCTACGGCCGAGGGCATCCGTCCCAAAAGCGCAGACACTTCCGAACCGGCCTGTGTGAAACGGAAAATATTGTCGATAAAAAACAAAATATCGTGTCCCGAATCGCCGCCTTGATCGCGGAACGCTTCAGCTATCGTTAATCCGGAAAGCGCTACGGAAGAACGTGCGCCGGGAGGTTCATTCATTTGTCCGAACACCAAAGTCGCCTGCGATTTAGCCAATTCGTCGTAATCGATTTTCGACAGATCCCATTCGCCGCGCTCCATGCTTTCCTTAAACGCATCGCCGTAACGAATAACGCCCGATTCGATCATTTCGCGCAGAAGGTCGTTGCCCTCGCGGGTACGCTCCCCTACTCCGGCGAAAACCGAAAAGCCATGGTGTTTTTTGGCGATATTGTT
>BNWW01000053.1 GCA_025999115.1 Bacteroidia bacterium
CGTTGAGCATACCCGACAACGCCACTACACTTGTGGTTCGCTATTTAGGAACAAAAGATCAGGAAGTAGCCGCAGGTAGCAACCTGAACATTGTGTTGAAGGCTGCAGACACTTCATTGGATGAAGTTGTTGTGGTAGCGTATGGGACACAAAAACGAAGTACAATCGTTGGTTCTGTAAAGTCCGTCAAAGGAGAGCAGATAGCAGGTATTTCAACATCGGATGTAACCAATGCCTTACAAGGTGCAGTAGCTGGTGTGCAAGTGGTAAACGGAAGCGGACAACCCGGTACCGGAGCCACTATTCGTATCCGGGGCGTGGGTTCTATCAATGGTGGTTCAACTCCCTTGTACATTGTGGATGGAGCGCCTTACGAGGGCGACTATATGAATTTGCTCAATCCACATGATATCGAAAATATTACCGTATTGAAAGATGCCTCGGCAACCGCTATCTACGGGGCGCGAGGCGCCAATGGCGTTGTGTTGATTACAACCAAAAGCGGTACGGGTACCGGCAAAGCGAGAGTAAATGTGGAAGCTAAATGGGGTAACTCAAGCCGGGGCGTTCCCAATTACAACGTAATGACAGACCCTGCCATGTATTACGAAACAGCATATAAGGCATTGTACAATTCTCAAATTTATAACGGTTCGGCTGCAGCCGACGCATTTGCGTATGCCGATGCCAATTTCCTGTCACAAAATGGTGTTGGTTATCAAATTTACACGGTTCCCGATGGAGAACGTATCATCGGAAGTAATTTTAAACTCAATCCGCAAGCAAAATTAGGCTATTCCGATGGAGATTATTTTTATTCTCCCGATAATTGGGAAAACGAAACACTAAAATCCAATAACTTGCGCCAAGAATACAATTTTTCAGTACAAGGTGGAGGCCCGGAAACTCAATATTTTGTATCGGCCGGATATTTGGATGATCCGGGTTTAATTAACGGATCGGGATTCGAACGTTATACCATTCGCGCTAAAATTGATTCGCAAGCCAAGAAATGGTTGAAAATCGGCGCTACCACTTCATACGCCAATTCGGCTTATCAAAATCCGGGTTATCAAGCCGAATGGGGAAGTACGGGTAATGTGTTTGCCAATGCTAACTTAATGGCGCCTATCTATCCGTTTTATGTGCGTAATGCCGATGGTTCTTTGAAAATCGACAGTCGAGGAATTCAGGTTTATGATGCCGGTACAACTACCAATTCGATTCGTCCCGGTTCGGCTCCTCGTGGAAACAATGCCATCAATTTGCTTTTGAACGATAACAATGCCGTTACCGATCATTTTAGCGGCAATGTTTATTTGACACTGACTCCAATCGAAGGATTGTCGTTGACTGCACGAATTTCTCCCGAAGCGGCCAATGTTCGCAGTAATGCTCTTAGCAATCCGTTCTACGGAAGTGTTTCTTCGCAAGGCGCAGTAGCGGTTGGTCATGATCGTTTATTCTTGTTGAACCAACAATATTTGGCCAATTACAAAAAGACAATTGCCGATATACATAAAATAGAAGTGTTGGCCGGTTATGAATCGTTTTCTTTACTTAAACAATCGTTATCCGCCAGCAACGACCATTTGTATAGTCCGTATATCGGTGAATTGAATAACGCCTTCGGTACACAGCCGGTTAGCGCTCAAGCGAATTCAAGTTCCGAGCATTTCGCTACAGCCGGTTACTTCGGTCGTTTGCAATACGATTTGTTAGATCGTTATTTCTTTAATGCAACTGCTCGTCATGAAGGTTCATCGCGTTTTGCTCCCGACAAACGTTGGGGCACTTTTGCCAGTGTTGGCACCGGTTGGTTAATCAGTAAAGAATCGTTTATGAGCGAAACGAGGGATTGGCTTGAAGAATTGAAATACAAAATCAGTTACGGAACCCAAGGTAATGACCAGTTACGCAATTATTACGCCTTCCGCGATTTGTATTCGATTGCGTATAATAGTGATACCGGCGAATATACAAAGGTTCTTTGGCAAAAAGGAAATCCCGATTTAACGTGGGAAGCTCAGCAATTATTTAATACAGGATTTGAATTTTCTATTTTTGACGGCAAACTGAGTGGAGGAATTGAATATTTCAGCCGCTTAAATTCGGATATGTTATTTAATGTACCGATGCCTCCCAGCGCCGGATATGCTTCCGAACCTAAAAATGTGGGCTCCGTATTGAATAATGGTGTTGAAATAGATTTAAATTCGGAAATATTCAGAACAAATAATATTAAATGGTCGGTTTTTGTCAATGCAACCAATATTAACAGTAAAATACTTAAATTGCCCGATAATTATAAACCGACGGAAACAGATCCGATTGGCGGTATCAAAGGACTTGCATCTATCATGAAAGAAGGCGGTTCGCTCAATCAATTATATACGGTAGAATATGCAGGCGTTGATCCGGCTACAGGACAAGCTTTGTATTATGTTGATCCCGACAAAGGCGACCGCAGTACAACGGCCAACTATGCGGATGCCAAACAAACCGATTTGGGCGACATTAGTGTAAAATGGTATGGTGGTTTCGGAACTTCTCTCGATGTTTTCGGTTTTGATTTGGGAGTACAATTTGCTTACCAATTAGGCGGCAAGGCATACGACGGTTCCTATCAGGAATTGATGCACACGGGAAAACAAGTCGGTCGAAATTGGCATTTGGATATTCTCAATGCTTGGACTCCTGAAAATACAAATACAAATATTCCCCGTATCGATTCCGCAGACGATCATGATCAGAAAACATCAAACCGTTGGGTGGTAAGTACCGATTATTTGAGTTTAAATAACTTAACTCTCGGTTATACATTGCCTTTTAAATTGACGAAAAAATTGCAAGTAGATAAATTGCGTGTCTATGTTTCAGGCGACAATTTGGCTCTTTTTTCTGCCCGTAAAGGTTATGACCCGCGCCAATTACAAAATGCTTTTGCAACAGGCGTCGCTGTTTCTACCTCATCGGGTAACTATGTTTACAGTCAGTTGAGAGTTATCTCCGGAGGTATTTCTATTACATTTTAATCATTCATAAATTAAAAAATTGAATCATGAAAATAAGAAGTTTTATATCAATCACGGCAATGGCTGCATTGGCTATTGTTTCTATTCCTTCTTGTCAAGATCTTGACCAACACTTTGAAGGAGGAACAATGGATGATGAACAAATTCAAGCAACAGTAGAAGCATTGCCCGAAAGAATTAATGCCGCGGTGAGTGGCATGTATGCCCTTTTAGGACAGCCTGACGGATATTTCAGGAGAGGTAACAACGGCGCTCGTGCCGATGATTTCGGCTACCCCTGTATTGCATTAGGTCAGGATTTGAACAGCGGCGATATGACTAACCTCGTATCGGATTATGACTGGTTTAATGTTGCCCTCGAATGGACAGACCGTACGCCAACCTATGCCAATCCTACGATTCGTTTGGGTTTGTTTTATCGTGTACTTTATGCAACGAAAGATGTTTTAAGTTCGATTCCCGATGAAACGGAAAATGCCGATTTGAAAGCAAAACGCGGGCAAGCCAAAGCGTTACGCGCATTTTCTTATTTGTCGTTAGCTCCCTATTTCCAATTCAAATACAAAGGCAATGAAGACAAACCGTCTGTTCCGCTAATCAAAGAAGGTATTGATCCGCGAAACAATCCTCGTGCTCCTTTGAGTGAGTTGTATGCGAATATTATTGCTGACTTGACCGATGCCATCGCCGACTTGGATGGATATGTCCGCCCCAATAAAGGCATTATCGACCAACAAGTCGCTTATGGTTTGCGAGCAAGAGCTTATCTGTATATGGAAGAGTGGGAAAAAGCTGCAGATGATGCTACAAGTGCATTAAAAGGCTACACGCCTTACGGAATCAACGAACTGACCGCTCCCGGTTTTTATAATGCAAGCGACCACAACTGGATATGGGCATTGTTATTGCCGGCTGATATAATTGACGGAGCGCCCGAACCGCTGGCATCATGGCCATCTCAATTAGGTTCGTTCTCCGGCTATGCATACGTTCCTTATGCAGGTATTTATCGGAGTATCAATTCTTTATTGTACAAAAAAATTCCTGCTACCGATGTGCGTAAAGCTTGGTGGCTGGATGAAAATAAAACATCTCCATATCTCGAAAGACTCACATGGAAGGATGAAGAAAAAAACATCACTTATACCGGACAGGAAATTGCAGATGCAAAAATTGCAGATGTGAAAGAGCCGATGGATAAATACGCCAACGTAAAGTTCGGCCAACGTAAAGGAGTGGGAACACCCTACAACGAAGGCGACTGGTGTATGATGCGTGCCGAAGAACTGATATTTATCAAGGCCGAAGCTACGGCACACATTAATTTAGGTGGTGGAAAACAGATATTGGAAGACTTTGTAAAAACATATCGTAATCCGGCCTATACAAGTTCTGCCGCTTCCATTGATGATTTTACCAACGAAGTATGGTTACAGCGTCGTATTGAGCTTTGGGGCGAAGGTTTTGCAATGGCCGACATCATGCGTTTGGGTAAAAATGTTGTACGTTTCCATCCGGGCGATACGGGAAGTAATGTTCCTGAAACCTACCGGTTCAATATCTCTGCAAGTGATCCTTGGATGCTGTTGCGCTTTGTACAAACCGAAACTACCAACAACGTAGCGGTAATAAACAACGAAGGCGGAACTCAACCGAAGCAGAACGACGGCGCAAGTTTGACGGATGGTGTAACAGATTAATAATAAACAATTAATAATTGATTGAATATGAAAAGTATAAATAAATTTGGAACAATATTGTTGGCAGTAGTTGCTCTCTTTGCCGTATCGTGCGACGAAGAAATAGTGCGCGACCCGTCGCCCGAAGCCAATTCCAACAGTCAAGGCGTATTTTTTCCTGAGCAGGATAAAAGCGCTTTAACACTGGGCGTATCTGATGCCGTTTTTGAGGTAAAATTAGCTCGCGAAGTATCTGAAACGGCTTTGACCGTAGCCTTGAAAAGTTACGGAAAAGATGCGGACAAATTTACCGTACCTGCCAGCGCATCATTTGCAGCAGGCGAAAAAGTAACTTCCGTAGAAGTTACTCTCGGCGATATTAAATTGCTGACAACCTATCAGTTTACCATTCAGATAGATGATGCATCGCAAATAGCTAACCCTTATGTAGAAGATGCCGGCTATGCTATTTTGGCGTTAAGTATTCTGAAAGAAGATTTTGTGCCTTATGCCGACGGCATTTATACCGATCCGTTTTGGAATACCGAACCGGAAACGGAAATTGTGTTGGAATACTCGGCTGCAACCGAATTGTATCGCTTGCAAGGTTTGTTTGATGGTGGCGGAGAAGCGTTCTTATTTGGATGGGATGGCGACAAAACCATTACCGTACAAGATGGAAGCGGGCCTAAACTTGCTGCTTACATCGCCGGCGGTTATGATGCCGATGCTTATTATGACGACACCTATGGATGGGTTTATGCATATTTTGTAAAAGACCAGACAAGAGTTGTCGGTGGCGCTTCTCTGGCTTACAATGCTGCTACTAAAACATTCACTTTCCCTATTTTCTGGGGTTTCGCTTCCGGAAGTGGTTTCGGATGGAAAGTATCTACTTATCAAATAACCAGTCTGTATTAATTTAGTATAACAATTTAAATAGAGTTTTATATGAAGACCATATCAAAATATTTTTTGCCGCTGTGCCTTTTTTCAATATTTGTTTCGTGCTTTTTTTCTTGCGAACAAAAAGAGGAAGTGCCGACGGTAAGCAAAGCTTCCGAATTAAAAGTAGATTCTATCTCCTATGAATACGCAGCTCTTTCGTGGGGAGGAGAAGTAGGTGTATATCAGGTTTTAATTTCTGCCGACGGATCACTTGTTAAAGATACCGTTGTTTCGGCACACAAACTTGGCGTATTTCTTAAACCGGGTACTGCTTATACTTGGCAAGTTGCCAATGTAAATGCCGGTGTGAAAAGCAATTTTATAGCCGGACCCGGTTTTGCTACTACTGCAGTACAAGATCCAGCCGATTTGCAAGTTTCGGACATAACCATAGAAAGTGCCATGCTGTCGTGGATAGGGTATGACGACGAGTATTACCATATAGTAGTTTCTTCGGGTACTGCTGTTATCGACACCTTGGTGTTAGGCGCTTCGCTCGAAGCCGAAGGTTTGCTACCTACGACTACCTATTCGTGGAATGTTACGCTGATTTTACCCGCCTATACTTCGGCAAGTGTTGCAGGAGAAGAATTTACAACTCTTACTCCTCCTGATTTGAGTATTGCCGATGTTACAGGAACGTATGATGTCGCCATTAACAGTTATTGGTATGGAACCGATTATTCTCCCGAAGAAGGCATTGTTATAGAAGAAACAAGTAATTCCGATATACTGTTAATCAAGAATTTGCTTGATGCGGGAACAGCCATCGAAGCAGTATTTGACCCCGAAGCAGGAACGCTAACTGCCGACGATGAGCAATTACTTTTGGAAGGATTTGATTTGGGAGAAGAAGGAAGCCCTGAATTGTATGATATTTATTTTGTCAATGCAGATGCTGCAGCTCCGGTTGTATTCAATATTCCGGAAGCAGGTAAGATTACATCTCCGGTTCAAATGTGGGGTTATTATCTGGTTCCGGTTGTTGAAGGTGAAGGCGAAGAGGGCTTTTATGATGTATATACCGAATCTACTTGGACACGTACTTCAACCGATACCTCCCCATCCGGTGTGAAAGCGTTGGTTAAAAAGAATGTAACGAAGCATTCGTGGAAACAAACACGGAAATTCAGTAAATAACAATTATCAGTTATCTAAACTAAAATCAAAAAGGGTATTCTTTGCGGGATACCCGCTTTTGGTTCTGTGATCGAAGCTACTTATGTAGATAAAAAGTAAAACTGTAAAAAATCGACAAGTCCTGAAAAAGCGTTATCAATTTAAGGCTTTTTTAGGACTTGTTAATTATCATAGGGATGCTTTCCGAGCTCCCTATTTTCTTTTAATGGAAATTTCTTTTCAGTAACCTTTTTTTACATATACTTCTTTGCAAAATAAAAACAAATCCATATCTTTGTCAATTCGATAAGAAATTAAGATAAAATTTAACTAATAAATTAATCATTATGGCACGAGAAATAGCTGAAACCCCTATTTTAAGAGGTAAAGATGCAAAACGGTTTCGCGAAGCAATGGAGCATATTACGCCATTGTCGAAAGAAGAGTTGGAGGAGCAGAGAAAAGCGTATGAATGGGCAAAAAAAATTGCAACTTTTTATTTACCATAAAATTCGCATAATCTTATGAATTTATTTGAAACTGAAACTCCAAATTTGACATTAGACCAATTAACAGAAGATATAGCAATTGGTTCTTTTGAGAGTGAGGATGAAGAACTAAACGATTTCTTGCAGAATGATGCAAAAAATTATTTGACATCACTGTTAGCTGTAACTTATCTAATAAGAACGTATTGTAAGAGAGATGTACACCAGCAAACAACAACAATCCGGCTGCCGGTTTATTACTGTCGATGCATACAGAAGCGCGTTGCCTTTTTACGAGAAAAATGAGTTCAGATACTTGACTGATAAAGATAAATCCGGTGAAACCCGAGCGATGTATTTCGACTTGAAAGCAGTAAATTGATCTGAATCGGTATTTTTCTGTTTATATTTTTATTTATTTGATATTTAATGAAATATAATCACACTTGAACTTGTCGATTCCAATAACTTTACTTAATTTTGCGCTTTCATCTTAATACACAACTTAAAACTGATTCAGTATGGCGGAATTAACCCATCCTATTCGCGAAGCGGAACGCTATCTGCAAAACGCGAAAACCATCCTTTCGGAAAAAGCCGAGAAAGAAGGCGCTTATTACAACGACAGCAAATATGTAAAAATAGCCGGGCATACTGCGTGGTGTGGCGTTTTGGTTGCGCTTGATGCTGTTTTGAACGTAAAAGAAAAACTGAAAAAAACACAAACACCCGAATTTCGAGATTATCAAACGGCGCTTGCCAAAAAAGACACAAAAATGACTCGCCCGCTCTTAAATGCTTATGAATTGTTACATAAAGCATTAGGTTACGACGGCGTAACCCGTTATAATGTAGTGCAGGAAAGTTTGGGTATTGCAAAAGATATTATTATTTGGGCGGATAAACATTATACAAGCGCATCAAATTAATACTATCTTTTTTATGTGGGGACGGGTAATTCCTTTAATGAATGGGCAAAAAAATTGCAACCTTTTATTTTTATTTCCTCCTCAATTTCTCCATCAACTCATGCAAATAAGAAGCCTGCTCATAATTTTCCCCCGAAATGGCTCCATTGAGATGCACTTGTAATTCTTCAAGATTCATATTTTCATACGCCGGTTTGACAGCCAGTGCATCAACAGGGGACGCTTCATCCCACAAATCATCATCATCCATCACGACTGCCGCTTCATCCATAATCTCTTTGTCGATGTAGATAGGGGCTTTGGCGCGAATGGCAATAGCAATGGCATCCGAAGTGCGGGTATCCAAACGAATCGTTTTTTCGCCCGAACGATAAATCAATTCGGAATAAAAAACGCCGTCCCTGTATTGGTAAATATTCATTTCGAGGAGCTGCACTTGTAAAGCGTCTGTCAGCATCCGGAATAAATCGTGCGTAAGCGGACGGGGCGGTTTCAAGTTTTCCAAGAAAATGGCAATCGACTGAGCTTCCGGCGTCCCGATAATAATCGGAATACGCCGTTTGCCCATCTGTTCTGATAAAATAAGAGCGTATGCACCCGCTTGAACCTGACTAAACGTGATACCCAAAATCCGTAATGAAACTTTCGCGCTCATCAATCCCTGCGACCTAAATAAATCATCACGTAATACATCAACGTGGCAAGCGAACTTAATGCGGCTACCACATAAGTATAAGCGGCAGCTCTCAAAGCGCCTTCTGCTTCGGTGTGGTTACGCACCGAGGTAATTCCCGCTCCGCTCAACCATTTCAAAGCGCGCATACTTGCATTGATTTCTACCGGTAAAGTAATGAAACTGAACAAAGTAGTAGTAGCGAACAAGAGAATGCCGGCCAAAAGTACCGGCGAACCGATTTTGAGATTGGAACCAATCAACAACATTCCGCCCAATAAAATCCAAGTTACCCATTGCGAAGCGTAACTGACCACCGGCACCAAAGCCGAACGCATTTTCAACGGCCCGTAGGCGCGTGCGTGTTGCAAAGCGTGTCCCGTTTCGTGAGCAGCGACGGAAGCCGCAAAAACATTGCTTCCACCATAAACGGCGCTACTCAAACTAATGGTTTTGTTTGTCGGATTGTAGTTGTCGGTCAATACACCGTCGGTAGCAACGATTTTCACATCGTAAATCCCGTTTTCGGACAACATTTTTTCAGCGATTTGCCGTCCCGTCAATCCGTTATCCAAGGGGATGCGCGAATATTTTTTCTCTTTGTTTTTGAAATTCAACGAAACCAACCAACTCGCTAAGGCGGTTCCGATAAATAAAATCCAATAAATTGCCATAATGAATAATGAATTAAAAGTTAAAAATTACGAACAGCAAATTTCTTGCCAAATGCAATTATTCTTCCGTATAACGAATAATTGTCTGTTTACGATCGGGGCCGAGCGATACAATGCGAATTTTCACGCCCAATTCGTCTTCCAAAAACGACAAATAGGCATTAAATTCTTCGGGAAACTCGTCTTCCGACTGCATTTTTGTCATATCCGTTTTCCAACCCGGAAGTTCGGCATAAATAGGACGGAGCGAATCATTGATTTCAAACGGGAAATCGGTCGTTTCTTTGCCGTCGATTTCGTAAGCCACACAAGCCTTGATGGTGTTGAACGAATCCAAAACATCGCTTTTCATCATAATCAGTTGCGTAACACCGTCAATCATAATGGCATAGCGCAATGCCACCAAATCAACCCAACCGCAACGGCGCGGACGTCCGGTTACGGAGCCGTATTCGTAGCCCAAATCGCGCATCGCCTGTCCCGTTTCATCTTCCAATTCGGTCGGGAAAGGGCCGCTGCCTACTCGTGTGCAGTATGCTTTGAAAATGCCATATACTTCGCCGATTTTAGAAGGAGCTACACCCAAGCCCGTACAAGCGCCGGCGCTAATCGTATTCGACGAAGTTACAAAAGGATACGAGCCGAAATCGACGTCGAGCATCGTGCCTTGCGCACCTTCGGCCAATACTTTTTTGCCTTCGACCAAAACTTTGTTGATAAAATGTTCGCTATCAATGCGTTGAAAACGTTTGATGCAATCCAATCCGGCCATCCATTCTTTTTCCAATGCAGCCAAATCGTATTCGTAGTGCATTTGATGCAACAATTCTTCGTGCCGCGCGACGGCCGTCCGGTATTTTTCCTCGAAATGATGTTCGATGTCGCCGATTCTCAAACCGTTGCGACTCACTTTGTCGGTGTAAGTCGGCCCGATGCCTTTGCCGGTGGTTCCAATTTTTCCGCTGCCTTTTTGAACTTCGTAGGCCGCATCCAGCAAACGGTGAGTCGGCAAAATCAAGTGAGCTTTACGGGAAATATACAAACGGCTTGTCAAATCGATTCCCGATGCTTCCAAAGCCTCCACTTCGGCTTTGAAAAGCGCCGGATCAAGCACCACGCCGTTACCTATAATATTAATTTTTCCGCCTTGAAAAATGCCGGAAGGAATGGAACGTAAAACATATTTTTTTCCGTCAAATTCCAAGGTATGGCCGGCGTTGGGGCCGCCTTGAAAACGAGCTACAAGATCGTAACCGGGCGTAAGCACATCCACGACTTTGCCTTTGCCTTCGTCGCCCCACTGTAAACCCAATAAAGTATCTACTTTCATTTATTTTTATTTTTTAATGAATTTTGTTTTTTGATGGTTCGAGTACACACATTACAAACGCCAAAGATATTTAAATTAAAATTTGCCGCCGTAAATTGTTTGATTTTCAGATTTTTAAGCATCGTTTGTAAAGTCGGATTTTTGTATTCCGTTACTTTATTACAATGCGTACAGATAAGATGGTAGTGCATATCGTTGTTGTAGGCGCGTTCATACAACGAGATATTTTGTCCGAACTGATGTTTCAAAACCAGATTGCAATCGAGCAACAGTTGCATGGTATTGTAAAGCGTTGCGCGGCTAACCCGGAAATTACGTTCGGCCAAGGTATTATAAAGCGTATCCATATTAAAATGGCGCGTATCGGAATAGATTACATCCAAAATAGCGTATCGTTCCGGTGTTTTCCGGCATTTGTGTTCGGTCAAATAGGCATCGAATTTTTGTCTGACCAATTCCGGTAATTTTATTTCTTTATTCATTACTGATGGATTTTGCACCAGCGAACAAAAGTAGTGCTAAATTTTAGAATAATCAAGGGTAAAGAAAATATTATTCATTGTTTTTTAACTTTCTTTTTTAGTTATTAAAATTCAACCGCAAGGATATATATAATTTTTTAATATGCACTTAACAGTTCAAAGTAAATTATTTTTGGGAAATAAATTCATAACACCCCAGATCCTGCCCACCATCCGCAAAGCGACTAACACCATCCAAATCAAGCGGTAAAGCTTGCGAAAACTTCAGGTCGGCCACATTGCGAGCAGGCGAAATAGAATCCAAACGGAAATCGTAACTCAAATCGTCGGAACGGGTTTTTAAAAATTTGGGATCGGTGTGAATCAAACAATTGACGACTTGCGGCGTGATATTCGGGTCGTTCGGGTCGTCGTTAGTGGCATCTTTATTTGGAATCACACAACTCTGGAAATACGAACGGATGCTGTCGGCGCTTTCAATCGCGATGTCGGAACCCGAACCTTGTCCCCAAATAATCGTATTGTAAAAATCAGCTTGCTTGATGAGGTAAGACTCTATGGTTTCGGCCGTTTCGTTCCAATGATGAATCCGCAATTGCACCGTTTCGTTGTTGGAACTGCCCCAGCCCGCTTCCTGATTACTCATATAATAATTGGCAATTGTGCAATGCGTGAAGCGATACGAACCGCCGGTTAAATTCAAAATACCGTCTTTGGCATTGGAAAATTCGCAATTTTCGGCTTCGATTTTACAATTGACGGAATTTAGCAAAATGCCTTTGAAATTGGTCATAACCACGTTTTTGAGTTTCAATTTCGATTGCGAATCATCTGACGGCAGACAGTTGAAACCGTATTTTCCATTGCGAATCCTTACATTTTCCAATTCATTTTGAAAACTTTCCGGCGCGAAACGAATACCACCCCATTGTCCCGGCACACGATCGTAGGAAATATCGACGTATGAATCGAAACGGTCGCCACGAATCAAAACCGGTTGCGAGAACGTACCTTTCGCCTGCAAACGGCCTTTGACGATGATTTCGGCGTTTCCGTGCATATAAAACGTGGTTCCGGCTTTGAGGTATAGCG
>BNWW01000054.1 GCA_025999115.1 Bacteroidia bacterium
ATAAAAGTGGCGCAGCTACGCTGCTATGGGTTTGTGTATGCCCTTATTACCGTGCGCTTACGCACACGGCTACAAAGATGTTGGCGCTATGCGCCTTTCATAAACACATGGTTTTGCTGCTGATCCGATTTGGTTCTGCGCCAAGCCTTCCGCCAAATATTGGAGCGAATTATTTTGCATGGATGGTTGATTGCCGTTGCGGTCGGTGGGGCCGGAGCCGGCGATTAATATTGCAAGCGGAATGTTTTCGACGGAATCGGGGAGTAATAACGTTCCGTAAATATCGCCGGTTGAGGTGTGTAAAACGATGTTTTCTTCGTTGGAAAAGAGAGAAATACAGTAAAAAATGCTAAAAAACAGAATAATAAATCGTTTCATGTCATTCAATTTTTTTGTTTTATCGAATCAACCAGACTTACCGGTTCTTCACTTTGATAACCGGCTTGTCTATCCAAACGGTAAGCCGTTGCAGATAGTTTTCCCTTTCTAAAACAATTTGTTTCATAAAATTCTTGTATCAAATATATTTTTTGCAAAGTTAGCATAAAATCTTCAATTTGTGCCACCTGAACCTTCGGTAGCAACGAGACCGTTAGCAGATGAACTGTACGTGGCGGCATTGTTTGACTACCATTTTTGCATCCTGTGCATGCATACTTGCTACTGCTGCAAAAAACAGTAAACTTAATTTTCATCTTGTGTGTTATTTAAAAAATTAATAATTAGTGTGATTTTCTATGATTATCTTTGTCATTGCGGGCTTGACCGCTCTTCGAGCTATCGCTCGAATCGACGAAGTCCATCCCCTGAAAAGGCGTTAGCCGGATACAAAAACGGAATAGCCGTACCAGGGAAATATTCCTGTTACGGCTATTATGGGTGATGCCCGAAAAGGCAGAAAATTTTATGAAACCATCGTAACTATTTGATAATAAGGAGCTACCCCTCGTATATTATCATTTTTTAATATTTTGACAAGTGAGCAAGAGCCCAACTGTACTGCCGTGCTAAAAGAGAGGTGAAAGTGAGTCGTTGTGTCTGTCATTCCTTTTTTTGTGGCGCAAACTCGTGGCACAAAAAATTGTTGACGACCTGCCAGCGGACATTCAAGTACAAATCAATGCGGCTAAAAATATAATCGTATGACAAGATAAGAATGGAATCAAATGACAACACATTCAGCGTAGAAAACGCGGAAGACAGTTCCGGCTTTTTATTATGGCAAGTTACCTCTTTGTGGCAACGCAAAATTAGGGACTCATTAAAACAATATGACTTGACCCATTCTCAGTATGTTTTATTGACTTGTCTTCATTGGTTGAAATTACACGGGCAAGAAGTTACACAAATTGTTTTGTCGTCAAATTCCAAGATAGACCCTATGACAACTTCTACTGTTTTAAGAACATTGCAGCAGAAAGGGTTAATTCGGCGAAAGGAACATTCGACCGATACAAGAGCCAAGAAAATCGACATTACAGAAAAAGGGAAAGAGATAATAAAAAAAGCAGTAGTAACAGTCGAAACTGCCGATAAGGATTTTTTTGAATTATTGGGTGACAAAACGCATGATTTTAATGAAATTTTGCTTGCTTTGATAAAAAATCAGTGAATAACGACAACTGTCGTTATTGGATTCAATCAAATTTTTCATATCTTTCTCTTTCAATTATTTTATATTTACCAGTGTTTTAAGCGATTCTGAAAGCGGCAATTCAGCATTTTGTATTGTTGCAAGCAATTTTGCGCCTTTTTCGGTCAGGGCAAAATACATTTGCCGCTTGTCGTTGTTGCCAAGTGTGCGGATTATCAGATTTTTTTTCTCGGCAAGGCAGATTACTTTTGACGCATTGGAACAGGTCAAGCCCAACAGGGAAGCGATTTCGCCCGATGAACATCGTCCCGATTTTTGCAGGGAACAAATCAACATTCCTTCGTTCAGACATATACCGTATTGCTGTTGGAAAACAGTTTATTGCCTGAAATCAAGTTGCCGGCAACAATTCGCGCCTGTTTATTGGCTGGACCTGCCAGCGGAATCAGGGCGTTTTTGCCTGTAACCGGATTGAAAACCTCGACGGCATCGCCCAAAGCGTAGATATTTTTGTCCGAAGTTTGTAGAAATTTATCCACCAAAATTCCACCCAAACCGCCTATTTTCAATCCCGCTTCTTTTGCTAATTTCACTTCGGGACGAACACCGATTGAAAGTATAACCATATCTGCGTCAATGCTTTCTCCACTGTCCAACAAAACTTTTATTCTGTTTTCAACAGGTTCAAAAGCTGTTACGCCAACGTTGAGTTTCAATTTTATGCCTTTTTCGCTCAAATGATGATGCACAATCGCTGCCATCGGAAAATCAAGCGGCGCCATCACTTGCGGGGCTTTTTCCACTACAATGGTCTCTATTTCTAATTTTTTTAGATTTTCGACCATTTCCAAACCAATAAATCCACCGCCTGCAACTACTGCTTTTTGCGGTTTATTTTTGAGTATAAAATTTTTGATTTTATCCGTATCAGCCACATTTCGCAACGACATAATTCTTTCATTGTCAATATTTTTTAATGACGGACGAACAGGCTCTGCACCGGTTGAAATGACCAATTTGTCGTAACTTTCCGTATATTCTTCATTGGTCAGGCCATTTCTGACCAAAACCGTTTTAGCCGAAACATGGATTTTCAATACCTCCGAATGTATCCGAATGTCTATGTTGTAGCGAGCCTTAAAACTTTCAGGCGTTTGCAAAAGCAACTCATCCCGCTCAACAATCACGCCGCCAATGTAGTAGGGCAAACCGCAATTGGCGTAGGAAATATGCGCGCCCCGTTCAAAAAGTACAATTTCCGCCTTTTCGTCAAGCCGCCGCAAGCGAGCCGCCGTTGTTGCGCCGCCCGCAACTCCTCCAATGATAACCGTTTTCATACTATTTAAGATTTGAATTTAAACTTTGCCAGGCGCCGCCATTATGAACACTTTTCAGTCCTTTGCCGGCAAGAATTGATTTTGCCTGCGCCGAGCGCATTCCGCTTGCACAGACAACGATAATATGGTTATACTTCCGCAACTTTTCAGTTTCACCCGAAATTCTGTCAAGCGGAATATTGACGGAATTTTCAATATGTCCGCCACGAAATTCCTCTTTGCTACGAACGTCAACAATCAACGTGTTACTGTCTGAATTTATTATTTCTACCATTTTTTTCTGATTTTTATTTGTTATTAATTTTTTGATTAATAAAAATACAACCATCGCTGCTAAGATAATTATTAAAGTCTGATTCATAATTATTTTTTATTAAAAATTTCTGCAAAGATAACACTTATTTTCCAATAAAATATATTTCCAATGGAAATAATTAAAAATATTTTTAGAGTGAACGGCGAGTGTTAAAGAATTATATTGCTAAACTGTTTTCATTCAGCAGAAAATCGAAAATATTCGTCACTATAATACCATCATCATTCTGATATGTCGGCGTTAAACTGCCTGTAATTACAATTTTCTGAAAACTGTCGGTGATATGCAATAACGAATTAAATTACTGTTCAATCTTTTCTTGCGTGGGCAACGCCTATGACAGGATTTTTTTATCGGAATTTATTGCTGACTAAAAAAATAGTTGTATCTTTGCAACGCAAAATGTTTTGGTAATCGTTTTTGCCAAAATGTTAAAAAAACACTTTGTTTGGGTGCGTTCTATGGTTTTTTACTTTACGCGCCGGTTCAAAAGTGTTTTTTTGTTTATATTGCTTCTATTTTTGTTACCGAATATTGAATGTGTCGCCCATTGTTTTTAATCCCCAGCACAAGTTTTACGGTAAAATTCATATATGATTTTTCGGTATCAACGAAATTATAGTACAATACAGCCACATTAACATAGCCTAATTTTCGTTGATTTCCTGTTGGTTTTGCTTCGGAATAAATAACAATTGGGGCGGAAAACCCAGGGCAAACGCATCTTAATTTGTGTTAAAAAAAGCCCGTAAGGGCTTGAATATGAATAACCCCCAATGAAGCGAAGCGATTGGGGGCAAGACGATACCCCTCCATCCCTGAACTCCGTAGGTGTTCAACCCTTTCAGGGTTGCCGGAGAAGGGCGGTATTGTAACCCCCAGTCGCCCTATCGGGCTTCACTGGGGGTTATTCATATTTAAGACCTCCGGTCTTTAACACAAATTAAGATGCGTTTGCCCTGGCGGAAAACCTCCCGCCCCAAATTTTTAATAATCAAATCATTCCAACACAGGACGAACAGAAAGTCCGTAATTACGGAATTGGTTATCTGCTTGCAGGAATTGTTCAAAAACCAAAATTTTATCGCTGTTTTTTCTTTGTCTTTATTAAAACCTGTTAAGACTTTATGAAAACTTAACAGGTTTATGAAATTGATTAACACCACTTATTTTTTCAAAATCTTGCTGACCGCTACTCCACTACCGCTATAAACCTTAAGCAAATACACACAATGTGGCAAAACCGGACATTTACACAACATTTCCGATTGCATACAGCGGATAAACCTTGATTTTATCATACACCGCAAAATTTTCGAGCGAAGTTCTGATGCCGTATTCCGATTCTTTTTCGTTCAAAAACACCCACATACTTTGCATTTTGCCGCTACTGCCCGATTTTACTTCGATTGGCACAACCGTTTGCCCCTGCTGAACAACAAAATCAATTTGTGCATCTGCATTTTTCTTCTCGCGCACCCAACAGTAAAGTTCGTCATCAGTGTAGCACGAGGCGGCTTTTTTGAGTTCGCAGGCAACAAAAATTTCGGCAATCGCGCCTTTGTTGATTACGTCAAAGTCGTTTGAAAGCAAAATGTGCGAAACGTCAAGATTCAAAATTCGCTGACAAAGTCCCGTGTCAAAGGGAATTATACGCCGAATTTTCGGATTTATATTGGCACCGAGCGGAACGCCGTTTGCCGAACTGTGCGTAATCTGATAATTTTTCGTGTACACCTTCCGAAAGCGGTTTTTCGGGCGTTGCCTCGTCAATGAGTTTTGCCCACATATCGCGTCCCTGTGCGAGCAAAAACTGCAATTATTGGCGTATCAACTACTTCCGACAGTTTTTCGCAAATGTTTTTAGGCGAATGTCCTGCCTGAAACAAATCTTTAATTTTCTGTCCTGTATCTTCAAAATTCAGTTCCACATAATATTTGAACGTTTTGCCCAGGTTGCGCACCGCAGAAGTTTTGCCAATTTGCCGCGCACCGCGCAACATCAGCGGTTTGTGCCGTCTGTCGTTTTTCCATTCAAGCAATGCGTAGTCAATTTTTCTTTTGAAATAGTCCATCATTTTCTTTTCCGTAAAAATAGGAGGCAAAGTTACGACTTTTTCCGTAAAAATACTACTCAAACTTTTATGATTTTCCGTAAAAATACGGGGCAAATCTTTTTTTTCGTGTAAACCAATAGTCAAAGAACGCTGTTTTGACACTTAAACCTGTTAAGTCTTTAAGACTTAACAGGTTTTCTGTTCCTGTCATAAAAGCATTTGTAGCCAACGATTATCCATAATACAAGCAATATATTCACAGCAATATCAAGCATCTTATTCATTGCGATAAAAGAAAAAAGCCCGATAGCATATAAAAATCCATTGTCGTCCGCATCGGGACAATATTTAATTTGTATCATTTTCTACTCCTTTCTAAATTATGTTTATGCAAATCCTCTAATATTGAGTACGGTACACATGAATTACCTTCTATGCATGTTCCTAAATCAATTTCAGGTATGTTTGTTCCGTGAAAGTCGCTTCCACCAGATTTACATAAATGATAGGTATTAGCAAGGTCAACCATACATCGACTCGTATAGGGTGTATTATTAGAATGATATGTTTCTATGCCATCAAGACCTAAATCTTTCATTAAAACAATCATTTTTTCAAGTGTTGAAATACTGATCCGACACAATATCGGATGTGCAAGTATGGCAAGTCCGCCAGCCTGATGAATAAGACCGATAGATTCAGCAATCGGTTGCTTAAAAGTAGATTCAATATAAGCGGCTCCGCCAACTCCGAGTAGTTCTTTCGCTTCACTAATACCCTTTGAAACAAGATATTGTGATATATAGAATTTTGTGGGCGTTTGCATTTTTGTATATGACAATAATTCTTCGTAACTTACATCAAAACCTAAGTCAATAAGTCTTTTGATTCTCTCTTGGTTTCTTATTATTTGTGCATTGCGGCGCATTTCTAAAATACGGACAAGATTACTATCGCGAAAATCAACAAATAATCCAAGCAAATGGACGCTTATCGGTGGTTTATTGCCATTAAAAATATCAAATTCAGTTGATATTTCAATCCCGGAAATCACTTCAATATTTAGTTGATTACCTGCTATAATGGCTTCTTCTACTCCCGATATGCTGTCGTGGTCAGTTATCGCAATCGCTGAAAGCCCTTTTTGGTTGGCATGCTGCACTATTTCAGTGGGCGTAAAAGAACCATCTGAATATGTTGTATGTATATGTAAATCAATTGTTTTCATTGTTTTCCTGTTCTCTATTTTTGCAATAATTCATTTATTGCCTTAATGCTTTCTCGCAAAACATATTCAGAATCGTTATTTGCATCAACTGTCACAATTTTGTATTCTTCTTCTCGCATAATTTTTGAATAAAGTTTCTTGAGGTTTATAAGCGCATCAATATTATCATGTCTGCTGATTGGCTTTCCATTGGACTCGGCACGCTTTACAATTCTGCTCATTGCTTCTTCAACAGTAATATCAAGATATATTCCCAAGTCCGGAACCGGCAAACACGACATCATTTTGCTCATAACAAAATAATCTTCCGGAGCGCCTGATTCTAAAAAAACTCTGCTACAAATTGAATATCTATCAAGAACAACATTAACATTAGAATTCAACAAAGGCTCAATAAAATTAAGAACGTTGTAAACAATATCATTTATATGTGCAATACCCGAAAATGCTTTTGAGAAAGAATCCTTTAAGTAATGCATACTGTTTTTAGCATCCCTTATTTCTTTAACAAACTTAGCTTTTTTAATGCACGGATAAAATACAATGGTTCCATTATCAGGGTAATATTCTTTTAACTTACTCATTAAAGTGGTTTTACCTGAGCCATCTATACCAAAGACTACAATAAGTTTGCCTTTCTTCTTATCCAAATCAATATTCATTAAGTATCCTCCTTAATTTTCTCTTTTTAAGTTTATATATAACACGCGCTCGGTGCCACCGATTCCTGATTTTCTTCGTCTTCTTCATTCCGTGTTCTTCGGGCTTGAAACCTTCGGGAAAGCGTGTTTCTTTATTATATATAGCTCCTTCCAAATTGGCTCCTCCCAAATCTGCTCTCAAATCCGCTCCTTCCAAATGCGCTTCAAAGAACATGGCTCCTTTCAAATTCGCATCTTTGAAGCCGGCACCTTCCAAATTCGCTTCTTGGAAGTTGGCACCTTCCAATTTCGCTCCAAAGAACTTGGCGTTTTTCAAATACGCATTATGTAAGTGAGAGTTAGGCAAATAACATTTTGGCAAATACGCCTCCTCCAACTCTTTAAACAATCCTTCATTTTCTCTAAACAGCAAATTCAAAAGCATCTGAATTTCATTTGAAGGCCCATCTTTATATTTTTCCTCACACTCATCCTTAGCCGTTTTGCTGCAAACATGTCCACAAAGAATCTTAAAAACCTTTTCTTTATAGTCTTCCGGATATTCTTTAGCCAGAAAGCGAAGATTATAAATGCCACCTAAGCGGGTAGATTCACTGTTACTTTCAAGCAATTTTACAGCTTGGGCAAAACTGTTGATAAAACGGTTCTCTCTTGTTTGCTTTTGGGCTTGCCAAATTGTGCAGCACCCACCAACAACGCCAAATAAAGCAATCCAGACGGTGTAAAATTCCGTCCAATTCTGCCATGTCATTTTTTCAGGAGGCAAGTTTAATTTCTCTTTAAAATAAGGCAGGGGTATATCCAGAATTGGAAGAAAAAAGGTGACTACTATCCCTATCCCTATCACCCATATCAAATGTTTTTTGAATACGTTTTTCATCGCAGTATGTAATTTAATTTTTATATTGTTTTCTCCGTTTTACTCAAAGTTATTATCTGCTGTCTTCTGTACTAATGGGCAATGGCATGAACATCTCGAACACGCTTTCTTGCTGTTTCCATCAGGAGCTTTGTATTCGAACAGGCCGCCATCAACAACGCAAGTTTCAAAGTTTGCCCGTTTATCAGATATTTCTTTATCTATCTCGCTTTCGCCCACAAACCTTTCAAGGTTGATAATATGTTCGACTGTCCTTGCTGCTTTCAAAGCTTCTACTATTATTTCAGTAGTTGGAATACCACCTGTATGTTCTGCACGAGATACAGTATTGATTGCGCAAGTATTGCCAAACTTTGCCATAAACGTCGCTCCGATAGCCGCAGCAACGTGGTCAAAGTCAATAACTGAATCTGTGGGGATAGGTCCCAACGGCATTAGTGGCGTTCCATTTTCTGCAACCAACTTACCGTATTCAGGAATTTTGCTAAGTGGCATATGCCCTACGCCTTCCATTACTACTTGCACACCATTCTTTTTGCACTTGTCAATGTATTTTTTTTGCAACTTAGTTTCTGCGACACTAACTTCGTCAAGGGCATCCTCAATCGTTGCTGGACGGAATGTCGAACCAATGTTTATCGTCAAACTATACTTCGTTGCAAGTTTTAAAATATCATCGAAACATTCGTCAACGATATTCGTTTCACGCCTGTTTATTTCTACATCTTTCAAGACAAGTCCTCCGCCCCAACTTGAACAAGGTATCCTACGGCTTTTCTTAGCGAGTTCATACAATTTTTTCATAGCACAAGCGTGAATTGTGATGAAATTTACACCGTTCGCCCCCATTTCCTCAATTCTTTCAAGAAGAGCTGTTCTTGAAATATTTCCTTTAGAATCAGCTACACTATAAACGGGAACAGTTCCTGTTGGCTTATTGGTGATTTCAGAGAGATACTTCCAAACTGGCTTATCTAAGTGGAGTTCACGAGTATGGTCCATGAAATAATCGGGGGCATACGAGAGTTTTGATATTGTTTCAATCTTTCGAAGCTCTTCGGCTAAGTCGCTTGCTTTTGATATACCTATGTTCGTGTTTACCTTCAAAAGAAACTTATCGCCTAACACAACAGGGTGAGTAGGGTGACTGATATAAGCAATGTCAATGCAATTTCCTGAAAACATTGACTCTAAAGTTTCATTTGATATGTAGCCTTTGCTCACTTCTTTAGTCAAATTAAAATTCATGGCTATATCCTCCTTTGATTCAACAACTCTTCTGTTCTTGCGAGGTCTTCCGCATAATCTATATCCCAAATATCTTCTATAAGCATTGCAAGGACATTATGTTGTTCGATAAATTTTGCAATGAATCCTGCGTGACTGTCCTTTCCGATTGCCAAGCGTTTTTTAATGAATATGAATGGTTCGACATTATAGACATAAATCATTCCGCCTGCCTTGCCACATTCTTCACTATCTTCTTCAGTAATATCATCAGATTTGCTAACTCCACCCTTGTACCATTTGATTACTCTTCCGTCCTTAACGAAAATTGAACGATCCCAGGGTTGCTTAACTTCGTCAATCGGTATTGACGGATTGTCAACCGTACAGATAAACGCATCAGCGTGTTTACCATCAATTCCTTTCAGCATATCAAGGAAAAAGTCTGCTTGTATGACCGCATCGCCATAAGCTACCACAAACGGCGTTTGAACGTGTCTTTCTGCACACAACAAAGTTTTAATCTTGCCTTCTCCTTCAAATCTCACAAAGTTCAAAGCTTTCTTATATGCCGCGTTCTGTTCGCTAAGTGCAAGCATATCTTTTGTATGTTCGCTGTAAACGATAATAATAATGTCAATACCTGCCGCTAACATTGCATCAATGCCATAGCAAACGAGCGGTTTTCCTGCTACCATCGTCATAGGCTTCGAACAAGTCTGCCTTGTTCCGTCACGAAGGCGTTTGCCTTCGCCCGCAGCGAGAATCACACCGTGCTTTATATCTTTTATGTTCACTTGATTTTAATCACTTAAAGAATAATTACTTAAAAACTTCATTTATTACTTTGTTTGCATTCTCATAATCAGGTTCGTATATATGAGAACTTATTGCGTTTACATATAACTTTCCAACTTTAGCACCTATCGCTGTAGCAATTTGTTGCTGATGTTTACTTATTGCTATAAAGTTTCCTGGAGCCTTCCACCATGCGCATTGACTTCGAAAGATTGCGGTAACATCAAGCACATTGTTTCTTAGTTTAAAGTCAATCACTGTAATACATGGTGGTTTTTTACCACGCCAATTCCGTAACGGAAACACAATGGTTGCCGATTTAGAAGTCGGATCGTCTTTTAGTTTTTGCACAAGCCAATCAAACTGGTTGACACCGTTTAAGTTGAAAATATACTGTCCGTAACCGCGGTCAATCTTATAGCCATTAGTTCCTTCTGTCCAATAATAACCTTCTAAGAACTTTATTATTGGAGTATCTTGGTATTCCTTTAACAAGTATTCGTATTTACGTATAATCGGATCGTTGTAATCCACAGAGTCAATCTCAATATATACGTTTCTAACTTCTCTGAGACCTGAAGATTCATTCGCTTTGAACTCTGCATCTTTATCCTTTATATCCTCGCCATGAGTCATAACCAGTTGTAATGCTCGAACCCACGCTTCGCCAGCGGTCTTAGCACTAATTACATTGATTGCCATAGTTTTATTATCCAAAAATTATTGTTTTTATATAAGCAAATTAGATTATACTATTCTATAACCTCAGTATTTCTTTCAGGTGGAATACAATGATAACAAAGAGCCTTCCTAAAGTTAATATCGAAATTCTCAAAGTCAAGCAACGAGAATTGCGGTGTATTTGGAAATAGACAACTTTGCGTTTTGCCCTCATTTGAAACTTTGAAATATCTTGTTTTGCAAAGTTCACACTCACGAAGTCGGCAATGTGAAATAAAGAAGTAAATGCCTTTATTTCTCTCGCCACCCGGGAACGTTCCGTAATATCGATCTTTTGTCCGTTGATAATTCATAGTAAGACCAAGCTCTTTAATAATGTGTTTCGCCATAATTATATACTCACCCGTTGGTTCATCAGCAATAACATCATCAATCTTCTCAAGAATTCTCAAGAAAATTTTGTTATCACGACACCAATAAGCAAGTTTTGTTATATTATCAAGGTCACCATTATAGACATTAGTAATCGAAACATTACAGCCGGTTTCATTTATCCTCAACACACTATTAAGAACTTTTGCTGATGGAATACCTGTCGGCGAGTCCTTTGAAACCTTTCTGTCATAGAAATCTAAACCCACAGCTACTGAATCAAGCCAACCGTGAGATATAAGGTTAAGTATTGTTTCAATCTCTATTATGTTTGAGTTTATCTCGAAGCTTATGTTAGGAAACCTTGTCTTTATTTCACGACATATATCTGTTATCTCCGGATGAATAGTTGGCTCTCCACCAGTAAGGCGCACACTCCTCACACCGTAGTTCATAGAACGTTCGACGATACCTATTATTTGCTCACGAGATAGAGTATTGTCGGAAATGCAACCTTCTCTATGGCAGTATACACACGCCATATTGCACTTCGATGTTATTGCAATACGCAAAGCCCCAGACAAAATATTAAGTTTGCCGTACTTAATTTTTGAAACATTGCAATCAAACCAATTGCTCCTATTTAATCCTTTGTCCATTTCATTTTTAAATAGTTGATAATTATTGTATTGAAAAATCAGATAATAAAGAATTGCTGGAAAGATAAGCAAAGGGACAAAATCCCGGAATCATTGGCGCATTCATAATAATTCCTCCTTTCTGAAAAAGATTTCCCCTACTCCTGTCGTTTTTCGAGAATTGACGCGGTTTTTTGAAATGGGTTCTCGCTCCATTGCACTGCCATAATCAGCTGCATTTCTGTTTGTTTTACTACTGAGATACATAAACTTTGTAATTTAAATTTGGGCATAAAAATAGCGGACTTACATTATCCGCCATTGAGGTTGTGAGAATTACCTGTACTACAAATAAGTAAATCCGCATTGCTGCGGCATTCAACTTATCCTTGTAGTACTCGAAACTTCTCACATTTCAAT
>BNWW01000055.1 GCA_025999115.1 Bacteroidia bacterium
AGTGTTATGATAGACAAAGACAGAGGAAGGAACGGGTGGAACACCAAGCACGATACAATAAAATGACACCGAAGCAAAAAGCAACAGACGATGTTTTTCGGGGACTCCAAACATTGACGCAAAGGATTGCTGACGAACTAATTCAACAGGCAGAGGAAAGTGACCGCCGGGAGGCAGCTGCAAGGATAGAACGGGAACGGCAAGCCGAAATTCAACGGGAACTCGAACGCCAACATGCAGCACTGGTTAATTCGCGCAAGAATGTGCTGAATCGCTACAAAGAGGGTGCTTTTCCGACTTCTTCCAGCAAACTGTCGGACGAAGTATGGTATTTTTCCTACCGCTTCAATAACAAAACCATTGAAAACAAACAGCCAACCGTGTATGTTACCAACGCTTTCCCGATAGCACGATACAAAGACGGAACATTCCCGTTGAAACGCACGGTAACCGAGGAAATTACAGCAACCGGCGGTACCGGAAACATAATTATCGTAGGCTCTTACACCTCGCAAGCCGAAGCTGAACGGGCGCAACGTGCTTTTATCGCTTCGCTGCAAACTACAGATATGGAGGCAATAGATTTGAAATACAAACGAAAAATTTCGACAGATGCTACTCCCGGAAAAGACTTTTGGGGAATTTCGTCCGACAAGAGCAATACAAAAACACAACAAACAAATAAAACAACAAATGGGAAAAATGATTTTTGGAACAAGTAAGTCAATGAAAAAGACATTGTTTTTAGTATGTATGGTGCTATTGACCGCCATCCCCTGTTGGGCACAAAACAATGAAATACAAGCCTTTATAGAATTTGAAAAGGCGGAAACGGCATATAATGAAGGCAATTATACCGCCGCTGTACAGGCACTCAACAAAACGCAGGAATTTTTGGGTATTTGGACACCCAAAGTGTCCCATCTGAAAATACTCTCGCTCGATAGACTCTACAGAAAGGATAGAACACCGTATGTGGCAGATTTGCAGAAGGAAATTACACTCTATATGAATTGGAGTGACAACAATACCGAGAATGTGGATACGGACAAATTTAGAGAGGTATATGCCGTAAACGAAAATGTTATTGCCTCCGAACAAAACCGGGCAAATTTGGGAAAGTCCTATCCGCAAGACTTTGACAAGAAAAAACAGGAAAACGATCTCGTCGCTATGGTGGATATATATAAACGTTATGCGGCCCTGTTTCCTTCGGATAGCAAAAAAACGGATATGGAGCAAGATTTGAAAACACTGTTTTATAAAAATGCCGCCGAACAAGAGCAAAAGAACAGTAAAGAAAATCTGCAAAAAGCCCTTAATTACTACAAAAATGCTACAGATTACGGATACGAAAAAAACACCGTTTCCAAAGACATTACAAGAGTAGTGAGCAAACTTAAACGCTTGGCAACCGTGCAGGGCAACTACGGTTACTTCGGTTTTGCTACCGATACACAAACACCACTCGGCATCAGTTTCGGCGGATTGAAATACAAAAAACTGGGCTTTTATATGACAGCGAAAATAAATACCATGCTCTTCAAATCCTCGAAAGAATACAGCGAAGACGCAGTAAAGGAACAGATAAAGAAACAGAGTGAGAAAGCAGGCGTGCAAACCGCGATGTACAATCTATCCTATTCCAATATCTACGGCGATTTGCCCGCCGAAAAACACGGCGCAGCCAATCTAACGCTCGGTTTGACCAAAGGCATCAGTTATCCGCTTTGGGTATATGCAGGCGTGGGTGTGGCTTATGTACAACCTCTGTACGAAGTGCGGACTACTAAATACGACAGTTCGGGGAGTTCAACAGACGCAACCATTTCGTTAGGATATTACACCAATCCCGACGAAACGGAAAAAACAATCAGACCGGTAGTAGAAGCCGGTGCTATTTACAAGTTAGGCGGTTTTTACCTCAATGCCGGTATCCGCACCGATTTAGACGGCGTGTATCTTAGCGGTGGTTTAGGATTTGCATTTTAATAATAACAATTTAATTATCAGTAAGATATGAAAAAGATATTTATAATAGCAATAGCCGCCCTTGCATTCGCGGCTTGCGAAAGGGAAGTAGAACCGATGCTTGACTTGTCGCCCGACAAGGAAATCACGTTCTCGGCAGGGATAGTAAGCAACGAAGTAAGGATGCAACGAGTGAAAGTAACCACCAATTTCAAATCGTATGACTGCATCAAAGTTACGTTACCATCGGAAACTTTGGATTGGTACACTATTCAACAGTCGGGTAATTTCGTATTTATACAGGTTTCGCCCAACAAAACCCTCAAAGAGCGGAAAGCGGAAGTGATTTTCGGCGCAGGAACACTCACAAAGACCGTGCAGATTACACAAGAGGGCGTGAAAAACGCCTCTGTACCAAAAGTACGCACTCATGCCATAACCAATCTTCAGGGCAGCCTCGCCCTAAGCGGAGTTACAATGATTAACGATGGCGGTTTGACGGCTCTGCGATACGGTATCTGCTGGGCAACCACCCAAAATCCAGATACCACGAGTGCCAACTTGGTAAAAATGGATGTACCAAGTAATTATCCCGACAATTATCCCGACAGCGTGAAAACAACCGTTTCCCTTACCAACTTATCATCGGCAACAACATACTATGTCCGCGCTTTTGCCGTGAACGAAAAAGGCATAGGCTATGGTGAGGAACAAACTATTACCACCGCGCAATTCCTGCCAACAGTTAGCACGCAAGCATCCACCAATATCACCGATAAAGCCGCCACCTTGAATGGAACCGTTACCGCCGCAGGCAGTGCTACTTACACTAAAAAAGGATTTGTCTATAGCACAACTGCTAACCCGACTCTGGAAAACGCCACTAAACGAGAAGTTGCAGGAACCGCTTTCGGCACATATTTGGCAAACATCACGGGTTTAACTGCTAACACTACTTATTATGTACGGGCGTATATTACCAATGCACAAGGAACAGAATACGGAAATATTATTGATTTTACAACTTTACAGTTGGCAATACTGACTACCGGTGCAGCCACCGATATCACTACCACTTCGGCAACTTTGAATGCAACAATTACCAATGTGGGTGGACCTGCCTATACCGAAAGAGGGTTCGTTTATGCAACCACACAAAACCCGACAACAAGCAATACCAAAGTAGTAGTTTCGGGCAGTGGAACGGGAATTTTCTCACAAAATATAACCGGATTGAATGTTAATACTACTTATTATGTTCGGGCTTATGCTATCAATGCACAAGGAACGGCGTATGGAAATTCGAGTAATTTTAAAACTTTGGATTATACATTGTCTAATGTAACAACAGAATCGGCAACGGATGTTACATACAATTCCGCAACTCTGAATGGAAGTGTTACTTTTATAGGCGACCCTGCCTATACCGAAAAAGGCTTTGTATATGCCACAACGCAAAATCCAACTGTGAGCAATACAAAAAAATTGTTTCAGGCAGCGAAGCGGGTAATTTTTCGGCAAGTATTACTGCTTTAACCGATGGAACAACTTACTATGTGCGTGCATATGCTATCAATTCAAAGGGTGTAGCGTATGGAAATTCGAGTAGTTTTAAAACCAATACCTTACCTGATGTAACCACTCTGCCGATAACGGATGTTATAAATAGTTCCGTTTCTTTTAATGGGAATATTACTTTTGCCGGCGACCCTGCATATACCGAAAAAGGTTTTGTATATGGAACAATGCAGAATCCGACTATAAATAACACTAAAGTTGTAGTTTCAGGTAGTGGTACCGGCAATTTCTCGGCAAGCGTTGGTAATTTAACTGGCGCAACTACTTATTATGTGCGTGCTTATGCCACGAGCACTACAAGAACGGCTTACGGAAACACTATCAGTTTCCGCATTCCAATTGTGTATGTGGCAGGAACGGCAAATTTTCGGTCTATCTTATGGACAAATGGTGTTCAATCTACTCTTTCTACTGGAGGTAGAGCTAATTCAGTATTTGTATCAGGTAATGATGTCTATGTAGCAGGAAGAGCAAGTAATTACTACGGGGCTATTTGGAAAAATCGGAATATATACAACAGTTTCATTAATTACGACCTGCAATCTATATTCGTATCCGGTAATGATGTATATGTAGTAGGAAATGACGACAATAATGAAGGTAGTGCCAACGTTTGGAAAAACGACAATGCAACATCCCTTACGTTCGGAACAGCGATTAGTAAAGGTCGGGCAAATTCAGTATTCGTATCCGGCAATGATGTATATGTGGCTGGATATATAAAAGGCAGCCAACTTGTTCCTACAGTTTGGAAAAATGGGGTGGCAACCACTCTCTCAAATAGAAACTCATACGATAATAATGCGGCTTCAGTATTCGTATCTGGTAGTGATGTATATGTAGCTGGACATGGAGGTAATAGTGGTGGCATTGTTGGCGTAGTTGCAAAAATTTGGAAAAATGGCGTAGCAACTAATCTTTCCGATGGAACGAATAATGCTTACGCTTACGCTTATTCAGTATTCGTATCCGGCAATGACGTGTATGTAGCTGGAAGTGGATATATTGGTGGTTCTCCCTCTGTTGCCAAAATATGGAAAAATGGCGTTGCAACCAATCTTACAGATGGGACGAATTCTGCCACAGCCTATTCAGTATTTGTATTAGGTAATGATGTCTATGTGGCAGGTCAGGATGGTTCTCAAGCCATATTATGGGTAAATGGCGTAGCAACAGACCTTGGAACAGGAGAGGCTAAATCTGTATATGTCAAAGAATAATTTCAAAAAGTATGGCAACTTCATTGGAGAGGGAAAATACTCGGTAAAAGGCGAATAGTTTTAGAAATAACAAATTTTAGAAATTGATAAAAAAAGCGCAGATGAGCCATTTTAATTAATCCGCAGGATTTTCATATCAATAGAAAATATGACATCCAATCCGACACAGAACTCCTAGGAGTTCAACCTCTCACGAGGTTGTGGCTTTTTGTTGTTTCCATTTTTCTATTGATATGAATGCCCTAACGGGCAAAAATGCAACTCGAAGATGTTGTCAATTTTTAAATTCAAAAATAAGATAGAAACAGAAAAACCACACAAGACCGTTTCGGCAACCGCGTAGAAATAAAACATTGCGCCGACGGCAGAAAGGCAAAAGTAACTTTAGGAAAAGATCTGCGGCCAACATATACCAAAAAAAATTTGATGGATAAACGATAAAATACTAATTAAGGTTATTAGCCGAAATCGGCTTCGAAAGCTTCTCGGAATCAGAAAACGGATTGGACGCCTTTGTGCCGGAAACGCTTTTTATCGTTCAAAACAATACCTGTCTGTTTTGATTTTTGGAACAATAGCAAAACCTCTTGCAAAACCAAAAAATAACTCCTACCTTTGCCCAATCAAACTTCTAATTATCATGATAATTCAAACAATCACTTTGATTTATCATGATAATTAAAACTATATGAAGCAAAAACATGTACCACCGAAAACAATTATTTTTAGGCTCGGAACAAGAAAGTATCTTCTTTTGGGGCGCACGGCAAACCGGCAAAAGCACTCTACTTAAAACGCTTTTCCACAATGCTTTATGGTTTGATTTACTGATTTCGAGCGAATATAAACGACTGTCCGAAAAGCCAGATATTTTGCGCGAAACTGTTTTGGCTAATCCGAATATTTCGCCTGTTATCATCGACGAAATACAAAGAATCCCCGAATTATTGAATGAAGTCCACTGGTTGATCAGTAATCATGGCGTGCGGTTTATTTTGAGTGGTTCCAGTCCGCGTAAAATCCTGCGTTCGGGAGCAAACCTTTTGGGTGGAAGAGCATTGCGTTACGAACTATATCCGCTTATCAGTGTCGAAATTCCCGATTTTGACTTAATACGGGCTATCAATCACGGACTTTTGCCACGCCACTATGATGCGGCAAATCCTAAAAAATTAATTTCGGCCTATATTGGCAATTATTTACGCGACGAAATCGTTACCGAAGCGCGTATCCGAAACGTAGGAACATTCGCCCGTTTCCTCGAAATAGCAGCTCTGACTAACGGCGAAATGGTCAATTACACCAATATCGCTTCCGATTGCGGAATAAGCGCCACAACGGTCAAAGAATATTTTCAAATTTTGGAAGATACGCTCATTGGCCGGTACCTTCCTTCGTTTCAGAAAAAACCGAAACGTCGTGTCATTACCGCGCCGAAATTTTATCTGTTTGATGTGGGCATTGCCAATAATTTACTTAACCGTGGAAAAATAGAACCGGGTTCGGAACTTTTCGGAAAGGCCTTTGAACATTTTATCTATCAGGAAATTTATGCTCACAGTCGCTACTCCGACAATGAATACCTGATTTATTATTGGCGTACAGCTTCTCAATTGGAAATCGACTTTGTGCTGGGCGACCACGAAGTAGCCATCGAAGTAAAAGCTACCGAACAAGCCACCGTTCGCCATTTGAAAGGTCTAAAAGCCTTTGCCGAAGAATACGAAGTGAAGAAATTAATTTTGATCAGCAACGATCCGATGCCGCGGTTGGTCGAAAATATCCTGATTCTTCCTTGGAAAGTATTTTTGGAAAGATTATGGGCCGGAGAAATTATATAATCCAAAAATCAATAAACAATCTATCAAAATATGAATTATTACGAATTAAAAATCCACCTCTCCCCCAACTCGGAAATCCACCGCGACATCCTCGCCTCCGAATTAGCCGAAATCGGCTTCGAAAGTTTCTCGGAATCGGAAAACGGATTGGACGCCTTTGTGCCGGAAACGCTTTTTTCGGAAGATAAAATCATTCAACTGCTGAAGAATCCGCCCTTGATCGATGCCCAACTGCAATATTCCATCGAATACATCGAAAGCCACGATTGGAACGAAGAATGGGAAAAAAACTTCTTCCAGCCGATTATCATTGATAATCAAACGGTTATCCATAGCTCGTTTCATCAAAATATCCCGGCATTGAAATATGATATTGTCATCGACCCGAAAATGGCGTTCGGAACCGGCCACCACGCCACCACCAGCCTGATGGTTTCCTATCTCCTTGAAAATGAACTAAACGGAAAATCGTTCTTGGATATGGGCTGCGGAACGGCTGTCTTGGCGATTTTAGCCTCCATGAAAGGCGCCGAACCGGTTTCCGCCATCGACAACGACGAATGGGCTTACGAAAATTCCTTGGAAAATATCCGGCTCAATCATACCTCTAATATTAAGGTATCTTTAGGCGACGCAGGTTTATTGGGAAACGAAATGTACGATTTTATCTTCGCTAACATCAACCGGAATATCTTACTGGCTGATATTCAAACGTATGTGAAATGTATGCACCGCGATTCCTCGCTTTTCATGAGCGGTTTTTATACGGAAGACCAAGAGGCGATTCGGAAAGAATGTGAAAAACACGGATTAAAATTCGTATCGTATAAAGAAAAAGAAAATTGGACGGCCATGCACTTCCTGCACCTTTAAAAAAATACAAGGATGAGCAAAATAACGTTAGGAAAAACAGGAATCATTTCCGATAAAAACGGCTTTGGCGCATTGCCGGTTCAGCGCGTTTCGGAAAAACAGGCCGGAGTGCTTTTGAAGAAAGCGTATCATAACGGCATCACGTTTTTCGACACGGCGCGCGCCTATTCCGACAGCGAAAAGAAAATCGGTTTGCACCTCCCGGATGTGCGCCAAAATATTACGATTACCACCAAAACCGCGGCAAAAAATGCCGATGACTTTTGGCGCGACCTGCACACGAGTTTGACGACCCTCAAAACCGACTACATCGACGTTTATCAACTCCACACTCCACCATTTTGCCCGAAACCCGGCGACGAATCGGGCTTGTACGATGCGATGCTCGAAGCGAAATGTCAAGGCAAAATACGTTTTATCGGCATTACCAATCACAGCATTTTTGTGGCGGAAGAAGCGGCGCGGTCGGGACTTTACGATACCTTGCAATTTCCGTTTTCCTATCTATCGACCGAAAGAGAAATCGCACTCGTCCGGCTTTGCCAAGAGAATAATGTAGGATTTATCGCGATGAAAGCCTTGTGTGGTGGACTGATTACCAATTCTGCCGCGGCTTATGCCTATCTCAATCAATCCGAATTTGACAATATTTTGCCTATTTGGGGTATTCAACGCGAAAGCGAATTGGACGAATTTCTCGGCTATATGCACAATCCCCCAGAATTGACCGGCGAATTATTGGACGTGATTGCAAAAGATAAATCCGAACTCGCGGGAAATTTTTGCCGGGGTTGCGGCTATTGTATGCCTACCTGTCCGGCAGAAATTCAAATTAACAATTGTGCAAGAATGATTCAGCTTATCCGCCGAAGTCCGTCGGCGCAATGGCTTACGCCTGAGATGCAAGGAGTGATGCGCAACATCGAAACTTGTACCGGGTGTGGGATTTGCCGTACAAAATGTCCGTATAATATTGATACGCCTCAACTTTTGAAGGAGAATTTGGTGGATTATGAGAATATTTTGTTAGGGAAAGCGCTAATTTAATCGGGTGGATTTCAATGTGTGTTTTTAGAAGAGAGCGAAAGACGGGACTCGAACCCGCGACCCCGACCTTGGCAAGGTCGTGCTCTACCAACTGAGCTACTTTCGCGTTTGCGGGTGCAAAGATAGGCGCTTTTTTATTTATTTCCAAAAATAATTTGTGAAATATCGCAAAAAAGCCTATATTTGCGGGCTGAAATTGAAAATAGCTTAATTAAAATTAAAAAATAAAATAAATTTCAAATGCAACAGAAAGGTTTTATTAAATTTCTTGCGATTGCACTGACTTTGATCAGTGTGTTTTATTTGTCGTTTACCTTTGTGACAAATAAATATTACAAACAAGCGAAAGTGTATGCCGGTGATGTTCCGGCTCTGGAGAGTCAATATCTTGATTCGGTGGCGAAAGAAAAGGTATGGATGGGTTATTCCCTCGAAAAATGCCGCAACATGGAAATCAATTTGGGTCTCGACCTGAAAGGCGGCATGAACGTGATTATGGAAATTGCCGCCGCTGATGTGTTGAAAGCCTTGGCCGACAATAACCTCGATGCAAACTTCAATCAAGCATTAGCAAAAGCGACCGATGCGCAAAACAAGGGACAAAGCGATTTTATAACTTCTTTTGCCGCAGCCTTCAAAGAATTGGACCCAAACGCCAAATTGTCCGTCATTTTCGGAACTTACGAATTGCGCGACAAAATCCGTCCGCAAAGCGCCAACGATGAAGTCATCGCCGTGTTAAGAAAAGAATTGACCAGCGCGTACGACAATTCATTCAACGTTCTCCGCAACCGTATCGATAAATTCGGTGTGGTAGCGCCCAATATCCAACGGATGCCAGGACGTGACGGTCGAATTTCTATCGAACTTCCGGGAATTAAGGAACCTGACCGGGTACGTACCTTATTACAAGGATCCGCCAACCTCGAATTTTGGGAAACATTCACGGAATCGGAAATTCATCAAGTTTTAATTGAAGCCAACAATATTATCCGCGATTCAATTCAATCGGTTGCCAAAAGCAAAACTCCTGCCTTAACTCAATTGGAAGCTACGGATTCGACCACTACAGCTCTTGCCGTCGATTCGGTAGCGTTGGCGCAAGACGAAGCGCTTGTTCATTCGCAATGGCCGCTATTCTCTTTATTGGGCTTAAATCCGGGACAACCCTATCAATTCTGCATCGTATCGGCTGCACGCAAAAGCGATATGCCGAAAATCAATGCTCTGTTGGCTAATACAAAAGTTAAATCGTTGTTGGATGCGAACCGCATCAGTTTGAAATGGTCGGTTAAACCACGCGTGAATGAAAAAGGAGAAGAAACCGACATTTTTGAATTGATCGCTTTGAAAGTAAATTACATCGACGGCAAACCGAAACCGGTTTTAAGCGGCGATGTGATTCAAGATGCAACCGACCATTTCGGACAATATTCCAAGTTTGCGGAAGTAAGTATGACGATGAAAAACGATGCCGCCAAAGTGTGGGCGCGTTTGACCAAAGATAATATCGGAAAAGCAGTTGCTATCGTTTTGGATGATGTGGTATATTCTTACCCGACTGTTAATCAGGAAATTACCGGAGGTTCTTCTCAAATTACCGGCCATTTTTCTTCGGAAGATGCAAAAGACTTGGCGAATGTGTTGAAATCCGGACGAATGTCGGCTCGCGCTCAAATCATACAGGAAGAAATTGTCGGACCGTCCTTGGGACAACAAGCAATCACACAAGGTTTTATTTCTTTTATTATCGCATTACTTGTCCTGCTGCTTTACCTGATTGCGATGTATGGTTGGAAGCCGGGGTTAATTGCCGATGGAGCCTTGTTGCTTAACTTGTTCTTCTCGCTGGGAGCGATGGCATCATTCCACGTCGTCTTAACGCTATCCGGTATTGCGGGTATCGTATTGTCGTTGGCTTTGGCCGTGGATGCGAACGTGTTGGTTTACGAACGTATCAAAGAAGAATTGCGCGGAGGTAAAGCGTTGAGAAAAGCGGTGGAAGAAGGTTATTCTAAAGCATTTTCTGCTATCTTCGACTCAAACTTAACCTCTCTTATTACCGGAATTATCCTGTTGATATTTGGTACCGGTCCGATTCGCGGTTTCGCATTTACCTTTATTATTGGTATTGTCGTGTCATTCTTTACGGCTCTTTTCTTGACTCACATAACTTATGACCGGTTGTTTGAAAAAGGTAAATTGAAAAATTTGACATTTACGACTAAAATTTCCGAAAATTTATTGCTGAATCCGAACTTCAATTTCTTGAAGACAATCAAATGGCAATACATAATTTCCGGTGTCATTGCTTTAATTTGTATCATTTCTTTCTTCCCGCAATTGGGTGGTAGAGGTTTAAATCAAGGCATTGACTACACAGGAGGACGAAATTACATTATCAAATTCGATCAACCGATTAATACAGTGGAAGCCGAAGCATTGTTGGATCCTCAATTTGACAATCATACGCCGAGCATCATCACGATTGGTAAAGCCAATCAAGTGCGGGTTTCGACCAATTATATGATCAACTCCAATGAGGCTTCGGTGGATAGTGTAATTCAACTTAAATTATACGAAGGTTTGAAAACCTTGTTGCCGGAAGGTACTACTTACGACCAATTTATACACGGCGATTACATTCAAACGCAATCGAAAGTGGGTCCAAGTATCGCGGACGATTTGAAACAAAAAGCGCTTTGGGCAGTACTCTTATCCGTGTTGGGTATTGGATTGTATATTTTATTCCGATTCCGCGATTTTTCCTATTCGGTCGGTACTATCGCTGCGTTGTCGTTTGACACCGTGGTCGTAATTGGCGCTTATTGTCTATTGTGGGGATTCGTTCCCTTCTCCCTGGAGGTGGATCAGACGTTTATCGGGGCTATACTGACGGTAATCGGGTATTCTGTAAACGATAAGGTGGTTATCTTCGACCGGGTACGTGAATACACGCAATTATATCCGAAATCCTCGAAATGGGATATTTTCAACGGAGCGCTTAATTCGACTTTGGATCGTACATTTAATACCGGTATGAGCGCTTTATTGGTATTGTTGGTTATCTTCTTCTTCGGTGGAGAATCATCTATCCGCAGTTTCTCTTTCGCCATGATATTAGGAATCGTTTTCGGTACAATCTCGTCTTTGTTTATCGCCGCTCCGATTGCTTTCAATATGCAAGAAGTGAAGATTAAGAAAGCTTTGAAGAAAAAGGCATAATTGCCGGAAAAATATTTGAAAAGGTGCAGGATTTTGGTCTTGCACCTTTTTTTATACGATTATCCGCAAAATTACCCCCACTCCCTGAAGGGGACTTTAGAGTTTGCAA
>BNWW01000056.1 GCA_025999115.1 Bacteroidia bacterium
TCAAGTACATCGTTTCTCCAAATCACAATATCCATGAATACGGAACTTAATTATGATTTTGTGAGTGTTTATAGTGTTGATAATGATTGGAATGTTATATCTACGGACTTTCATGCTTCGGGAAGCCGGACAGACAATATAGTCCCGTCTATCCCAAATGGGAAAGCGGTCATTCGTTTTACAAGCGATGGCAGTATTTGCGGAACGAATGGATACAGCGGGTTCGATGCTGCTTTTGATTTATCCTCTAATGCAACAACGGGTTCGTATGTATCGGGAAATTCGTATGTAGCAGGTTCTTTACAAGTAGGCACTTCTCCCGGTAGTCAAAATTTTGGGGTAACCGGCAACAGCGTTTTTAATGGAAAAATCGGTATTGGCACCTCCACACTGACCAAACAATTAAATGTTAATGGGGATTCGTATTTTAACGGCAATGTGGGCATTGGTACAAGCAGTCCCCAAGCCAAATTAGACATCGGCAGCACAACTGCGAATGAAACCAAAGCCATTTTAGCCCGCTTGTCGGAAGGCGGCCCCACCAGCCATTTGAGTGTAAAGTCCTACGATTCGCAACCGACCTTCTGTAAGACGTTTGCAATTGAACATAAATTTTACAATGTTCTTAATAGCGCTATTAATTTTCACAGGGGTAATGGGGCTGATGACGGTTTTATTACGTTTGATACTTTCGGCAGCCAGCGTGCCAAATTATATCAAGGCGGTCTGGAAGTAAACGGAGCAATAAAAACTACCGGCGAAGCCCGTCTATCCGGTACGGGATCTGAAGGCAGTCCACTCATTCTTCATAATACATCAAAAACACAAACCGGCCAAGCAAATGAATGGAAAATTTTCAATATGACCGGCGTATATGGCAACAGCCTTCAATTCTGGTCGTATGACCCCAATCTTGATTGTAGCAACAATGGCTGTAATAACCGCTTTACGATTAACGATAACGGTAATGTGGGAATTGGAACAGCAAATCCCCAAAACAAATTAGACGTCAATGGCATTATCCGCGCCAAAGAAGTAAAAATCGAAACCGAATGGGCAGATTTTGTTTTCCAAGATGATTACCGCCTACCCACTTTAACAGAAGTAAAAAATCACATTGAAGCGAATAAGCATTTGCCGGGCATTCCCGCCGAAAAGGAAGTAAAACAAAACGGAGTGAATTTAGGCGAGATGCAAATAAAACTGCTCCAAAAAATCGAAGAACTAACCTTATACATCATCGATTTGGAAACCCGCATTCATCAACTCGAAACAAAGTAAAAGGAGGTAACCCATGAAACGCATATTCCTGATATTCTTTTTAACGAGCGGTTTGTTTATCTCTGACCTACCGGCGCAAGATTCCGTTTCGTTTACCTACGATTTAGCAGGCAACCGTATTTCCCGCATCATTGTTTTCGATACTTCATACGCCCCTGCCATGCACGACGACGACGAAGCCACCGCCTATACCGAAGTTTTATCGGAAATAACCATCCATATTTATCCAAATCCGACGGAAGGTTTATTACGGATAAATATCGAAAATGCGCCGTCTGGTGAAACGGTTCAAATCGCCGTTTTCGACTCTTCCGGACAGTTGGTTCTCAAAAAAGAACGTCAGCCGGCTATTACGGAAATTGATTTAGGCGGCCAACCGGCCGGAATTTATCTGTTGAAAATTCAAACCGGCGAAAAAGCCACCGAATGGAAAATCATTAAAAAGTAACACCATGAAACGCATATTCCTCCTCACAGTCGTAACCATTGCAAGTTCGGCCTTGTTTTCGCAAACGCATGAAGCTGAAACGTGGCAATTATCCTCACAGGAAAGCGGAAACAAAAATTACGTTGCCCGCGAATCAATACGCTTGCAGCCGGGATTTCATTATACGGCCGGTTCGGGACAAACGTTCCGCGCATCCATTGACCCGCGTTTGGTTTTTGCTCCGACGGCAAACACGTATGCTTTGCCGGACGGAACGATTACCGATGATCCGGCGGAAGGAGGAGTTGTAGGAGCGATTCCGGGACAATTTGCAGTTAGCCCGACCGGAGCGGCTACTTATACCGTGCCGATTGAAGCGCCGATGGGGATTAATGGGATGCAGCCGAATATTGCTTTGGTGTATAATAGTCAGAGTGGCAACGGGATTGCCGGTTGGGGATGGAATATCAGCGGTATTTCCGCAATAGGAATTACTTCAAAAAATATTTTCAGTGATGATGCAATCCATGGTGTTAATTTAACCGGTGCGCTTCATTTACAAAAATTCACAATGGATGGAAATACCCTGATACTCACCAACGGCACAACCGGAACCAAAACCTACATAACCGAAAATAAAAGCTATCTGCAAATCATCCACGACAATACAAAATTCATAATTACCGCCAAAGACGGGTCAATAATGGAATATGCCCAACAGATAATTCCCCATAAAATAGCAACCGGTCAATCCAATGCCCAAGCCTTTCAATGGCTGCTTACCAAAGTGAAAGACGTAAACGGCAATTATATCACATACAATTACATATCGAATGATGCCGGCACTCAAACCGTCTTGGATAATATTGAATATACAGGAACGGACAGTCTTACCGCCACGCTAAAAGTGCAGTTTGAATATGAATCCAAAACCGTTACCAAAAAACAATACATCTGCGGATATTACCTCGAAGATTATTATTTGCTGAAAAACATGATTGTAAGTTCCAATTCGGTTCAATTACGCAAATACGAACTAACCCATAATTATTCGGATGAAAAATATTTTCTGACTGATATTTCTTTAATTGGCGAAAATAACGAGCGGTTGAATGCTACAACAATGGAATGGGGAGAAAAGAATGATTCTATTTTGGTAAATACAGCTACGATTAATAATCCGTCTTACTCTTTTTCAGAAGTAACACGTAGAGCGTTTACTGCGAGCGACATTAATGGAGATGGCATTGCTGATTTAATGGAATTTTTTAATAGAAAGCTTTCTTATAATCCGGGAGGGACTGTTGTTTGTGCCGATGGTTATTGTTATAAAGATTATATTCAAATCAATAAACTCAATATAAATAATGATACGATCGAATATGGCCAAATCTTATCAAGTCAATCAATAGGCGCATCATTTGATCATAATGGTTTTAAAAATATAGATGGCAATCCTTATTTGGTAAGTTTTACCGGTAATCAAAAGAAAAGGATTGTCGTACCCAAGTATTTTGAGAATGACGACCCTTATATAAAAGAGGTTACACTTCTTGACGCAGCAAGAGGAGAGGCAGGAGGGATAGCAGCACTTCCCTTAAACCTTTCCTCCCAATTACCCGCCATGGTTACCGGCGATATTAATAACGACGGCATTGACGAAATCATTATTATAGAAAAGGTTTCGTCGTTATTAATAACAGACGAAATAACAAATCAATCAATCTTTGTTCAGGGAGGGGGCGCTTCCGTTATTTACACAAAAAAGAATAATTTTACAACCGAATATTTTACATCACCAGACCAGTTTATTGTGGATTCTCTACCTTTTAACCCCGGAGGCAATTTTTTATTATTATGCCCCAAAGTCAAAGAAGCCTTTTTATTCGATTTCAATGCCGACGGCTTAAAAGATCTATTCCTGCTTACTTCTCTTGGCGGTATTATGCTGAAAAACAACGGTGGCGAAAAAGGCGCAGACGGTATTGTTCACGTTTCCTTTACCCAATTATCCGATACTTATACTTCTTTGGCGCTCAATGATACCGAATCCGCAATGAAAAGCGGCGATTTCAACGGCGACGGCTTATTGGATTTTCTTCGATACAATGGCGAAAACGGTTTTACAATTCATTACGGCAACGGTAATTTCGGATTTACAAGCAGTTCCGTTTCCGGAATTTCATTGGTTGAAGATACCTGCAATGGCGCGCGAGAAAATACAAGGAACGATAGCCGCGACGATTATATTATTTTTGATTTTAATCACGACGGCAAATCCGATTTAATTGTCATTGATGCCAATTACCATGAAGAATGTGGCGGTATATTTTGTCTAAATCCATGGTGCGCCTACGATAATACAACCATTAAATGGTATGCCTCCACCGGCACTGGATTTTCCCTTGCCAAATCGGTTACCTCAACCAATCAAGATTACTATTTTAAAGGTTATGCTACCGTAGGCGATTTCGATGGCGACGGATACGAAGACTTATTTTCTTACGGTTCAAATCTATATACCGGCAACGCAAAATCGGATAACGGTTATTTCTATACCTCTTTCAATACCAACTTTGAAGCTCATCAAGTAAAATCCATTACCGACGGAATGGGAAATACGACCGAAATAGCCTACCAACCTCTGACTTTTGCAAAAAAACCGGATGGAACTGATTTTTACACCAAAGGAACAACGGCTGTTTATCCGGTTGCCGACCTGCAAGTCCCTTTCAATTGCGTGCGGGAAGTAACCAACAACTCGTTCCCAACCGGATATTCTTATTCTAATGCCAAAGTACAACTTACCGGCAAAGGTTTTTTGGGATTTACCGGTTATACCGCGCAAAATTTGACCGACAGCACAAAAACGGTTTCAACTACGGAGATGAATTATGAATATTGTTTACCGGATAAACAAAAATCACAAGTTATCGCTGCAAATAATATGGTTGTCGCTGCCACCGAAAGTCAGTTTACCAACTCCAAATCGGGGAAAGTATATACTTCATTGCCTTCCAAAACCATTGAAATCAATTGTCTGGCCGATTCCTTGACCAAAACGACGGAATATTTGATGTATGATGCTTACGGGAATTTACTCAAATACAAAGCCACACAAGGCAATCTAATCGAAAAAGACAGCATTACCTACATTCAAAAAGGTTCGTGGTGCCTGAATAAACCGCAAACCATTACGAAAATAAGGACATACAATAACCTGTCGGATACCATACAAACCGCTTACGCTTACGACAATAAAGGAAACTTAACCTCCGAAACTCTTTTTCCAAACAATAACGCTCATAAAGTAATCACTCAATATTCTAATTTTGATGCTTTCGGACATCCGCGAACAGTCAGTGTAAAAGCAAAAGACAAAAACAGTACTGAGCAAACTCGCACGACCTCTCAAACTTATACACCTTCCGGCCGTTTTGTAGCTACAAAAACCAATGTACTGGGTGAAATTACCACTTACCATTGGAACGAAACCCGCGGCCTGCTCGATTACGAAACCGATCACTATGGCCGGACAACCCACTACACTTACGATTCATGGGGCAGCCTGAAGGAAACCCGTTTCCCCGACGGCGCCCGCCATGTTCAATCCTTACAATGGGCAGGCAATACAAGCGGCAAACCCGCCGGCGCCAAATATTACGCTTACAGTGAATCTTCAGGCAACGCTCCGGCAATTGTCTGGTTCAACAACCTGGGACGCGAAATCCGCAAAGACACGCGCGGATTAAACAATCTAAAAACTTGCGTTACAACCGAATATTATACATCCGGCAAGAACAAAGGCCGCCTGCATCGCATATCCGAACCTTATTTTGAAAGCGCCGGCAATTCCATGATGTACGCGGCTACTTATCTTTACGACAAACTCGGTCGCGATTCCATCGTTACAACGCCGATGGGACAAACAAGAACCGGTTACAATGGTTTATCTACGACCCTAATCACACCCGAAGGCACAAAAACAACTGTTCTGAATACTTCGGGCTTCCTTGCCCACAGTATAGTAAACGGCGATACGGTAAGCTACGCCTATTATCCGAATGGTTTGACAAAAACCGCTACGCCAAAAAATGGAACTGCACTTGCCATGGAATACGACCTGCACGGTAATCGCACTAAACTCATTGACCCCGATGCCGGCGAAATCCTGACCCGCTACAACGGTTTCGGCGAATTAGTCGAAGAAAAACAAAAAATCCACAACGCCAGTTACATTACCACCTCTTACAATTATGCGCCGGCGACCGGCCTGCTGAATACATCCGTGCGAAACAGCGAAACAAAAACTTACACTTACGATACCAATTCAGGACATCCCGGCCGGCTCCGCTCCATCGAAATAACAGGCAAGCACAAACAGACTTTTTCATACGACGATTTAAGCCGGGTAATTGATATGAAGGACGAACTCGACGGAAAAACCTTCCATCATCAAACCGAATACGACGTTTTCGGGCGGATAAAAAAAGAAATTTATCCGACAGGTTATTATGCCGTAAATCATTACGACAAAAACGGTTTTTTAACAAAAATAACCGATTCCGCCAACCGGCACATCTGGGAAGCAACCGCCGCCAACGCCCGTGGCCAAATTACCCACGAAAAAAAGAGCAACCAAATAACCGATTACTACTACGACTCCCGCGGATTACCAAGCTATGTTTTTTCCAATGGCGGATTAGATAATATGTATGAGTTCGACACCAAAGGAAATCAGGTTTTCCGTGATAATTACACCTTTACGCCCCAAACGGAATCCTTTGTGTACGACAACAAAAACCGGTTGACCGACTGGCTTATCAACGACAATGTCAACCACAGTATGACTTATGGCTCACAAGGCAATATTGAAACCAAAACCGATTTAGGCGATTACACAATGAATTACGGAGCCAATGGCAAGCCGCATGCATTAACTTCTATTAACGGTTTCCCGGATAATTTTCCAAATTCCAACCTCTCCATTACCTATACCAATTTCAAAAAAGTAAAAACGCTTTCGGAAGACAATAAATTCTATGAAATCAGTTACGGTGTGGACGAACAGCGAATAAAATCAGTCTATAAACTCAATAATGCCGTCAAAAAAACACGCTATTATCTCGGCGATTACGAAGAAGAAATTGATGCGCTTGGTAATACAAGAAAAATCCACTATCTTCGCGGTGCAATCCTGATACAAAACAACGGCACAGACAGTCTGTTGTACTGTTACAACGATTTGCAGGGTTCTTTGACAGCATTGACTTCCGAAAACGGCAATATCGTAGAGCGTTATGCTTACGACCCGTGGGGCAACCGGCGCAATCCCGATAATTGGGAAGAAGCCGATACGCGAACATCATTCCTTATTAACCGCGGTTATACGATGCACGAGCATATCGACGAGTTTGGTCTTATCAATATGAACGGGCGGATGTATGATCCATTAACAGCGCAGTTTCTTAGTCCTGATCCATACGTGCAATCACCCGATAACTGGCTGAATTATAACCGGTATGGGTATTGCCTGAATAATCCATTCAAATATACGGATCCCACAGGAGAATGGTTCGGTATAGACGATTTGTTAATTGCCGGAGCAGGATTTGTGATAGGTTATGTCGGACATGGATTATCAACTGGTAATTGGGGTTGGAACGCAGTTGCAGCCGGAGGTATGGGTGCCGGTATGGCATGGCTCGGATATAATACTGCCGGTCTGGCGACAGGTGCAATAACCAATGCAACGTGGAATCAGGTAGGAAGCATGGCAATTAATGCAGTTGCCAATCAAATCATGCCGCCAATGTATATTCCTCTCGGCGACCATTTTGGAATAGGGATATCTCCTGCTTTTGGGCTTGGTGCAAGCGGTCTGACTGGAGGATTCAATATGACAGGTGTTTATACCAACGGGGATTTAAGCATTAGTGCAGGCATTGGTGCAGGAGATAATTACTGGGGATGGAATGATAGTGCAATGGACACAAGAACAGGTTATGGAGGCGGATACGGGCAAACCACCTACGGAAGTGCTGAAGTGATGGGGCAACAATTTAAACCGCAAAGAGTAGGTACTTATACTGCCTTCTTCAATCATAATTCATTTTCTATTTCCAACGATTTATGGGGAGATAAAGGAGACCGCCAGCGTACAAGTGCGGCAGAACTGACTATCGGAAAGTGGTCGGTTGGCACATATCTTTATACGAATGATGGGAGAAAAGCAAGTGCAGGTGCTCCTGACCTTACTGGTGGATTAGGATTAGATGATAGCCCAAATTGCATACCACCTGCGCCTGTTGGACTAAAAAAGAGTGGAAAAAGAGAAACTTGGTGGAATGGACGTCCTTATTCGGCTCCTTTTTGGGTGGGATACCGCAATGGGAATCAAATAACCCGTGTAGGTTTCAGCCACCAGATCGTTCACAATCTGACGCAAAATATGGTACATAAATTTATGGATACACCCTATTACATGACTTATGATGAATTCAGAACCGGAGGATATTTTTATACCGGATATCGCAATCCATTGTCTTTATGGGATCGTTAACAACTTAATTTTTAATTCGATGAAAAAACAAATGATGTTATTTGCTTTGTTGTTTTGCTGTTTTTCCTGCGTATCGCAAAAAAGGGAAATTATTGCTAAATCAACGATAAAATTAGAAGGCAAAAATACAAATATCCGGGATTTAATTGAAATTGACGGATACTATTCATCTTTGGAACATCGCACCAAAGGAGGGACAATGTTTTTTGAAGATGGTATATTTGTTAATTTTAGTTTTGATATAGATGTTTCGGAAGAGGATATAAAAGCAAACATGTCCAAGTCTGTAGCAGGTCGGATAAAAAACAATCAACTTCAATGGGGTAGTTGGTTGGGGGTTTATACAATAGAAGGCGATACAATTATTGTACACTATTATATGAGAGGTAGCTGGTGGACACCTTGGTATGCAAGTGAAGTACGATTCAAAGTCATAGACAGGACCACAATATTACCAATATATTTAAGAGATTTCTTATTAACAGAAGAGCAGTATTATAAAGAGTATAATAGGAGTCCGTGGATAAAAAATAAAATTGCTTGTTTCCATCCAGCCAATTCTTTACCTTCTTCCGATTGTTGGTTAAAAGAAGAAAAATGGATTTGGAGAAATGAATCGAATTGGAAAAACTACATGAAGATGATAGAGCAGAAAAAAGCAAACAAGAAATAAAAATTAAATAAATATTTTGAACAATGAAAAAACAGTTATGTGTCTATCTGTGTTTAGTGTTGGCTATTGTTTCTATACAAGGACAAAATAGCGAGCAAAAAACACGCACAGTAAGAAGAACAACTATTGAGCAGAAAACAGCAATTACAATCATTGAGCAAAATGAAGATTTTGCGGTTTCCGAAAAGCAGCAAGAATTTTATTTCATCGAGGAAGCGTTTCCGCAAGACAATAATCGATGGCTTGCCACATTGGAAGGATACTGTACAAATACAAAAAAATCAAATCTGGAAAATTTATTTTATGATTTTTGGAAAACAGCGAATGAATTAGGGGCTAATTCTTTTTACATTGACGATTTTTATAATACGCCGGATTCCATATCGGTAACGATTTCTGTTTTCAATTTGACGGAAAAGGAATTGGACGAAAATTACGCATTGTATCCTTGTAACAATCTTTATGTATTCGGAGACTTGATTACTTCACCATCCAATAAAGGACGGAATTTTACCGTGAATAAAGAAAAAATCACGGTATATCCTTTGTCCTATTATCTCTATCGAAGTGATGAGGGAGAAAAAGTAAACATCAGCATTGGAGGTGTTTTTGGTAGTGGCTATACTCGAAAAGCAGAGGCAAATAAACCATCTATCTATTTGTCGTTAGGGGGATTAAAAGTCAGACCTGGGATTACTCCCGGGGGTGCAGGATTAAGTTTCAGTACAGGAAGTATTTTTCCTTTGGATATGAATTTCGGACAATTTTTGGTTGAAATACTAAAGGATGAATAAATCTATTTCACACAGAAAAAAGGGCGCAAAGAAATCAACCTCTGTTCGCCATAGCGTGCTAATTTTGCGAAGTCGTTCGGCATAGCGTCTTTTCGCTACATCGTTGCTAAAAGCGAGGCCCCTTGGTTCGGCGTAGGCTCCGCCTACGTCAGGCTAAGATATAAAATAAACCAATCCAATGGAAACCGGAAGTAAATATGCGCCGCAAGTTTTCCTGTTTACAGAGTTGATAGAAGCAAATAAATGCGTCCTGTATCCAATATAAAGTATCGAAAATGTTATTATTATTATTCCTAAAACATACCAGTGAGAGGAAAAACAACTCGTTGCAAATAAACAGGATAAAGTAGCAAGTGTATGAGCCAGTTTGCGAGTGTATTCAACAGCAACGCCTCTTTTATGTAAAAATTCACATAAAATAATTATAAGTGAAAAACAGGACAAAAACAAAAAACAATAAAGTAATTGTTGGTTCATGATATTTTGAAAAACAGATTGACCAGATAAATAAACGTACCGGCTACAATAAAACTGTCAAACCGGTCTAAGAAACCACCATGTTCGGACAACGCCGAACTAAAATCTTTCACTCCATACACTCTTTTAATACACGAAGCGGCTAAGTCGCCGGCAAAGGAAAACAAACAGATACCTAATCCAAGCATAATTGCTTCCAATAGAAAAAATCCCATTATTGTCCCTGTAATGAAAAATGTACAAACAGACATAAACAAGCCTCCGTACAATCCTTCATACGTCTTATTGGGACTTATTAGGGGACATATCTTGTGCTTTCCAAATAATTGTCCGGCAATCTGGCAAAAAGCGTCAAACGTACAAACCGTAGATAAAGTGTATAATAATACAGATTGAGATAAGCAGCTGAAAAAATAAAATCCAACGGAAACCAAAGCATACATCCAAAGAATTAAATAAAAAACAATGCTGTTTTTAGGATTATTTCTTTGAATACGGACAAGTTCAATCAATCCTGCAAAAACGATTAACAAACAGACCCATGGAAAGACATTGGGAATGAAGCAAATACATCCATACAGAAAAATAACGATGAAGAAGTAGGTAATATATTTTATCCGGTTCTTTTTTCGTTCTGTCGAATTTTGCTTTTTCCCTGCAAAATAAATACCAATACCTCCTAAAAAGAAAAACAGCAGGATGATATAGAATAAACTCCAATTCATTTGGTTGCATTTTTATTTCTCAACACCCAGTAAAGACCTTTGACATTTGACCGCATCTTTTTTATAATCAGTTGTATCATAATATGTTCTGAAAAAGCTAAAATGCCCCAAATGATCATAATGTAATAAAATACAGGATAAAAGCCTAAAAGGAATAATACAATGAAAAAAATGCCTTGTATGTAACCGCCTATTTTCCATGAATATAAATGCAGGCTGGGCAATCGTCCAAACTTGATTAATGAAAGAATATGGGCAAAACAAAGCAAGAAAATAAAAACAAAAAAACTATGCAGGTATGGTTGAAAATCCAACGCCTTGAAAAGGAAAACACCTGTAATGGCAGCTATGTATGTTCC
>BNWW01000057.1 GCA_025999115.1 Bacteroidia bacterium
GACCCAAACAAAATGATTCCGCTCGAAGGTGTTTATGTGGCGCGCGTTTTCGTCGGCAAAAATCAATACGGCGGAATGGCGTACATCGGTACGCGACCCACAGTGGCATCCCAAGGCGAACAGCGCATCGAAGTGAATATCTTCGATTTCGATCGCGATATTTACGGCGAAACCATCCGCTTGGAATTGATTGAATTTATTCGTCCCGACATCCATTTTCGGGGTTTGGATGCTTTGACGGAACAATTGTCGGCAGACCGTAGCATTTGCCGGGAAAAATTACTTATCTATTCATTTTAGAATAAATTATTCGGTTTATTAATTTTTTATCCATCTGATAAATAGGATATTCGGTATCCGGATGTTTTCTTTGCAGCATTAATTTTAACAATGCTGCTATATGAAACACATTTTTCTTTATTTACTGTTTTTTACGACCATTCCATTGTTTGCGCAGGAGGTCGGTTATTATTACGATGAAGCGGGCAATCGCACCGAACGCGCCATCTGGTTTACATCGACCACCACCACGAACTCTCTTCGTTCATCGCAAGCCATAAGTGCAATGGAAGATATTGTTGCGCGGCAAGCTATCAAAATCTATCCCAATCCCACCGATGGGGTTTTAGCTGTTGAAATTGTTGATTTTTCCGGTGATTTGCAAGCGGATTTATATTTATTCGATGCGTCGGGAAAGGAAATTTTGCGGCAGCTTTCCGCTTCGGCTTATACAACTTTCAACATTAGCAATCAACCCAATGGGGTTTATTTGTTGCGGATAATGATTGAGGGGGAGAGTGTAACTTGGAAGATCATTAAAAAATAAGTATCATTTTTAGCAATTTAATATTATGAAGAAAATTATTTTCTGCACATTGTGCTTGTGTGCCGGTTTTGTTGGCATTGTAGCCCAAGATCATGTTCCTAATTCTGTTGCATTGGATTTAAAGAAAGCCGTAGGTGAAATTCCTTTTACATCGTCCGTATCTGCAACGGGAGCAATGACTTGCAATGTCCCTATTGAAGTTTATCCCGGCATTCGAGGGATGCAACCACAATTGGCACTGTCGTATAATCATTTGGCAGGTATGGGCATTGCGGGTATGGGATGGAGCATTAGCGGGCTTTCTGGTATTAGCCGTACAGCAAAAAATATCTATTATGATAATACGCCCCAAAGTATTCGTATGAATAAAGACGATGCCTTTGTTTTGGATGGTATGCGGCTTATTAAATTGAGTGCAACAAGTTCACAAATCAAATACGAAACCGAGCAGGGAAATATCAAAGTAAATGCTTACCTGAATGAGGATATTATCAAGTATTTTGAAGTATTGTATCCGCAAGGGCGCAAAGGCATCTATGGCTATACGGATAATACCAGTAATAAATTACAATATCCGCTCACTGTCATGTCGGATTTGATGGGAAATACGGTTTGTTTTGATTATGAATTTGCAAATAATCATTACAAAATTACAACAATCACTTATATGCAAGCATCCGTCGAATTGCAATATGAAGATAGAACAGATAAGCAGATGATTTTTGAAGCAGGCCAAAACATTACAGAAGATAATCGCTTAAAACGTATTATTTGCAGATATGGCACTTGTAACATCAGAACGTATGAATTAACTTATCAATACCTCCAAAATGTATCGGTATTATCGCAAATCGACTATTTAGTGTCAAACGCATCCCTCAACCCCTTGATATTCTATTACGGAACCAATAACATTACTGCACAATATGCCCAAACCCAAACCCAATTAATAGAATGGTATAAATTTGAGAATAAACCGGAACAATTCAATGTAGTTAAAGGCAAGTTTGATTACGGTTCCAAGAATGATGGTATTATTTCTTTTCCTAAAAGAGATACGTATGAGCTTTATAATCGGAACGGTACATGGTTCAGGGATGAACTTTACCATTATAACAATTTATATAATGGCTCGGAAAAAATACTTGTGCATACCGGTTTAGAACGTAGTCTAATTATGCCTATGTCCAACCTTACTACCGAATCTGGTTTTGTCGATATTTTCTGCGCAAACCTTGACGGAAAGGAAGAAGATGAAATTATTAAGATAAACAATTATGTATCGGGTAATTCTGACCGGATTACTTTCAAGGTATATGCTCCTGATTTGTCTTATGGTTTATATCAAAAGTATACGCGGACATTTGATTTTTCAACGTTATTAAAGGATGAAGGTAATAATAAAAGCATTCATCCGAAATGGTATTTCCCCGGTGATTTCAATGGCGATGGCAAAATGGAGATATTTGCCGTTTCCAACCAAGTTAAATTCAAAGATACGAATTATCCGTCGGTATGTTATTTATTTGATTTGGAATCAAATAAAAAATTATATGAGGGGCAAGCACTCTCTTATTTCATAAGTTATGGCGAAGCTGATAAAAATTATATACGAAAAAATATTGATGTATATTCGGATATAATACTGATTCTTGATTACGATGGCGATGGCAAAAGTGATATTTGCCACGTCAATGGTAATGGTATGGATATTTACCGGTTTAATATTTCCGGTTCGAATTATTCTTTGGAAAAAATAGCTACTAATACAAATTTAAAACTACGAGATTTACAACATTGGGAGTATATGACAGCGGAGGGTCTTCAAGATGTTAAGAAGTATTATGATGTTCGAGATCGCATATTGTTTGTAGGCGAAATGAACGGCGATGGTAAAACCGATTTGTTGCTATCGCCGAGACAGAATGGAGGCCCAACAAGCTTCTGGTGGTCTGTTTTTTATTCCAAAGGAAACGGCAATTTTGAGCAAAAATCTTATGAAGGTTGTAACCATTACTCCAACGACAAGTTGTGTATGTCAGATATAAACGGAGACGGATTAACCGATATAATCAAAAACAATGCAAATTCCGTTTATTTATATATTAATCAAAAAGGAGCCTTTTCTTATTGTGGACATTTTTCCAAATACAACAACTCTATTGTAATTCCCACAGACATCCATAGTCAGCGCATCTCTCGACATATCAGCTGCTTGCGAGACGATGGAAAAATTGATATGTACTCTTTTTCTCGCAACGACACCAAAGAAAAGTTACTAACCGGAATAGTCGACAGTTATGGCGTAATTACCCAAATTGATTACCAAAAACTCAACGACCGCACGCTCGGTAACTCTTCCGATATTTTCTATCATGCAGGAGATGGAGCTTCGTTTCCTTATGAAAATTATAATGGAGCGCTCTTCGTACCGGTTGCTACGGAAAAATATGTCAATGGACAATTGTATGCTTCCAATACTTACAAATACCACAATGCCATCGTTCACAAACAGGGTCTTGGTTTTTGCGGTTTTACCGAAATTGATTATGCCGACAATAACGGGAAAATGCAAAAACGCATTTACGATCCGTTTCATTTTGGCTTATTGAAATCCGAAGAATCCTATATCAACAATACTTTGGTTGCTTCTTCGTCTTTCGAACATACGGTTAACGTAGCGGATAATAAAATCACAAAAATCCAATTAACAAGCAGCAATGTCCGGGATCATTTGAAAAAAACAAGTATCAATGGAAGTTATCAATACGATACATTCGGTTATCCAACAGAGGAATACATTGATTATGGCGAACAAATAACACAAACAATCACAAAATCATATTCTCATAAAACAGCGGAATCGAATTATTTGCTGGGAGTTATAAACGATATTAGCACAACACATTATCGCAAGGGAGCCGTGATAACGGAACGTGATACTATTTCCATATCTGCCAAGGGATTACCTACGATTAAGTTGCATTATATCAATGGAATGAAAACAGTGCAAGAAAAATTCAGTTATGATTCTCACGCCAATTTAAGCTCGTATAGTCTAACAAAATTCGATTCTCCTACCGGCCAAGCAAGCCAATACGAATACGACGATTGCGGCCGCATAACCAAAATGACCGACCCCTTGGGATTAAGCATTTCCTATATCTACGACCCTAAAACAGGCCGTTTGTCGGAAAAACAAAACCACCACGGGCAAAGCATCTATTATTATTACGACGATTTCGGAAGAACAACCACCGTACAATACCCCGATAAAACGGAACAAATAATCCAATGGTCGTGGGATAATACCTGCGGACTCTACAAAATGAATCAAACGGCTACCGGAAAACCGGCTGTCAATACCTATTTCGATGCTTTAGGCCGGGAAATCCGTAACAGTTCCATTCGCTTCGACGGCACTACAACCTATATGGATAAAAAATATGATTATTATGGACGATTAGAGCGCGTATCTTTGCCTTATACGACCGGCGATCCATTGTGGAACAGCTATGTTTACGATTATTGCGATCGTGTTTTAGAAATTGACTACGTTTCCGGCAAAACAGACTATTTCAAATATAACGACAATAGCGTTACAAGCACACAAAACGGAATCACTTCCACTCAAGTGTTCGACCCGCTGGGCAATGTGGTTCGAGTAGAGGATGAGGCAGGCGAAATCACTTATCAACTGCGTCCCGACGGACAACCGGAATCCATTACCGCGCCAGGCAAGATTGTTACTTCGTTTAAATACGACAACTATGGCCGCCAAACCGCCATCATCGATCCCAGTGCCGGAGTAAAACAGTTTGCCTACGACAACGATGGAAATCTCTTGTCCGAAACCAATGCCAACGGCGAAACGACCATCTTCTCGTATGACAAATACAATCGTCCCATCACTAAAAAAATGCCGGAATTTACAGTTTATTACCGTTATGATGCCGATGGCCGCTTGGCCGCCGACAGCATCAATGCCGACCGTTACACGCGATACCGTTACAACCGGTTGGGTCAGTTGGAAATGGAAACGCAGAAAAGCAACGGTATATCCTTTGAAAAGGAATACACATATCAAGAGGGCAATCTTCACACAAAAGAATATTCCACCAATGGAAAATTTATCGCTACTGAAAATTACAAGTATAGCTGCGGCCACCTTGTTGAAATCACGTTAAACGACGAAACCGTGATTTGGCGTTTGGATAAAGAAAACAATCTCGGTCAGCCCGTCGCTGCCACTACCGGCAAATTTAGCCGGGAATACGATTATGACGAATACGGTTTGCCCACCGCTCGCCGCGCCGGCAACTTCATGGATTTCGGATATGAATTTGATTCAAAAACAAATGACTTGCTTTCGCGTATTGACTACAAATATATGTTGCCGAACAAGCTCCAATCCGGGCTTCTAACCGAGTCGTTTACTTACGACGAGTTAGACCGCTTGATGGATTTCGGTTCGCAATCGGTTCGCTACGACGAAAAGGGTAATATCACAAGAAAAAGCGATGCCGGTGATTTTTATTACGATAATCCCGGCAAACCTTACGCCATATCTGCCGCCAAAGTGACACAATGGTCTTCTAATTTTTCCGGCGGTATAAACATAGTCTCCCCTGGTAATACAATTGGTACGAGAGCCATTGGCGGCAGTATTGTTGGTGGTAACATAACCTCCGGTATAATCGGTGTAACCCCCGGCATATCCGACAAAATCAAGGTAGATACCCTGAAAGCTATCCCTCTACGCGATCAATACATTAAATACGCTTCGTTTAACCGTCCGGTGGGAATAGACGAAGGCAATGTATCCGCCCGGTTTGAATACGACGGCAACGGACAACGCCTGCAAATGAAGCTATCAAAACAAAACAATAGCGAAAGCACCAATTTAACACGCATTTATTTTGCCGATTGCTACGAACACGACTCTAAAAGCGGAGTTTTGTACACCCAAACAAGCTCGGGAAAGGTATCATCGAAAATTATGCAAACAAAAGAACGCCTCTACTTAGGCGGCAATGCCTACTCCGCCCCCGCAGTTTATGTAAAAGAAAACGGAAAAGACTGGAAAATTTACTATATTTGTCGCGATTATCTCGGCAGTATCACGCACATTACAGACGAAAACGGCAATATGGTACAGGAATTAAGTTACGATGCTTGGGGACGGTTGCGCAATCCGCAAACGCAAACGGCATACGAACCGGACAAGGAACCCGAATTATTTCTCGGTCGCGGCTATACCGGCCACGAGCATTTGCCCGATTTCGGATTAATAAATATGAATGCTCGCTTGTACGACCCGGCTACCGGACGATTTTTATCTCCTGACCCGTATGTACAAAATCCGTTTTTCAGTCAGAATTTTAACCGGTACAGCTATGCGCTGAACAATCCATTCAAATATACCGACCAAAGCGGGGAATTTATAGGATGGGTATTAGCCGGTTTAATTTTAGGCGGGAAATGGTATCACGATGGTTATAAGGCGAATAATAATGAACCGAATCCTGCAAATTGGGATTATTCTAAAGCAAATTATACGGTTGGTTATTCTACGCAAGGAAATACTGTTTATGGTGGAATGGGATGGGATGGCCATTATGCTTTAATGATGGGATATAATACCGAACAAGGTTTGGGATTTGGCTATGACATTAATAATACCCGTTCACATTTGTACCATCCGTATTATAATTACAATGCGCCGGAAGAGGCGGCAGTACGGGCGTATAATGCAGCAAGACAGCAAATGACGCCATGGGCGGTTGGTTGGGAATGGCTTACCGGAACCGGAGAGAGGGATCGCACTTTTTATGGCGGAGATCATTTTACAACTTTATTACAGCAACATTCTCATATTGAAGATACACGATATATGATTGTTGATAATATTATGAATGGAGGTCAATTGGGAAAACGTAATGATTATGGATTAGACGGATGGCAAGGTGTTGGAAAATATTTTGTGGATTATTCTACATTGGCGACAGGTGGTTTGACCGGTAATTTGGCGGCAACCTATTTAGGCTCTTACTCTTTGACTTACAATGTACTTTCAACTAACAAAAATTCTGCATTAGTTCAATTTACAGTAACAAATCCCTCTCATGCTGCATCTGCAATGCGACCTCCAGTTATAGGATATGGAGCAATATGGCAAAATTATGTAGCTCCATTTATTGACAGGCAATTCAGTAGTGGCCCTATGTCTCAAACAACACAAACATTTATATGGTGCGAAAGAATTTTTTGGTAAGAGCAATATCGATTATGAGCTTATGGTCTATTTTTTTTCATTCTTGCACTCCAACGAAAGTAAATGAAGAGGAAATGATAGGGATATGGAAAACTTCCTATGGATCACAATTGTCTTTGACCGAAGATAGAACATTTACATTAGAAGGATTTGCTGCATCTCATCTGAAACTGGAATGGAAAATTCAGAAATTGTCTTTCAAGGCAAATGGAACAGGAGAATGGAAGATAGAAAATAGGCATAATCAATATGTTTTAGACCTAACCTTTATTGAAATAATGGGTGAAACAGATTCAATTTTTGATGGAGAAAAGTATAGAATAAAAAAATATGGATTTCCATTATCTATCGTAGGGAGTGGTTTTTTTGCTAACAAACCGCCATGGAAACTATATAGCAGCACGATATGGTATGACCTTCCAAAAGATGATTATAGCATATTTGAAAAAGCAGAATGAATATTAAAAACCGGCTATTTGAAATTTCTAAATAACCGGTTTTTATTTTTTCTCCCTTAATAACAATTCCAATAAATGGTATTTTTCGTCTTTTCTTTGTTCGCTGTATTTTATTGATTTTCAGCACGCTATGGGTGTTAAGAGCATGAGTTATGCACCCGATTCTTCAATCTAATAGTGTTAATATTATTTATCATATTGTTCTTTAAAGTTATGATTACTTTAAAACAGATTGAAATATACAAACTATTTCAGGGAGATGGGACTGGTGTTTTGTCCGTTAAAATTATTTGTAGAAAAACAATGAAGTTGAAGTAATACTAATAAATTCTAACAAAAAACTGCTATTCAGAATTTCTAAATAGCAGTTTTTAGTTTTTTTCTTGCATGAATTTCTCTAATAATTCGGTCTTTTCTTTCAGTATCTGCTTATAAAGTTCTATTTGTTGTTCGTATAATTCTACTACTTTATCCAATGGATTGAAAGTGCATTTATAGTGTGTAATATAACTACAACTACCCGTTGACTCATCCTGAAACGTATTAGAAACAATATTAATCGCCCGCTCCTCATCAAAATTCTTCAAAACATCAATCGTAGTATTCAATTCCTTCGCAATTTTCTCCAAAACCTCATCCTCAATCGTTTCCTGTCCTTCCAATCGCGAAAGGGTTGTCTGCGAAAAACCGATATTTTCGGCTAAAATTTCTTGCTTTATACCAAGCATCTCGCGCCAGCGTTTTACATTGCGGCCGTGATGTGTTTTGCGAATGGTATTCATTGCTTTTTTCTTTGATTTGAAGTGGCAAAAGTAGCGGAATTTTTGGAATAATCAAAAGAAAACAAATGTTAATTAAAAAATTACTATATTTGTCGCGATTATCTCGGTAGTATCACGCACATTACAGACGAAAACGGCAATATGGTACAGGAATTAAGTTACGATGCATGGGGACGGTTGCGTAATCCCGCTACCAGACGATTTTTATCTCCTGCCCCGTATGTACAAAATCCGTTTTTCAGTCAGAATTTTAACCGGTACAGCTATGCGCTGAACAATCCATTTAAATATACCGACCAAAGCGGGGAATTTATAGGATGGGTAGTAGCCGGTTTAATTTTAGGCGGGAAATGGTATCACGATGGTTATAAGGCGAATAATAATGAGCCGAATCCTGTGAATTGGGATTGGAAAAATACAACTTATAGCGTAGGATATTCTTCAAATAATGATACTTTTTATGCCGGTCTCGGATGGAATAATGATTATTCGATGTTAATCGGATATAATAGTACACAAGGAGTTGGAGGTGGATATGCGGTTAATGGCAGTCCCAATTTGTATCATCCGAATTATAATTACAATGCGCCGGAAGAGGCGGCGGCGAAAGCTTATAATAATGCAGTGCAATTAGTAACTAAACAGCAAAGTGCAACAAGCAGTTGGGAACAAGTGATGTTCCAAAAATTGTATAATATCGTTCCTGCCGCTCAAAGTTTTGCTGTTGGAATTGATATAAATATGCTTGTGTATGAAACCATTGTCCCGATAGAAGTTCTTATGATCTATAAAGGTCAAGATGCAGGCTCTATGTTATTTAATTGGTATGCTGGAGGTGGGGGTGGAATTTTGCTTGATGCCCAAGCTGTAGCAAAAATGACCAATTATTTTTATATAGGCGATCGGGTAAATGAATTGAGAGCAGATGACTTTTTAGGGTGGAATTCAGGTGGTGTAAGTTTTTCCATAGGTGAATTTGTTGTTGGAGGCGGTGCGGTTTCTTGGACAAATTTAAGCGGCAATAGAGGCTACTTAATAGGAATTACAGGAGAAGCCGGTGTCGGTGTTGGTATTATACCATTTGGCGTATCCGCGGGAAAAACTGCAACTACCAATTACGGACAGACAAAGTGGTAATTTAAAACAATGACATAATGGATATTACATCTAAAAAAATGCGCTTACCACTAATAATAGTGATGATAATTTGGGTTATTGGAGGGATAATTATAATGAATCATATTTCTAATAAAGAATTGTCGGAGCGAGCAGCAAAATACCATTTAGTACATATAGAAGATTCATTCAAAGGAATTGTAACTGATAATGAGTTTCAAAAGGAAACGTATTTAACACTTGATGATTCTATCCATATTTATTTTTATTCGATGAACAATCCATCCTACAAGCCCATGGAATTTTACAAATTTATTTGGAATTATGATGTTTTGGAAAAACACGCTAACTCGGATACTATCTATTTGTATCGAGCGAATCAGCAATATTATTTCATAATGAGTGATACGCACCAATCTATATACAGAGATGGACGTGCTATACGAAAAAAAGTATTAAAAACAACAAATTTGACACAATGAAATATAGCATTTTGCCAGTAAAAGACATTGTATACAAAACCCCTCTTTCAAAAGATGAAGTTTTGAATAACCTCTCTGCAAATATTAGCAAGAAGAATTATATAGGATATACATCCGGGAATTCATTTGTAATCCGGCGGGCAATCAAATATCAAAATTCTTTTTTGCCGCAAATTACAGGAGAAGTCAAGGAAGATTCTTATGAAACGCGGATTCATGTAAAAATGAAATTGCACAAACCTGTATTTGTTTTGACTGTAATATGGTTTTGTATTAGCTTTTTAGCCTGTATTTATACTACATATCTACTTTTTACAGAGCCTTTTGATTTATCGTTTTTAATGCCGCATTTGATGTTAATTTTTGTATTTTTACTTTTTTTCGGATTTTTTCAATGGGAGAGTCAAAAAAGTATCACAGATTTGAAAGAATATTTTGAGGCAGAACTTGTGTAGATAATATTGAAATCAAAAAGTATGCAGAAAGTTTTAACAATTTTATTTTTAGGCTTTGTTGTTATGACACAAGCCCAAGAAGTCAGTACAAAAAAATCCAATTGGGGTGTTCAAGTTGGCATCCCTATTATTTCGATTTATCATGAATCAAAATTATTTGATAGCAATCGCGATCTGTTAGACGGTAATTCTACCAACGGTATCCTGTTTTATAACGAATTAAAGTTGACCGATAGAATCGTGCTTAAAACCGAAGGTGGATTGGGTGGTTATTTCCGCGAGTACAATCATGTACGCCTATTACTTACCCCAACAATCGCTATTGAACCTCGATTTTACATTACGAAATAGGTGGGGGAGTGGGTTATTTATGGAGAGTGGGGCAAATTCCTTACGAGTTTGAGACAGAAGGGTTACATTTTATTGTTCAGTTGCGAATCGGTTATACTTTTCCGCATTAATTAAGGAGTTTTGCTGTTCCAATAATCTAATTCGTTCATCTTTTTCTTTTAACATTCGTTCATAGAGTTCTACAACTTTATCAATCGGATTAAATGTTGGATTATAATTAGCAACATTACCAACAAAAGAACCTTCTTGAAACGTATTGGAAACAACACTAATCGCCGTTTCCTCATCAAAATTCTTCAAAACATCAATCGTAGTATTCAATTCCTTCGCAATTTTCTCCAAAACCTCGTCCTCAATCGTTTCTTGTCCTTCCAATCGCGA
>BNWW01000058.1 GCA_025999115.1 Bacteroidia bacterium
CACAATCCCGGTTGAACTGGTATGATTCCAACGGTAAATTATTACAGTCATCGCAAGTAATCATCGACAGGAAAGTGGAAAACGTTTACCACTTGCAGGCCGTATCTTCGCAACCGGGCGTCAGTTGTGTCAGCCCGTATTATACGTTCAGAGTGTCATATATCAGTCCTGAAAGCCACTTGTCGATCTGGTCGCCGAACTGGCGCAACCACCGCAGTATGACCGACGACGAGATGCGCGACTGGCATAACGCGAATAACTGGGTGGACGACCGGGTCCCAGACGCCCAGTCGATCGTCTACATACCGGGTTACCGCCGTACCGTAGGCGTAACGGGTGTAAAAATCGAACATTTCCCCTTCCTGAAGCCCGACAACAGTAATGTTTGCAAGGATATTTACTTTACCCAGGGCGCGGAATTGACTCATCCCCAATACCTGGATTACCGGCGTGCATTTGTTCAGTTGAACCTGGGTCTGGAAAGCGCCGTTCAGTCGGAAATGACCCTGGAAGAAATTCTTGAATCGATCCGTTGGGGTGAATCCTATGACCATTTGTCGTTATCGGCCGCCCTGTCCGGCTCCGGCAAGACCGGCCGTAACCGGTGGACGCTGTTAAGCCCAGCCGTCAACGGGATGAACCGGAGCGGTGATTATTCCTTCGGCGGCTTCCCTGCAACTTACCTTCGCACTTTCGACCCGTTCGGTTCCGCCGGCAACGGCATGTTGAAAGGCCGCTGGAGTATCACCACGGATTATGACAGGGAGTTGAAGACGGGTAACGGCTTTGCCTTCTGGCCTAATACCTACCGGAATAATTTCAAATATCAGGAATCGGCCACGATAACGGATGTATATCTTTCGGATACCGCCCGGCAAGTGGGCTTGAAAGAAGTGAACGGCATTCTTGAGTTCCCGTGGACGGAAGACGCCCGCGCCGGCCGCGCCCACCGGGTTCACCAGTCTCTCAGTATGGGAGAGTATAACCGTGGCCGGTATTATTTTTATGCAGGCGATGACATCGTCATGTCCGATACAAGCGCCTTTATCCAGCGCGGCAAAAACGATATTTACCGTTTTGTCTTCGGGGACAGGGGAACGACGATAACCACCGTCCATGTAACGGTGGGCGAATTGGACGGCCGGAAAGTCGCCCTGGCCGGCAATCCGTATCTGTCGAGCATCGACTTCGATGCCTTTCTCAGCAATTCACACAATAACAGCCTGTTGAAGTCAACCTATACCCGCTGGAACGGGACGGAGTTGGAAAGCTATGGAATCAGTACGCTCGGCAGTAAAACAACTACGCGTTATATCAATCCGATGGAAGGCTTTTATGTCGAGTTCAAGGATGGTATCAATGCCGGTACGCAGCAGACGTTAATCTTTGCGGCCGACGAAATCTGTGTTCCCCATCCCCATCCCTCGGATGTAACGGAAGAGCAGACCGAAGACGGTATCCGTCTTTGGGACATCGATGGAAACAGTTATTCAACGGGCTTCTTCGGCGATGCGGGTTGGTGGATGACGGAAAACCTCGCCACGACACATTATGCCGACGGCAGCCGTATCGCTACGGTGAATGTGGAAGGCTCGAACAATAGTACGGCTTATGTATTGACTCCCGGTTCAACCACGCTATCCCTGTCCGAAGCCCAATCGCGAAATTCGGATTATTACCAGAAAGGCGCAGGCAAACCGGGTCTGTTGTACAGTTGGCAGGCAGCCACCAGAGGATCTTCATCCGAATCAGCCTTTACTACCGGTTCTCCGTCGGGCGCGGGCAATATCGTCCAGGGCGCCTGTCCGGACGGCTGGCATATCCCGAATGATTACGAATGGAGCCAATTGGAAAAGGAAATCGCGCAGGGAAGCTCGGGAATGTATTCTATTACCGCTGCTACCTCCTGGGATACAGGTTGGATTAACCGCACGGAAGCCGACGATTACAGGGGCGGTCATGGTCAGAAGATGAAATCGCCTGTTTCCACGGGTGGCGGTTCTACGGGCGGCACAAGTCTGGGCAAGACGGACAACGGATTCAGCGCCTTGTTGGTCAGCTCTCGTGAGTTCTACGGCACGAATGCGGATTATTGGACGGGCAGTCAGTATGATGCCTCCCAAGCATGGACGCGTGGTTTTGGACGCTCGACGACGGGTGTGCTGAGAGCAACGGATGTCAAGGCGACGACTTATCCGATACGATGCAAAAAGGATGATTTTGTCGCCGATGTACCGAATTTTCAACTTGGTAATCTGAAAGTAATGGCCTACAATGTAGGCGCTAATGAGTCATTAAAACCCAAAGAACAAATCCTGAAATTGAAAGATGCGGATGTAGCAACTACCGTTTTCGGTGATTTATTCCAATGGGGACGTAGAGCGGATGGTCATGAAAAACGGACCTCCGCAGCCTACGGCGGCAATGGTACCGCTTCGCAAGCTAGGACAATCGATCTCACGGGATCGATCGACGGACAAGCAACCGGAGTTACCACCGGCCCGACCTCAATTACCGATACTTGCGGTCACTTTATTAAAGGAACAACCGTTGCCGACGGGTTTACTGATTGGAGAACCGGTTTCCCAACCAATAACGGTTACGATAACTTAACGAATATAGATCCCTCTTGGACATGGAATAATAAAGCCAATAATCCATGTCCGCAAGGATGGCGAGTGCCTACAACCGGCGATGGAGTTGCGATGTTCGGAGCATCGCAACTCCGGGATCCGTTGAATGCTTTCGATTCTCCCGTTCCGGGATACACGTGGTATCCGATTTATTATAACGGATCATCATTCTCAACCGGTTCTACCGGCGCGACCCAAGGAGGTTTAGCGCTGGTTAATGTTTTAAAAGAACTTGCATTCGGCACAAATCCCGGAGATAAATTAGATGCAGTCGTCCTTTTTCTACCGATGAGTCGATATCGAGGTTCCGGCAGCAGCGGCGGTAATATATCAGCGGCCGTAGCCGGATATTATTGGAGTAGCACGCCGGGCAGTGGAGGGGCTTACACAATGGCCTTTGGTCTTAAATCCGGCAGTGGTTCGGTTTTAACAGTAGATATAGATGGCAGAGCCTATGGACAGAGCATTCGATGTGTAACGAATGCTTAATCTGAAAAAAATAAAAATAAAGCAATTATTTTTTTTGTATTATCAAGAAAAATATCTACCTTTGCCACCCGTTTTGTGCATCTTTTGCCGGAACGGGTTGAGTATTAATTAATAACAAAGTTGAAATGCCAGGATTGATAGGAAAGAAAATCGGAATGACATCCGTTTTCAGTGCCGAGGGAAAAAATCTTCCATGCACTGTTATTGAAGTAGGTCCTTGCGTGGTTACTCAAGTAAAAACCGTTGATAAAGACGGTTACGAAGCGGTTCAATTAGGTTTTGAGGACAAGAAAGAAAAGCATACCTCCAAACCTGAACAGGGCCACTTCAAAAAAGCGGGAGTAACACCCAAGCGACACTTGGTTGAGTTCAAAGATCAAGGAGCCTACAAGGCCGGAGATGTAATCACAGTCGATTACCTCAGCGGTGAATTGTATGTTGATGTAATCGGTACATCGAAAGGTAAAGGATTCCAAGGGGTTGTTAGACGCCACGGATTCAAAGGAGTAGGGGAAGCAACATTAGGACAGAGCGACCGGCAACGGCACCCGGGTTCTATCGGAGCTTGTTCGTATCCGGCTAAGGTATTCAAAGGAACGCGTATGGCAGGCCAAATGGGCGACCACAGGGTAACCGTACAAAACTTGGAAGTGATCAAATTAATTCCCGAACACAATCTTTTATTAGTAAAAGGTTCTATTCCGGGTGCAAAAGGTTCAATCGTAGTAGTTCAAAAATAATGGAAATAAGCGTATATAATATTAAAGGAGAAGAAACCGGTAAAAAGGTAACTCTCAAAGAAGGCGTCTTTGGCATTGAACCGAACGACCACGTGATTTACCTCGATGTAAAACAATATCTGGCCAACCAACGTCAAGGCACTGCTAAATCGAAAGAAAGAAGCGAAGCTTCCGGTAGTACCCGCAAATTGGGTCGTCAAAAAGGCGGCGGCGGTGCTCGTCATGGAGATATTAATTCTCCGGTTATGGGTGGTAGCCGTGTATTCGGTCCCAAACCTCGCGATTACGAGTTCAAATTGAACAAGAAAGAAAAAGCATTGGCGCGTAAATCGGCCTTGTCGTACAAAGCGCAACAGGAAGCAATTACTGTAGTGGAAGATTTTTCATTTGAAGCCCCAAAAACCAAAGAATTTGTGGCTTTGACTAAAAATTTGAACATTGCCGGTAAAAAAGTTCTGTTCGTGTTGCCTGAAAACAACGACAACCTCTTCTTGTCGGCTCGTAACCTGCAAAAAGCGAATATAACAACTGTTTCCGAATTAAACACTTACAAAGTGTTGGATGCCGCTCACTTGGTGGTATTGGAAAGTTCGGTAAGCGCGATGAATAACTTTTAATAGAAGGAGGAAAAGAAAATGGGAATTATTATTAAGCCTATCGTAACGGAAAAACAAACACAGATTACGGAGAAAAAAGCCAATCGTGTCGGTTTTCGTGTTTCTCCCGATGCTAACAAGTTGGAAATCAAAGCAGCGGTTGAAGGATTATACGGCGTAAAAGTGGAGAAAGTAAACACCATGAATTACGACGGCAAACGCAAATCGCGCTATACCAAATCGGGAGTAGTAACCGGAAGAGAATCTTCCTTCAAAAAAGCGATTATCACGTTAAAAGAAGGGGAAACTATTGACTTTTTTGCAAACATTTAATTCAAAATAAATGGGAATCAGAAAATTAAAGCCCACAACACCGGGGCAAAGACACAAGATTATCGGTACGTTTAGTGAAATCACTGCTTCCGTACCGGAAAAATCGCTTGTTTACGGTAAATACAAAACGGGTGGACGAAACGAAGAAGGACATCGCACGATGCGCCAGATTGGTGGAGGCCACAAACGCCGTTACCGTTTAATCGATTTCAAGCGAAATAAAGATGGTGTTCCTGCAACAGTAAAATCAATCGAGTATGATCCGAATCGTTCGGCTCGCATTGCTTTGTTGTATTATGCCGATGGAGCAAAAACGTATATCATTGCTCCTAACGGTTTGGAAGTAAACCAAACAGTGATTTCAGGGAAAGATGCAGCGCCGGAAATAGGTAATGCACTTCCTTTGGCCAACATCCCGCTGGGTACGTTGATTCACAACATCGAATTACGTCCGGGACAGGGAGCGAAAATGGCTCGTTCGGCAGGAGCGTTTGCTCAAGTAGTTTCCCGTGAAGGCGATTACGCCATCTTGAAAATGCCTTCGGGCGAAACACGGAAAATCTTATCGGCTTGTAAAGCTACCATTGGTAGCGTGGGCAACTCAGATCATGCTTTGGAAAAATCAGGAAAAGCGGGTCGCACCCGTTGGTTAGGACGCCGTCCGCGCGTTCGTGGTGTGGTAATGAACCCGGTAGATCATCCGATGGGTGGTGGCGAAGGCCGCGCCTCAGGAGGACATCCTCGTTCGCGTAAAGGATTGTATGCTAAGGGCTTGAAAACACGAGCACCGAAAAAACATTCTTCTAAGTACATCATTGAAAGAAGAAAAAAATAACCTGATTAAAATTAAGTGTAAATTATGAGTCGTTCATTAAAAAAAGGTCCGTATATCAATATCAAGTTGGAAAAGAAAATTCTGGCGATGAATGAAGGCGGCAAAAAAACGGTCGTGAAGACATGGGCAAGAGCTTCAATGATTTCTCCTGATTTTGTTGGGCATACTGTGGCTGTTCACAATGGTAATAAATTTATTCCTGTGTATATTACGGAAAATATGGTTGGCCATAAATTGGGCGAATTTTCTCCCACCCGCCAATTCCGTGGTCATGCCGGTAACAAGAAAAAGTAATTAAATTATGGGAAAAAGAAAACATATCGCAGCAGAAGCGAGAAAAGAAGCTCGTAAAACGGAATATTTCGCGAAATTGAACAATGTGCCGACTTCTCCCCGGAAAATGCGCCTTGTGGCTGACATGATTCGCGGAATGGAAGCTTTTCGTGCATTAGGCGTTTTGAAATTTTCGAACAAAGAGGCCGCTGCCAAAGTGGAAAAATTGCTTAAATCGGCCATTGCCAACTGGGAACAAAAAACAGGCCGTCAGGCAGCAAATGGAGAGTTATATGTAACAAACGTGAGTGTAGATTCCGCTACGATGCTGAAACGGATGCGTCCGGCGCCCCAAGGTCGGGGTTACCGGGTTCGTAAACGTTCCAACCATGTTACATTGTTTGTAGATACAAAAAACGAAATACAAAATTAATTGCTCAATGGGACAAAAAGTAAATCCGATAAGTAATCGTTTGGGAATCATCCGCGGATGGGATTCCAATTGGTATGGCGGCAATAACTATGGCGATACATTGTATGAAGACAGCAAAATTCGCAAATATTTGAATGCCCGTCTTGCCAAAGCAAGTGTATCTCGTATTGTTATTGAACGCACCTTGAAATTGGTAACCATTACCGTTTGTACCGCTCGTCCGGGCGTAATCATCGGTAAAGGCGGCCAAGAAGTAGATAAATTGAAAGAAGAATTGAAAAAAATTACCGACAAGGAAATTCAAATCAATATCTTTGAAGTGAAACGCCCCGAATTGGATGCAACCATCGTTGCAAACAATATCGCCCGTCAATTGGAAGGCAAAATGGCTTATCGCCGTGCGATTAAAACCGCCATTGCTTCTACGATGCGTATGGGCGCCGAAGGCATCAAAGTACAAATCTCCGGTCGTTTGAACGGCGCCGAAATGGCTCGTTCCGAAATGTATAAAGAGGGTCGTACTCCATTGCACACCTTGCGTGCCGACATCGACTATGCTTTGGGCGAAGCGCTTACGAAAGTAGGTTTACTCGGTATCAAAGTATGGATTTGCCGCGGTGAAGTGTATGGCAAACGGGATTTGTCTCCGCAATTTGCAGCCGCCAAAGAAACCGGAAGTAACCGTAGTGAACGCGGTGGCGAAAGAGGAGATCGTGGTCCGCGTGGCGATCGTGGCGACAGAGGCGAACGCAGAGATCGCGGCGACAGAGGTGGCGATAGAAGAAACAGCCGCAGAGGAGGTTCTCACGATCGCGACAAAAAATAAAATTTTACATTTGCTGTCGTAACAATTTATATCCTGCGGCGCTGGCTTTAATGCTTGCGCCGCTTTTTAATAGCACCTTATAACTTTCTTTCTCGTACAATTCGATTTTGGCAATCGCTTCGATATTCACAATAAACGAACGATGGATGCGGACGAATAAATCGTCGGGAAGATTCATTTCCCAATACTTCATCGTCTTGTCTTTCAGATATTTGGTTTCGGATGTGTGGATTAAAACATAATCGCCGTTGGCTTCAATGCAATAAATTTGTTCGACCGGTAAAAAGCGGATTTCCTGTTGTTTTTTTACACTGATGCGCGTCAGTTTTTGGATGGGAACGGTAGCGTTTTCAATAGGTTCGGAATCTTCCGAAGGTGTTTTCCACGCTTTCGCCGTAAAATCAATATAATAAGATAATATCAATTTGATGTTCAGTAATAGTCTCGTGATAATATTAAACGGCATTTGGATTATTTTCAAAATAACCCAAATGCTTCCGTAAACGATGTGAGTAAGAAATTTCCTGCTCCAAAAATTATTCATAACATTTGATTTCGCCGCCGCCGAATACCGCTTCCAGTTCCAAAATCACAAGTTTGTCTTTATTGACGTTTTGTTCGCAACTGCGAGGACGATTATCGACAAATCCGCCGAAAACGCCGGTTTTTTGTACCATAATATTCCAATCGTCGGGTACATAAAGCGTTATGCCGCTGAAAACGGCCGAAACTTTGATGTGCGCCGCCACTTTGATATCGTCGGCCAATTCGGTTTGTGTGAAATCCAATTCCACACCGCTGAAAACAGCTTCAATCACGACGTTGCGTAGTTTTCCGTAAGTCCATTTTTCTTTAGAACCGTTGAAAACGTATTCCCGTTTTACCACACCGCCCGTAATCGTTGTGTTATCGAACGACGAATTTTGAAAGTTTTTCCCTTTCCATCCTCCTTGACAATATTCGGAATTCTCTGTGAATTTTTTCCGGCGAACGGCCTTCAAGGTCAATGCAATCCCGGCGGCAATAATCAGCACAGGCAGGGTAATGCCTCGCATATTTAGATCCCAAATGCGTGGAATTAGGAAAAAAGCCGCGATAACTAACAGAACAAATCCCACCGTGTTATGTCCGTCTTTGCGGTCGAACAAAAACACAAATCCGATAGCAGCCAACAAGGACGGCCACGAAAGAATCACTTTAGGTACCCAATCTTCAAAAAAATCAAAATGATTGAGTAACAAAAATGCGCCCAATAATGTAATAAGAACGCCGGTAATTAACTTTTTCATAAAAATTTATTTTTAATTTGACGGGACAAAGGTAGGCAATCGAAGTCGTGTATGCGATAAAAATTCGTCGAAAAGGGACATTTTTTCGACGAATGCCCCTTTTTTGACGATAAAATAATCTATTTTTTGGTAATTTCCTGAATGTCTTCAGCGGTAAAATTGCCTAAAAGACGAATCAAAACACATTCGTCGGCGCTATCCACAAACATGACGAGCGATTTGAATTTGTTTTTATCCGCTTTTTCGGCATAAAAAATCACATCTTCGCCGTCGTCTTTGATTTTCATCAACACCTCAAACGATTTGTTTGAGGTTTGCAGTTTTTTCGCTTCGGTGCGAATCAGTTGCATGGCTTCTTTGTTTTCCGAGGTGTAAATGTCGATTTGTTCCAATTTATTCACAATTTTGTGAATGTCCACGCCATCCACATCCACTTTATCGGCCATTGCGGGGAACATATTCAGTAGCGCTTTGGAGATATAAACTGATGTAATGTGTTCATTATCGGCCAGTTTGTCAAATAAATCTTGTGCCGGTACGCCGATGATATTCAGCAATAATATTGCAGTAATAAGTTTGATTTTCATTTTCTTATTTTTTAAATGTTTTATCCAATATATGATTTGTTTTATCCAGATTTTCCGAAACGCAAACTAGTTGGTTTACGCCTTTATTGAAGTTGAGTGACACTTTTTCCAATGCTTTTTGGGCTTCGAGATAGGCTTGTCCGGAATTTTCGATATTGTACGCCGTTAATAACTTGTCGTTGTTTTGTTTCGTATGAAACCATACACCGGTCGAAATCAACAAGGCAATGCTTGCAGCTGCGCCGAATGTGCCAATCCATAGCCGGCGGCGTTTCGTTTGCGCTTCCTGTTCAGCCAAGTGATCAATTAAATTTTCCAATTTTTTTTCCAATCCCTTGGGGATGATAATTTCTTCTTCTTTCATCTTTGTTCCCATTTAAAGTATTGTTCTTGAATCAGTTTGCGTGTTCGAGAGAGTATCATTTTGATATTTCCGCGCTGCAATCCGGTTTGACGGGCGATGTCTTCGTCGGGTAAATCGTTCCAATATTTCAATTTCACGACTTGTTTTTGTTTCGCAGGCAATTGGTTGACAATTATTTGGATTTTTTCCAATTCGTCGCGTTGTTCGATTTGTTTTTCGCTCGATTGGACGCCGATTTGAAGCATTTCGGTGGAAATGGTTTCCGGTTTCGTTTTCCGTAAAAAGTCCAGACTGAAATTTTTAATCATTGTAATCGAAAAACTTTCCGGATTTTGAATCGATTGCATATCGTGTCGCAACTGCCATAGTTTGATGTAACATTCCTGTACTAAATCTTCCGCATCTTCCTGATTTCCAACCAAATGAAAAGCCATTCGGTAGAGGGAAACGTGCAGCGGAAGATATATTTGTTTGAATGTTGCGGCATCCATGCGTCAATCTTTTTTCGATGTTTTGATTTGCGTTTTTTCGACCATTTCCTGTACATCCGAAAGTTTGATTTTGCCTTTGATGCGGATAACAGCCGAATCGTCATTGTCGGAAACGACGGCCAACAGCAATTCGTTCACAAAGTCATTGTCTTGCCGGACAAACATCCGCACTTTATCTTCCTTGTCTTTCACTTGCAACAATGTCGAATATTCGCCGTCGTCGGACAAACTCGCGATTTGTTGGTTAATTTTTTCACGGCGGTGTTTCGGACATTCGTCGCTGACGGATAAAATTTCTACTCCTTTAATTCCTTTCAGTGCAGGTAATTCATCAAATCCGCCGAGCATTTTCACAAAAAACATTCCGAAAGAACCTACCGACAAGTTCGTTACATCGTCGTTGTCCGCTAAAGCCGATAAAATTTGTTGGTTGGAACTTGGCCGGCAGGTAGTTGCACACGAGGAAACGCATAAAGCCGTCAACACTACAAAAGATAACATCATTTTTTTCATGATTTTCATTTTTAAATTAATAAATTTAGAACCCCCTTTGTAATAGAAGACGTAAATGCGTTTCAAAAGGTAACAAAATATTGTTATTTTTTTCGGAAAGGCGGTTTTACAACCTGTGCCTCAATATTTTTTTCGCGAATGCGGATGAAAACCGGTGTTCCGACAGCCGCATATTCCGGTTTCACATAACCGTTTGCGATGGCTTTTTTTGTGTAAGGAGAAATGGATCCGGAAGTAACTGTTCCGATGATTTCTCCTTCGGCGTTCACGATTTCGTAGCCGTGGCGGGCGATGCCTTTGCCGACCATTTCAAAACTGATTAATTTTTGGGACGAGCCGTTTTGTTTTTCCGTTTCTAAAATGGAGCGGGAAATGAAATTATTGCCATCTACGAATTTGGTTATCCATCCCAAACCGGCTTGCAGGGGCGAGGTGGTATCATCTAACTCGTTGCCGTACAATGGGAAACCGGCTTCCAAACGCAATGTGTCGCGTGCTCCCAATCCGATGGGTTTGATATTAAATTCGGCGCCCGCTTCAAAAATCGCTTTCCAGATTTGTTCGGAATATTGCGGATAGAAATACAATTCAAAGCCGCCGCAACCCGTGTAGCCGGTATTGGAAATAATTACATTGTCGATTCCGGCGATTGTT